>NZ_JBEYUI010000004.1:0-367077 GCF_040643455.1 Micromonospora sp. NPDC047134
TCACTCGCCGGCGCCAACCCCGTCCCCGCCAGCTCCGGACGCATCGTCCGCCACCGCCTCAACCGAGGCGGCGACCGCACCCTCAACGCCGCCCTGCACACCATCGCCAAAGCCCGACAACGATGCCACCAACCCACCAAGGACTACATCAACCGCCGCACCCTCGAAGGCCGCACCCCCACCGAGATCACCCGCAGCCTCAAACGCTACATAGCCCGCCAAATCTGGCGCACCCTCGAAGCCACCGCTTGACAAAAACCTTCACAGATCTTGCACTTTTCGTCGCGGCAAAAGCCGCATAGTCGGTCTTTTTGGTGACCAGAAGTGCAAGATCGACGGCGCTGGGGCGGGGTGGGGAGCGAGGGAGGGAGGAGGGTGGGGTCAGGCGGGGATGCGTTGTTCGGGGACGGAGAGGCCGTAGAGGGCCATGAGTTCGGGGGTGTCGACGCGGCTGCCGTCGGCTACGGTGTCGCAGGCGATGTCGACGATCTGGTCCTTGTGGGCCAGCAGATAGGGGCGGGCCCCGACATCGGCGCTGGCCAGGGTCGCGATGCCGGCCCAGTGACGGCGGCCGAACAGCATGGGGTAGCCGCGCAGGCCGTTGTAGGTGGCGCAGACCAGCACGTCGGGGAAGGGCAGGGCGGTCACCCGGCGAACCGCGGCGGCGGTCAACCCGGGCATGTCGACCGGCACCACCACCACCGCCTCGATCCCGTCGTCGTCGAGCCCGGCCAGGCCGGCTCGGATCGACGAGCCGACCCCGGTGCCCCAGGCCCGGTTGACCACCACGGTGACGCGGTCCAGGTCAGCGGTCTCGCGGACCTGGTCGGCCGCGGCACCGAGAACGACCACGATGGGCCGGCAGCCCGCCTCGGTCAGCGTGTCGATCATCTGGTCGACCAGGGGCTTGCCGCCCTGGTGCAGCAGGGCTTCCGGGCCGCCGATGCGGCGACCACCCCCCGCAGCGATGATCATTCCTGCGATCCGGTTCAGAGCCGAGCTCCCTCCAGAGTGGAACCGGCAGGCACTGCGGCACTGCCCGTCCCGTCCGACGCACACCGTGAGCAACGATCGCGCCCTGTGGAGAGTGGCGGGCAAATCACATAAATCAGACACCCCTGGGCAAGGAAGGGCACCTCAGCAACGGGAAGGACCCTTTGTTGACAAGCCCCAGATGCTCACCGGGTTGGTGTTGCGGGCCACCGGCAGCCGGCCGGTCGCCTCGGCCAGACTCAGGCCGCGTCGGCGTAGGACTCGACGATCGACAGGTCCAGCGGGAAGCGCACCGGGGTGTCGCCGAACAGCAGGGCGGTGGCCCGCCGACCGGCCCGCTGGACCGCCTCGGCCACCGCCTCGGCCTGCTCGGCCGGGCAGTGCACGATCACCTCGTCGTGCTGGAAGAAGACCAGCTCGGCCTCGGTGCCGGCCAGCTCGCCGCGCAGCACCGCCAGCAGGGTCGAGGCCCACTCGGCGGCGGTGGCCTGGATGACGAAGTTGCGGGTGAACCGGCCCCGGGACCGCGCCGCCCGGGCCCGGGGCGACTGCGGGTCGCCGGCCGCGTCCGGATCGACCGGCCCCTCGTCGGTGGCGAAACCCGCCGTGCCCGGCGGGCAGGTCCGCCCCAGCCAGGAGCGCACCAACCCGCCGGCCTCACCGGTACGCGCCGCCGCCTCGACGTACCCGAAGGCCGTCGGGTAGTTGCGCCGCAACACCGCCAGGGCCGGTACGGCCGCCCCGCCGGTCTGCCCGTACATCGCCCCTAGCAGGGCCAGCTTCGCCCGCCCCCGGTCGCCGCCGAAGGCGTCCCGCGCCAGGGCCGCGTAGAGGTCCCCGGTGGCCCCTGCCCGTGCCAGCCCGCCGTCACCGGAGACGGCCGCCAGCACCCGGGGCTCCAACTGCCCGGCGTCGGCCACCACGAACCGCCAACCCGGATCGGCCACCACAGCCCGGCGGATCACCTTCGGGATCTGCAACGCACCCCCGCCCCGGGTGGCCCACCGACCGGACACCACCCCGGCGGGCACGTACTCCGGTTGGAAGCGGCCGTCGCGGACCCAGGCGTCCCGCCAGGCCCAGCCGTGCGCGGTCCAGATCCGGTACAGCTCCTTGTACTCCAGCACCAGCGGCACCGCCGGATGGTCGACCCCGCGCAGCACCCAGGACCGGGTGTTGGGCAGGTCGATGCCGGCACGGGAGAAGGCCCGCAGCAGCTCCGCCGGGGAATCGGCATGCAACTGGCGTACGCCGAAGGCCTCCGCGATCCGGGCGGCCAGTTCGGCCAGGCGACGCGGCGGGCCACCCACCGGGGAGGGCTCTCCCAGCAGCTCGGTGAGGATGCTGTCGTGCACGTCGGCCCGCCAGGGCAGCCCGGCCGCCCCCATCTCGGCGGCGATCAGCACCCCGGCCGACTCGGCGGCCACCAGCAGACGAAAGCGACCGGGATGCCCGGTGGCCGCGATGCGGTCGAGTTGGTCGGCGTACACCCGGGTCAACGCGGTGATGTCGGGACCCGGCGGCCCGGGCACGGCCTCGAAGAGTGCGGCCTGCCCGGCCCCGGGTGGGGCGGCGGCCCGCGGCGGCGGATCGGGTGGCACCGGTGCGCCGGTCAGCCGGGCCCAGGCCGCCGCCAGGGAACGCGGTTCACCCCAGCGGCCGGCGTAGCCGAGCAGCAGGGACTCGGTCAGTTCGACGTCGTGGCAGCGCTCGACCCGGACCCCGGCGCGCAGCAGGCCGGGGTAGAGGGTCGCGCCGGAGGCCCAGACCCAGCGGGGCCGGTCCTGGGCCTCCCGCGCGGCGACGGCGGTGGCGAGGTCGGTGACGGGCTCGGGCGGACCGGCGCACCGCCCGTCGACGCGCAGCGGGCACAGCACGCCCGCACCGCCCTCCCCCGCCACCACCGCGACCAGCACACCCCCATCCTGCCCGGACCCACCGACACCCTCGGGGCGCCTCGGTCCGTCCGGGCAGTGCTACGGGATCACCACACGCAGGGCTGGGTGTGGACCTTCACACTCGTCACGATTCCGGGCCAGTACGTGTCCTGCCCGTTGCCGGGGGTCAGGCAGATGGTAAAGGGGCCCCACGGGGAGTCATGCTGCCAGCGGAAGGTGACGTCGACGTTGCGGGAGGTGTTGTTGTAGAACAGGTATCCCGGGATCTCGCCGGACCAGTCGGTGTTGGTCGTCAGGGCCGGCGTCATCCATTCGTTCCATTCGGGCCAGAGGCAGAACACGCCCTGCGGGCAGTTCCCGGACGGCCACATTCCGTCTGACGCCTGGGCGGTTGCCGCCGAGGCGGGAGGGGCGGCGACCAGCACGCCTGCGACAGCCGCGGCGACAGCGAGGGACTTGAGCATGGTCTTGAGCATGATTCACCTACTTCTCGTTGTGGGATTCACCGGCAGTTGCGCGTGTGGAAGACCACCTTCGTCACGGTCATCGGCACGTACAGGTCCGCGTCGCCAGGGGTGGCGCAGAAGGTGCCGGCGTAGGTCGTCCCCGGCAGGTGCCAGTCGATGTCGACGTTGCGGGAGGTGTAGTTGTAGAAGTTGAACACCGTGACGCTGCCGGACCAGTCGGTGGTGGTCACCAGGGAGGGAGTCGCGGTGGGGCCCTCCGGCGGGTGGTCCCAGTTGGGCCAGCCGCAGAACGTGCCCGGCACGCAGTTGCCGGGCAGATATCTTCCCCACCCCGACTCGGCGGTTGCCGCCGAGGCGGGAGGGGCCGCGACCAGCACGCCTGCGACGGCCGCGGCGGCAGCGAAGAGCTTGAGCATCCTTCACCTGCTTTCCGTGAGACAAGTATCGATGCCTGTCGAACTTACTCGTTAAGATATTGACGAGTCAAGCACCTGATGTCGGTTCGCTCACCCAGGGAGGAGCGTGACGACGGGGCTACGAAACCGTTACGGCGCAATGGCGGGATCCGCGCGAGCGGGATACCACCATGGCGCCGAAACGGAGTTGATCAACCGGATGAGCCGGCTGCGCGCGGGTCTCGTTACTTGCTGACCCCGGCGGTGAGGCCGGACTGCACCTGGCGCTGGAAGACGATGTAGACGATCAGCACCGGCAGCATCGCCATGGTGACCCCGGCGAACAGGCCGGACCAGTCGGAGCGGTAGCCCTGGTTGACGGAGAGTTCGATCAGGCCCTGGGAGATGACCTGCTTCTTCGGTTCGTCCGCCACCGACTGCATCAGCAGGGTCGGCAGGTACCACTGGTTCCACTGCCCGAGGACGTTGAAGATGCCGATGCTGATCAGGCCCGGCTTGGCCATCGGCAGCATGACGCTGAAGAACAACCGGCTGTGGGAGGCCCCGTCGACCATGGCCGCCTCGGCGATCGCGTTCGGCAACGTACGGAAGAAGGAGTGCATGAAGAAGACCGTGAACGCCAACGACCAGGCCACGTAGACCAGGATCAGCATGAAGTAGCTGTTCGGGCCGAGGAAGGGCAGGGTCACCCCCATGTTGTAGACGCCCTTGAACAGCGGCACCGCGGCCAGGTAGACCGGCAGGGTCAGCCCGGACAGGAACATGTAGTAGATCAAGCGGTTGCCGGGGAACTCGTAGCGAGCCAGCACGTACGCAGCCATCGAGCCGAGCAGCATGGTGAGGAAGACGCTTCCGGTCAGCACCAGCACGGTGTTGAGGAAGAACGAACCGATCTGCCCCTCGGTCCAGGCCCGGGCGAAGTTGTCCCACTGCAACGTCTCCGGGAACAGCGACAGCGGCTTGCGGATGACCTCCGAGTCGGTCTTGAGCGCCGACATGATCACCCACAGCAGCGGGTAGACCACCATGATCGCCCAGACGGCCAGGAAGAGATGCGAGAAGCCGTTGAAGATCTTCGCCCCGGCGCGGCTGCCGTCGACGGCGGCGCGTGGGCCCGGCGTACGGTCCGAGGGTGGGGCCTGCCCGGGCCCGGCCGGAGGGTGGGTCACCGTGCTCATCGTCGGTGTCTCCTCAGTACTCGATGCGCTCACGACGGGTGATCCGTAGCTGCAACGCAGCCAGCAGGATCGTGAAGATCGCCAGGGCCACCGCGATCGCGCAGGCGTAGCCGAACTGGCCCCGCTGGAAGGCGTTGAAGTTGATCACCGAGGCGAAGATCTCGCTGGCGTGGTTCGGGCCGCCCTGGCTGGGGGTCATGATGTAGACCAGCGCGAACATGTCCAGCGCGATGAAGCCCAGATACACCCAGGCCACCGAGACGGTGTCCCGCAGCAGGGGCAGGGTGATCCGGAAGAAGGTGTGGAAGCGACCCGCGCCGTCGAGGAGGGCCGCCTCGTAGATGTCCTTCGGAATGGACTGCATGGCCGCGGAGAACAGCACCATGTAGAAGCCGGCCCCGCTCCAGACCGCGATCACCAGCAGCCACCACAACACCGCCGGTACGCCGAGGAAGGGCTCCGGGTCGTACACGAAGGTGATCGGGTCGTTCTCGTCGACCAGACCGATCTTCATCAGTACGCCGTTGATCAGGCCCTGGCCGTCCGCGCGGTAGATCTGTTGCCACATCACCGCGATGACGACCAGGGACAGCACCTGCGGGAAGAAGAAGATCACCTTGTACAGGCCGGAGCCGAACACCCCCCGGATGCCGGCCTTGTCCTCGCGTCCGCCCACATTGAGCAGGAACGCCAGGAACAGGGCCAGCGCGATGGTGAACAGCGGCACGGTGACCAGGAAGAAGACGTTGTGCCAGAACGCCTTCCTGATCAGCTCGTCGGAGAACAGCCGGAGGTAGTTCTCCAGCCCGACGAACTGTTGCCGGTCGGAGTAGCCGCCCCAGTCGGTCAGCGAGTACCCGGCCGCCTGGAGGAAGGGCCACACCACGTAGAAGAGGTACAGCCCGACCGGCAGCGCCAGGAAACCCGTGACGAAACGCCCCACACCGTGCCGCATCGCCGCTCACTTCCTCGTTCGGTCGGGGGTCAGGCGTCGCGGGTCTGCTTGGTGATCGACGAGTCCTTGGCCACCTTGTCCGCGGCGGCCTGCATCTTGTCGACGAACTGCGCGGCGGTGATCCGACCGGCCATCAACTCCTGGGAGAGGTTCTGGCTCTCCTTGTCCAGGTCGGCGTAGAAGTTCCAGAACTTCACCGAGACCAGGTCCTTCGGCGCGTTCTTCATCAGCTCGTTGGCGCTGGCCAGCGCCGAGTCCTGGACCTTGTCCCCGGAGCCCACGGTCGAGGCCAGGGACTTGGTCAGCTCGGCGAACTTCGCCGAACCGGCCTTGGAGAGCACCGCCCGCAGGAACTCCTTGGCCGCTGCCTTGTTCGGCGCCTTGCTCGGCACCACGATGCCCTCACCGGCACCGGCGTACACGTCGTTGGGGGCCTTGTCGGTGGCGCCCAGACCCCAGTAGTCGGAGATCTTCATCTCGAAGCCGGGCGGAATGGTCGCCGCCATCTCGTTCTTCAGCCAGGTGCCGACCTGGATGAAGGCCGCCTTGCCGTCCAGCCAGGCCTGCTGGGACTGGGTGTGGTCCAGCCGGCCGGGCAGCAGCAGCTTGTCCTTGACCAGCTTCTCCCACTGCTCCAGCGCGGGCAGCACCCCCTCGGCCCGCCAGGCGTTCTCCTTGAGGTTGTCGATGTCGATGACCGCCTGCTTGCCGGCCGACTTCCAGATGGTGGCCATCAGCGCCCAGCGCGGGTAGTAACCGTGCACGGCGTCGTAGACGTACGGTGCGATGCCCTTGGCCTTGATCTTCGGGGCCAGGGCGAAGAACTCGTCGAAGGTCTTCGGCGGCGCCCAGCCCTCCTTGCTGAACAGGGCGTCGTTGTACCAGTTGCCCCAGACGGTGTAGGCGACGTTGACCACGTAGAACTTGCCCTGGAAGGTGCCGTCGGCCACGGTGCCCGGCAGCAGGGTGTCCGCCACCGTCCCCGGGCTGTCCCAGGCCGGGGCGGCGAGCAGGTCGTCCAGCGGCTCGATGGCGCCCTCGTTGACCAGGGTGCTGACGTCCATCATGTCGGCGCCGGAGTTCATCACGACGTCGCTGGGGGTGGTCGCCATCTTCGGCTGCTCTTCGGTCTTGATCTTCTGGGTGGAGCTCATGTTGACCGTGACGTTGGCGTGCTTGGCGCTGAAGATCGCCTGGTCTTCCTTCGCCCACTGGTCACCGAGACCGCCGTTGAAGATGACCACCTTCACGGCGCTGTTCTCCTGCACCCCGAAGGGGTTGTCGTCGCTCTTCTCCCCGGCGTTGTCGTTACTCGGGCTGGGCGTGCTGCCGGCGCAGGCGCTGAGCAGGCCGGCGGCGGGGGTCACCAGGAGACCCGCGGCCGCCGCGCGGCGCAGCAGGGTCCGGCGGTCGAGTTCGGGGTTGACGGACATTCTTCGGCGCTCCTTGTGGTGTCGGGTCAGATGGGCGGTGAGGCGGCCTGGCGTCGTGGTTCAGGTGGCGGCCGCGCGCGCGGCCTTGTGCCCGTCGACGGCCTGGGCGGTACGCCGGAAGGCCGCGTGGGCACGGTCATGGGTCCGTTGGGCCACCGCGATGTAGAGCAGGTCCAACACGACCAGTTGCGGATGCCGGGCCGACAGGGCGTCCGGCCGGAAGGTGGTGGCCTGGCTGGCGGTGAGCAGCACGATGTCGGCCAACTCGGCCAGTGGGGAACGGCGGAACCCGGTCAGCGCGATCGTGGTGGCCCCCCGGCTGCCGCCCTCGGCGAGCATCTCGATGGCCTCCCGGGTCTGACCGCTGTGCGAGATGCCCAACGCGACATCGCCGGGCCGCAGCAGGGCGGCGGCGGCGAGTCCGGAGTGCACGTCGTTCCACGCCCAGGCGGCCACCCCGATGCGGTGCAGGCTGAACTGCATCTCCTCCCCGACCAGGGCGCTGCCGCTGGCGCCGAAGATGTTGACCCGGCTGGCCCCGGCGATCGCGACCGCGGCCCGTTCCACCTCGGCGAGGTCGAGCAGCGCGGCGGTGTCGTGCATGGCCCGGGTGTCGGCGGCGATGATCTGCTCCAACACCCGTTCCAGGGGGTCGCCCGGTTGGATCTCACGTCCGATGTCGACGCTCCACCCGGCCGAGCGGGCCCGGCCGGTCTCGGCGGCGATGCCCAACCGCAGGTCGGCGTAGCCCTCGAAGCCCATCGCCCGGCAGAAGCGGGTCACCGTGGCCGGTGAGGTGCCGCTGCGTTCGGCCAGCTCCACGATGGTCGCCCGGGCCGCCGCCGCCGGGTCACTGAGCACGTGTTCGGCGACCCGCCGCAGCGCCCCGGTCAACTCGTCGGCGCCGGTCCGGACCCGGGCCAGTATCCCGTCGGACGCCACTCCCAGGGCGTCCCGCCGGTCGATCCCGTCGACGTCGGCCACCGCGGCGCCCGCGGAGGTGTCCGCCTCGTGATCAACCATGGGAAGCCTTTCGGAAAAGACTGTTAACTGTTAGTGGTAAAAGTTCTTACTGAAAGCCCCTCCATGTCAAGACCGTGGGCGAAGTTTTCAAACTGTTACCAGTCGCGCAGCTCCGACCACCCCACCACCGGCCACCACGGCGCCGCCATGACCAGCACGAACGTTGATAAGTAGATAAATATCGATACCTCAGCCGCCTCCTGATCAACGCCGTGGCCCGCCCTCCGGATCGGAGGGCGGGCCACTTTGGGAGTTGTGGAGTGTTCTGGCACGATCATGTGGCGGTACCGGGCGTCGTAGCAGCGCGACTGGCAGTGGCCTGGACCAACCTCGGTGCGGCGGGGCCGGACTGCCGGAACTCCGCCTCAGGCACGTGCCGCTGCAGTGCTAGCCGTCAATGCTGCGAAAGGTGCTGGGCTGGCAGTTGTAGCCCTGGTAGTCGGAAGGTCCGTTGGCCTCGCAGATCACCATTCTGACCTCGTCCCCCGCGTAGACCTGAACCGGATCCCAGATGATCGACGTGCCGGAGCCGCCACCGTTGTACTTGGTGCCCCTCTGGACGCCATTGAGATACACGTACGCCAAGACCCCGTCACCGTTGGCGCACGTGTCCCTCACGATGAAGTAGTCGTCATTCATTCCACCACCGGGCGCTCCCTCGCCGTAGTCGACGAAGTCAAGGCGGCCGGCCTGGCAACCCTTGAAGCTGTCCCAGGTGGTCACGTAGTGGTCGTCGTTGGCAGCGGCGGCCGGCGAGCCGGTGGCGACCAGGACGCCGACGGCCACCGCGAACACCACTGGCAGCTTCAAGGCAAGATGCTGGATCTTCATGTGAAGCCCCTTCAGCGGTCGGGTCGGGTCACCAACTAGCCCGGGTAGTCCCACCCCTGGATGGTGGCGACGTCGTCCGGGTATTCCCAGCCCGCACCCACGGCGGCAGCGGACGCCGACGCGGCGGGCAGGATCAGCGCGGCGGACGCCATCAGGCCGGCGGCGGCCAGCATCAGCAGCTTTCGTTTCATCGCTTTTCCTCTCGTCGATTTCTCCCCGGCGTGCCGATTCCCGAATTCACCAAGCCAATTCGGATCCCCCGAACCCGGCACACCACTTCTGGATCCCAGACTGCCAGCCGGCGAGCGCGATACCGCCACCGTTGGACGTCCATGGACGATGCTGGACATCGGGTGCGACGATGCGGCTGTGACCAACAGCCATGCCGGTTCTTCCACGGCTGATTCAGGCGAGCCGGAGCAGGAGTTGTTGGCGGAGCTGAACCGGCTGCGGATCCGCGCCGCCCGGTCCCGAGGCAAGGCTCGGCTCTCCCTCCAGGACCTGGCTGCGGCCACCGGCGTCCCCCGGAGCAGCCTGGCCAACTACCTCAACGGCAACAGTGTGATGCCGATGGATGTACTCGACCGGCTGCTGCTCGCCCTCGGTGTGACACCGGCTCAGGCGGGCGCGTGGGCCACCCGATGGGAACGGGTGGTCGGCGAACGCCTCGCGACCGGCGGACCACACCGTACCGCCGCACCGGACACCGACCGGCGGGTGGCGGATCCGGCAGGACCCGCGCTGCCCGGCACCGGACCGCAGGCGGATCCGGCCACGGACCGCCCGCAACCGGCATTGCCGGTGCCCGCCCAACTCCCGGCGGCCCTCGGCGCCTTCAGCGGACGGCGGGAACTGCTGGCGGAACTCGACGGGCTGCGCGCCGACCTGGACGCCACCACCACTGCCCCGGTCATCGCGGTCGTCACCGGGACCGCCGGCGTGGGTAAGACGACAATGGTCATCCATTGGGCACAACGAATGCGGGAACATTTCCCGGACGGTCAGCTCCACGTCAACCTGCGGGGATTCGACCGAAGGGCACCGGTCCCGCCCAGTGACGCGATCCGCCACTTCCTGGACGCCTTCGAGGTGCCCCGAATGCGGATTCCGGGCGATCTGGAGGCACAGATCAATCTGTTCCGCAGCCTGCTGACCGGCCGCCGGTTGCTGATGGTGCTGGACAATGCCCGCGATGCCGACCAGGTTCGCCCGTTGTTGCCCGGCTCGGCCGGTTGCCTGGTCCTGGTGACCAGTCGCAGCCAACTGCCCGGCCTCGTCGCCGCAGAGGGTGCCCGACCGATCGCGGTGCCGCTGCTGGATCGGATGGAGTCGAGGACCCTGCTGGGCCGCCGGATCGGAGCCCGACGGATGGCGGCCGAACCCGACGCGGTCGACGAACTCATCGACAGGTGTGCCGGCCTACCGCTGGCCATCGCCGTGGTGGCCGCCCGGGCCGCGACCCACCCGCACTTCCCGCTGGCCGCCGTGACCGCTGAGCTGCGGGACGCACCACGGCGACTCGACCCGCTGGCGGGAACGGATTCGCGCGTTGACGTGCGAGCCGCCCTCAGCTGCTCGTACCAGCAGGTGAGCGAGCCGGCCGCACGTCTGTTCCGCCTGTGCGGGCTGTTCCCGGGGCCGGACATCGGGGTCGCCGCCCTGGCCAGCCTCGCCGCGGCGACCGTGGTCGAGGTCCGGGCGTCCCTGGCCGAACTGGTCCAGGCCCACCTGGTCACCGAACATCGGCCGGGTCGGTTCACCTGCCACGACCTGCTGCGCGCGTACGCCGAGGAACTGGCCGAGGCGGAGCCGGCCCAGTGGCGGCGGGCAGCCACCCGGCGTCTCCTCGACCACTACCTGCACAGCGCGCACGACGCCGAACTGCTGTTGCAGCCGCCCCGGGGCCCGATCTCGCTCGCCACCGCCGCACCCGGGGTGGTCCCGGAGGGGTTCACCCACCGCGAGTCGGCACTCGCCTGGTTCGCCGCCGAACACGCCGTACTCGTCGCCGCCGTCGACCTCGCGGCCGGTTCGGGCCATGACACCCACGCCTGGCAACTCGCCGCCGCCCTGGTGAGCTTCCTCGACCTGCGCGGCCACTGGCACGACTGGACCAGCACCCAACACATCGCCCTGTCCGCCGCCCGTCGGCTCGGTGACCCGGCGGCGGAGGCTCACACCCACCGCTTCCTCGGTGGGGCCGCCACCCGGCTCGGCCGCTACGGCGACGCCCGGGAACACCAGCAGCGGGCGCTGCATCTGTTCGAGGGGCTGGACGACGCGCTTCATCAGGCGTTCACCCACCGAAGTCTGGGGTGGATCGCCGACCAGGCCGATGACCATCAGACGGCGTTACGCAACGACCTACGGGCATTGGAGCTGTTCCGCCGAGCTGGGCACCGCATCGGCGAGGCCAAGACGCTCAACTCGGTGGGCTGGTGCCATGCCCAGCTCGGCGACCACCGCGCGGCGGTCGCGTACTGCGAACAGGCTTTGGCGATGCTCAACGAACTCGGCGACGTGGACGGGGCCGCCGTCACTCACGACAGCCTGGGCTACGTGCACCGCATGCTCGGCGAGTACGACCGGGCCGCCGAGCTTTACCATCGCACGCGGGAACTGTACGCCTCCCTCGGCGACCGGCACGGCGAGGCGACGGCGGACACGAATCTCGGCGACACGCTGTACGAGGCCGGCGAACACGAGGGTGCCGCCGTCGCGTGGCGGCGCGCGCTTGCCGTGTTCGACGACATCGACGACCAGAAGGCCATGCAGATTCGGGCCAGCCTGGGCAACATCGCCTCGACTGGGCATACCCTCGGTTGATGCGCCGCCTGGCCGCACTCGCCGCGAGGACACCGGCCGACCGTGAGCGCTACCTGGATCTGCTTCGGGCCCTGGCGATCCTCATGGTCGTGCTCGGTCACTGGGCGATCGCCACCATCTCCTACGACCGGCATGGACAGCCCGACGGCCATTCGGCCCTGCCGTCGCTGCCGTGGGCCTATCCGCTGACCTGGCTGGTCCAGGTGATGCCGGTGTTTTTCCTGGTGGGCGGGTACGCCAACGCCGCCGCGCTGACGGCACACCGCAACCGGGGTGGTGAGGTCAGCAGCTGGTTGCTCGGACGTAGCGCTCGGCTGCTGCGCCCGACCACCGCGCTGGTACTGGTGCTCGCCGGCAGCGCGCTGATCGCCCGGCTGGTCGGAGCCGAGGCGAGCCTGGTCCGTACGGTCATCTGGTTCGCCACCATCCCGCTGTGGTTCCTCGCCGCCTACCTGGCGGTGGTGCCGCTGACCCCGCTCATGTACGCGCTGCACCGCCGCTTCGGGCTGGTCGTGCCGGTGGCGTTGGCGGCCCTGGTGGCCCTGGGCGACGCAGGACGCGCGTTCGGTCCGGCCGAACTGGCCCTGGCCAACTACCTGCTCGGCTGGCTCGCCGTCCACCAGCTCGGTTTCGCCTGGTACGACGCCCGACATGGCGACTGCCGACCATCCTCGCCCGGGCGCGAACCGCCAGCCGCGGCGGCGGACCGGAGTCCACCACGCCGAGGACTGCGCACCCGATGTCTACCGATGTCGCCTCGGGCCGCCCTGGTGATGCTCGCGGCCGGACTCACCGTGGCGGTGCTGCTCACCGGCCCCGGACCGTACCCGGTGAGCATGATCAACTTGCCGGGTCAGCGGCTGGACAACGCCGCGCCGCCCAGCGTGGCACTGCTCGCCGTGGCCACCGCCCAACTCGGACTCATCCTGCTGCTGCGTGAACCCGCCGAACGCTGGCTGCGCCGCAGCCGCCCGTGGCAGGCGGTGATCGCGGTCAACGCGGTCGTACTCACGGTCTTCCTCTGGCACCTCAGCGCGGTGATCCTGCTGGTGGGCGGGCTCGACGGGCTCGGTCTGCTGCCCACCCCGGCCGCCGGCACGCGAGCCTGGTTCGCCTGGCGGCTGCCCTGGCTGCTGATGCTGAGCGCGGTGCTGGCCGTACTGGTGACGATCTTCGGCCCGATCGAGGCCCGCACCGGCCGCTCGACGGCGAGCCGGCACCATTCCACCGACCAGCCGGCCACCGACCGGCAACACCCCGCCGACCGGCCGGCCGCCGGCCAGCGGCAGCCCGATCATCGACAGGGCGGGGTCGACCGGCCGCGGGGAGACGGACGGCCGACCCCGTGGTGGACAGTTGCACTCGCCGTCGCCGGATACGGCGCCGTCGTGTACGCCATGGCAGCCAACAGCGTCGCCCCGAAGGCCGCACCGGAACCCCTGGGCCTGCCGGTGACCGCCCTGGTGGCGTACCTGGTCGGGGCGGGCACCCTGCGACTGCTCAGGTCTGGGTGGGGAACCCCAGGTTGACCCCGCCGTGGCGGGGGTCCAGCCAGCGGCTGGTGACCACCTTGCCCCGGGTGAAGAAGGCGACCCCGTCCGGGCCGTGGGCGTGCAGGTCCCCGAAGAGGGAGGACTTCCAGCCGCCGAACGAGTAGTACGCCATCGGCACCGGGATCGGCACGTTGACGCCGACCATGCCGACCTCCACCTCGTGCTGGTAGCGCCGGGCGGCCCCGCCGTCGTTGGTGAAGATCGCCGTGCCGTTGCCGTACGGGTTGGCGTTGACCAGGGCCACGGCCTCGTCGTACGAGCCGACCCGCAGCACCGACAGCACCGGCCCGAAGATCTCGTCCGTGTAGATCGACATGTCCGGGGTCACGTGGTCGAACAGGGTCGGGCCCAGCCAGAAGCCGTCCGGGTCGCCGTCCGGGGTCACCTCGCGGCCGTCGACCACCGGCACCGCCCCGGCGGCCACCCCGGCCTCCACGTAGGAGCGCACCCTCTCGGCGTGGGCGGCGGTGACCAGCGGACCCATGTCGCAGCCACGCCGCCCGTCACCGGTACGCAGGCCGGCCATCCGCCGGGCTATCCGCGCCACCAACTCGTCCGCGATCGGCTCCACCGCCACCAGGGCGGAGATCGCCATGCACCGCTCCCCCGCCGAGCCGAACCCGGCGTTGACGGCCGCGTCGGCGGCCAGGTCCAGATCGGCGTCGGGCAGCACCACCATGTGGTTCTTCGCCCCGCCGAGGGCCTGCACCCGCTTCCCGGCCATGGTGGCGCGCTGGTAGACGTACCGGGCCACCGGGGTGGAGCCGACGAACGAGACCGCCTTGACCGCCGGATGTTCCAGCAGCGCGTCGACGGCCTCCTTGTCGCCGTTGACGACATTGAGCACCCCGTCGGGCAGGCCGGCTTCGGCGAACCATTCGGCCAGCAGCAGGGCCGCGCTGGGGTCCTTCTCGCTCGGCTTGAGCA
This sequence comes from Micromonospora sp. NPDC047134, assembly GCF_040643455.1. Lineage (NCBI taxonomy): Bacteria > Bacillati > Actinomycetota > Actinomycetes > Micromonosporales > Micromonosporaceae > Micromonospora > Micromonospora sp. NPDC047134. Next base: position 14,501 of record NZ_JBEYUI010000004.1, read on the forward strand.
CCACGGCGTTGCCGGCGGCCACCGCCACCGGCACGAACCACAGCGGCACCATCACCGGAAAGTTGAAGGGGCTGATCACCGCGACCACCCCGAGGGGCTGGCGCAGACTGTACGAGTCGACCTCGGTGGAGACGTTCTCGCTGAACCCGCCGCGCAGGGCCGAGGGGATGCCGCAGGCGTACTCGATGACCTCCAGGCCGCGTTGCACCTCCCCGGCGGCGTCGGCTAGCACCTTGCCGTGCTCGGCGGTGATCACCTCGGCGAGCTGGTCGCGGCGGGCGTGCACCAGCTCCCGGAAGGCGAACAGCACCGCGGTCCGCTTGGCCAGGGAGGCGTCCCGCCAGGCGCGGGCCGCCCGCTCGGCGGACTCCACCGCTACCGCGACGTCCGTGGCGCTGGCCAGCTCCACCTGAGCGGTACGCCGACCGGTGGCCGGGTCGAAGACCTCACTGCGCCGTCCCGAGCTGCCGCCGACCCGCTTGCCGTCGATGAAGTGCCCGATGAGGTTCACGCTGAACAACCTTTCGTTCGCGACTGCGGGGCTCGCAAACCCGGCTCACTCCTCGCGCTCACGGGTGCCGCCTTCGTTCGCGACTGCGGGGCTCGCAGAACCGGCTCACTCCTCGCGCTCACGGGGTCACCGCCTCGGCGGCGCCGGAGCGGATCGCCTCGACCAGGATGGCCAGGCCCTCCCGGGCCTCCTGGTCGGTCAGGGTCAGCGGCGGCCCCATCCGCAGCACGTTGCCGTGCAGCCCGCCCTTGCCGACCAGCAGGCCACCGGCCCGGCACCCCTCGAAGACTCGGGCGGCCAGGGCGGGGTCCGGCTCGGTGGTGCCCGGTCGGACGAACTCGACACCGAGCATCAGGCCCTTTCCGCGTACCTCGGCGACGCAGTCGAGGTCGCCCACGGCGGCGCGTAGGCCCTCGACGAGGATCGCGCCGGTGCGGGCCGCGTTGGCCTGCAGGTCGTGGTCGAGCAGGTAGTCCAGGACCGCGTTGCCGGCGGCGGTGGAGATCGGGTTGCCGCCGAAGGTGGAGAAGCTGATCGCCGGTACCGCCTCCATCACCTCGGCCCGGCCGACCACCCCGGCCAGGGCGAAGCCGTTGCCGATGCCCTTGGCGAAGGTGAGCAGGTCCGGGGTGACCCCGTGGGCCTGGTAGCCCCAGAAGTGCTCCCCGGTACGCCCCCAACCGGTCTGTACCTCGTCGGAGATCAGCAGGATGCCGTGCTCGTCCAGGACCTTCTTCCAGGCGGCGAAGAGACCGTCCGGGCCGTGCACGAAGCCGCCGACCCCCTGGATCGGCTCGGCCAGCAGACAGGCCACGTCTCCGCTTGTCTGGGTGGCCAGCACCTCCCGCAGGTCCTCCACGGCGGCGTCGATCCGGTCGGCCTCCGGCAGCCGGGACAGCAGGCCGCGCAGCCGCTCACCGGAGTGCAGCCAGGCCACCTGGAGGGGGTTGAGCTGGCTGGCCGACCAGCCCCGGTTGCCGGTGATGCCCATCGTCGCGTACGACCGGCCGTGGTAGCTGTTGCGGACCGCGAGGACCTGGTGGGAGCGGCGGTGGTTGGTGGCCATCAGCAGGGCGGCCTCGTTGGCCTCGGTGCCGGAGTTGGTGAAGAAGACCCGGGCGTCCGGGATGCCGGAGAGTCGGGCGATCTTCTCGGCCAGTTCGACCTGCTGGCGGATCAGGTAGAGCGTCGAGGTGTGCACGATCCCGGTGGTCAGTTGCCGCTGCACCGCCTCCCGAATCTCGGCGATGTCGTACCCGATCATGTTGGTCAGCACCCCGCCGAAGAAGTCCAGGTAGGTGCGGCCCTGGGCGTCGGTGACCCGGCGGCCCTCGCCGGAGACGATTTCGATCGGCTCGGCGTAGTAGAGCGGCATCCAGGACGGGAGTACGGCCCGGTGCCGGGCCAGCAGGTCATCGGCGGTCATCGTCGCACCCTCTCGGTTCGCGGTAACCGCACGCTTCCACCACGATCACTACCCCGACAAGAGCCAAGGTGTCGCGGATGCCCCACCCGCCCTGACACAACGTCAACGCTTTCCGCACCCATCTGCCCGCACCCCCACGCTTCCCACACCCAAACCCACCCCCCACCCACGCTTTCCGCACCCCACCCCTCCCCCTCCCCTTCGGCGTTGATCATGAGGTTAGCGGCAGTGAATCAGGACAAAACGCACGGCTAACCTCATGATCAACCAGGGCAAGGGCCGGAGGCCCGGGGGTGGGGGTGAGGGGGTCAGGGGTGGGTGGGGGTGGTGGTTTGGATGGCTTGGGCGAAGACTTCGGAGCGGTGTTCGAAGTTGCGGAAGCGGCCGTAGCTGGGGGCGGCCGGGGAGAGGAGGACGACGCCGTTGGGTGGGGTCAGCTGGCGGGCCAGGTGGACGGCTTCGGTGAGGTCGTCCACCAGTTCGGTACGCACTTTGGGGAGGCCGGTCAGGGTTTGGATGATGCGGGGGCCGCTGTCCGGGATGCCGATGACGGTCAACTCCCGCTCGGCCAGGTGCTCCCGCAGGGGGGTGTAGTCGACGCCTCGGTCGTTGCCGCCGACGATCACGGTCAACGGGCGGCCGTCGTACGCGTCGATGGCGTGCATGGCGGCGTACGGGCTGGTGGCCAGGGTGTCGTCGACGAAGGTCAGGCCGGAGGGGTCGACGATCTCGGTCAGCCGGTGGGCCAGGCCCTGAAACTCGGCCACCGCCACCGCCAGGGCGTCCTTGCGCCCGACGATGTCCACCCCCAGGGCGTCGAGCACCGCCAGGGCCACGCAGAGGTTGCCCTCGTTGTGCCGCCCGACCAGCGGCAGTACCGCCCGGGGGAACAGCGGCCGGTCGACCAGGTGGAACCAGGGTGTGCCGTCCGGCCCTCCGGCCACGTTCACCGAGTCGGCCGCGCCGGCCCGGATGACGGCCCGGTCGCCCAACTCGACCGCCAGTCGGGGGTCCGCGCCGTTGACCACCACGGTCTGCGGCCCGTACTGCAGCAGGTTGAGCTTGTCCCGGTAGTACTCCCGTTCGCCGCCGTGGGCGTCCAGGTGCTCCGGGAACAGGGCGGTGACCACGGCGACCCGGGGCGAGTCGGTCAGGTCGCTGCACTGGTAGCTGGACAGCTCCAGCACGTACAGCTCCGCCTCCGGCAGGTCCAGGGTCGGTACCCCGATGTTGCCGCCGAAGACGTTGGGGCGGTCCATCGCGTTCAGCAGGTGACTGATCAGGCTGGAGGTGGTGCTCTTGCCCTTGCTGCCGGTCACCCCCACGGTGCGTGCCGCGTGGTCGGCCATCCACAGGGCGGTGCCCTGGGTGATCGTGGCGCCCCGGCGGCGCAGCTCCACCAGCCAGGGATGGGTCTGCGGCACCCCCGGCGAGCGGACCACCACCTCGGCGGCGGCCAGCCGCTCGAAGCCCTCCTCGCCGGTGACCAGCGGGGCGGCCTCGGCCAGGGGCCCCTCCCAGGGCAGGGTGAGGAAGTTGGCGCTGTCGTCCACGGCGACCAGCTCCGCCGGCCCGTGGGCGGCGATCGCGATCACGGCGGCCCGGCCCTCCCGGCCGGCCCCCCAGACGGCGACGGAACGTCCGCGCAGGTCAGACAGGCGCACAGCTTCTCCTCGAGGGCGACGGCGGTGGAGCAGGGACACGGTACGGCGGAGCCGGGCACGGCCGGACGAACCAGGGCCTAGTATGGCGTGTGCCCAACACGCAACTGGCGCGGATGGACGCGTTCACCTTCCCGTCCTACTCGATCGACCTCTCCACCGGTGAGGCGCTGTTCGACTACGCGCTGACCGGCCCGGACGGCGAACAGCGGTTCACCGAGGTGATCACGCTGCCGGTGCCCGAGCAGTCCCCCTCGGATGCGGCCGTGGCGGCCCTCGGCCGGGTGCTGGAGCTGCTGCACGTGGTGGCCGGGGTCAGCTACTACAAGGCCGCCGCGCCGGGGCAGATCGTGCTGCCGGCGCCGCTCGGCCCGGCCGCCGCCGAGTTCGTCACCGCCGTCTACAGCAAGGGCCTGGCGGAGTACGCCTACCGCAACCAGCTGCCGTACGTGCTGGAGTTGACCCCGCAGATCCCGCCCGGCCGGGTGCGCCCGCCCGCCGAGTACGACAACTCCGACCGGCGTCCGTTGTCGGCGGTCGGTGGTGGCAAGGACTCCATCGTCAGTCTGGAGGCGCTGCGTCGGGCCGGTCTGGACCCGGTGCCCTTCTCGGTCAACCCGAACCATGTGATCAAGGCGGTGAACGTCGCCTCCGGGCTCCCCGCGCTGGCGGCGCGGCGCCGCCTGGATCCGGTGTTGTTCGAGCTGAACGCGGCCGGGGCCCGCAACGGGCACATCCCGGTCACCGCGATCAACTCGCTGATCGCGGTCGCCACGGCGGTGCTGCACGGTCTGGGCCCGGTGGTGATGTCCAACGAGCGTTCGGCGTCGGACCCGAACCTGATCTGGAACGGTCACGAGATCAACCACCAGTGGTCGAAGGGGGTGGAGGCCGAGGGGCTGCTGCGGGGAGCCCTGGCCGAGCACGCCGGGTTGACCGAGCCGTACTTCTCGCTGCTGCGTCCGCTGTCGGAGCTGCACATCGCCCGGCTGTTCGCCACCATCGACCGGTACGACGACGTGGTGACCAGTTGCAACGCCGCCTTCAAGCTGCGGGACGCCAGCGAACGCTGGTGCCGTGACTGCCCGAAGTGCCGGTTCGTCTTCCTGGCCCTGGCCCCGTTCATGTCCCGGGAGCGGATCACCCACATCTTCGGTGGTGACCTGCTCGCCGACCCCACCCAGATCCCGGGTTACCGGGAACTACTCGGGGTGGACGGGCACAAGCCCTTCGAGTGTGTCGGTGAGGTGGAGGAGTCCGTGGTGGCGTTGAGCCTGCTGGCCCAGCAGCCGCACTGGCGGGACACTCCGGTGGTGACCGCCCTGGTCGCGGCCGTCCCGGACAGCGCCTGGGCCACCGCCGCCACCTCCGACACCTTCACCCCGGGCGGCGGCCCCTCTTACGTCCCGCCGCTCTACGCCAAGGCCCTGCACTCCCTCACCGAGTGAGCGCCGCACGGTCACCGAAAGGTGCCCTGGTTTCGAAAAAGTGCCTTCTTCCCAGGTAGCCGCCACTCTCTTATGGTTCCTGAGTAACCATTGGAGAGCTAGAGGAGGCACTTCGTCATGGCTGTGACACTGGTGAACCCCAGCGGGCTGCCGGAGATCGACGTGTACCGGCAGGTGTCGGTGGCGACCGGGTCGAGGATCGTGCACGTCGCCGGGCAGGTCGCCTGGGACGCCGAGGGTCGCACGGTCGGCGAGGGGGATCTCGCCGCGCAGGTCGAGCAGTGCTACCTCAACGTCGGCACGGCCCTGGCCGGGGTCGGGGCCGGCTTCGCCGACGTGGTGAAGTTGACCGTGCATGTCGTCGACTGGACCCCGGATCGGATGCCCGCGCTGCTGGAGGGCATCGCCCGGGCGGCGGCGAAGCTGGGGGTCACTCCGGCCGCGCCGGCCTCACTGTTCGGGGTGGCGGCCCTGGACGTACCGGAGCATCTGGTGGAGGTCGAGGCGACCGCCGTCCTCGACTGACCGGCAGCGGTCCCGGCCACGGCAGCGGCCCCGGCCCGGGAGCGGGCCGGGGCCGTCAGTCGGCGTCGAATCGGTGGCGGGAGGCCTCGATGTGGCCCAGGTAGCGCTGGGTCCAGGTGCACATGCCGTCGACCACCCCGCGCAGCGACTCCCCGGCCTCGGTCAGGGTGTACTCGACCCGGGGCGGCACGGTGGGGTACACCTGCCGCTCGACCAGGCCGTTGCGCTCCAGCATGCGCAGGTTCTGGGTGAGCATCTTGTGACTGATGCCGCCGATGACGTCCCGCAGTTCGCTGAAGCGCATGGTGCGCTGCCCCAGGAACTCGATGATCAGGAAGGCCCACTTGTTCGCCACGTCGGAGAAGATCTCCCGGGCCAGCGAGTCCGCCCGGGCGAGATCGGCCTCCGGGGGCAGCTGACTGATCTCCGTTCTTGTTCCCACCTGGCCACTCTCCATCAGTGCCCGGGTTACCGCAAGAGAGTGTGGGCGGTGTGTCAGGGGGCGCGGATGGCGTCCAGGGCCAGCAGGGCGACATGCAGGGAGAGGCAGGTGTCGACCGAGTCCAGGTCGGCGTCGAGGATGCGACTGATCCGGGCCAGCCGTTCGTAGAAGGCCGGCCGGGACAGGTGCGCCGCGGTGGCCGCCGCCGACTTGTTCCGCCCCTGCTCCAGGTACGCCCGCAGGGTGCCGAGCAGGTGCTCCCGGGGATGCCGGGCGTCGTACGCCAGCAGGGCACCCAGCTCGCGTTCGACGAAGGTCTGCAGGCGCGGCTCGTCGCGCAGCAGGTGCAGCAGCCCGGCGAGCCCGACATGCGGCAGCCGGAAGATCGGCAGGTCCCGCCGGTCCCGCCGGGCCGCCTCGGCTACCTGCCGGGCCTCCATCAGGGAGCGACCGGCCTCCCGCAGGCTGCCCACCCCTGAGCCGGCCGCGATGACCAGGCCCCCGCTGCCGGGGCGGCGCGGCTCGGGTAGGCGGAGGTCGGGGCGGGCGCGTCGCAGGGCGGCGGCGAAGGCCGTCAGGGCCCGCTCCTCCGCCGCCGGGTCGGCCAGGGCCAGCAGCACCCCGACCGCCTGGTCGTCCATGGCGCTGGTCAGGCCGGTCAGGTTCGCCTCGCGCAGCGCCTGCCCGACCGTCTCGGCCAGGTCCCGCAGTCGGCCCGCCCCGGCATCGGCACCGGCCGACCCGGGCTCACCGGCCGGTTCGGTCGATGGGCCGTACTCCCCGGTCGGGTCGTCGCCGCGCGGCCGGACCACCACCCCGACCAGGTGCCGACGGTCCAGCACCAGCCCCAGCGCCCGGGCCCGCAGGGCCACCTCGTCGACCGGCCGGGTGCGGTCCATCAGGGCGGTGAGCAGGGTGCGGTGGATCTGCCGTACCCACCCTTCGGTGTCCCGGCGGATCAGTCGGCCCAGGGCCAGGGTGGACGCGGCCCGTTCCACCAGGATGGTCAGCCGGGTCGGCGGCACGGCCGGGCCGGGCCTCGGGTCCTCCGCCCCGTCCGGGTCACCCTCCCCCGGCCCGTCGACCTCGACGCCACCCGGGCCGCTGAGGTGGACGCCGCCCGGCCAGCGCAGCAGCAGCCGACCCCAGTCCTCGCCCCGGGCGCCGACCATGGTGACCAGCCAGCCGCTGTCCGGGTCGTACGCCGTACGCCCGGTGGGTCGGATCCGTCGGGAGTGTTGCTCCCATCCGTCCAGCAGCAGTTCGGCGTTCTCCCCCGCCGGGTCGTAGGCGAGCACCTGGCGGGACAGGTTCTCCAGCACCACCGGGCAGCCGGACAGTTCGGCGGCCTGCCGGATCACCTCGTCCGGTTCGGCGCCCTCCACGGACAGGTCGGTGAACCGCTGGTGGATCTCCTCGGTGGCCCGCAACTCGGCTAGCTGGGCGTCCACGATCAGGGCGTGCACCGCCTCGGTGATCCGCACGAAGGGGGTGGCCCGGCGCAGTTCCACCAGGGGCAGGCCGTGTCGTCCGGCGGCGGCGGCCATCACCCTGGGTACCCCGGTCAGGTAGCGGCGGCCCAGTTCCACCACCAGTCCGGAGACCCCTACCCCGGCCAGGTCGGCGATGAAGGCCCGCAGTCCGGCGTCGTCGACCGGCAACCCGATGCCGGTGGTGAGCACCAGTTCACCACCGCCCAGCAGGGTGGCGATGTCGGGTACCTCGGCCACGTGCACCCAGCGCACCGGTCGGTCCAAACCCACCTCTCCGGCTACCAGACGCGGGGCGCCACGGCGGACCGGGTCCAGGGCCAGGACCTCGCGTACGGTGGGGAACACCCGCGACACGTTACAGTCCGTGATTTGCCCGCCGATAACCGCAGGTCAGGTCAGAGGGGATCGTCGCGGCCGAGTTCCCAGCAGGCCACCGCGGTGGCGGCGGCGACATTCAACGAGTCGACACCGCGCCGCATCGGGATGACCACCCGCACGTCGCTGGCTTGCATCGCCGCCGTGGTCAGCCCGGCCCCCTCGGCACCCAGCAGCAGCGCGGCCCGGGCCCGCTGAGCCGGGGTCAGTCGCTGGATGGGCACCGCATCCGGGGCCGGGGTCATCGCCAGCACGGTGAAACCGGCGTCGCGTACCTGGGCCAGCGCGGTCGGCCAGGGGTCCAGTTTCGCGTACGGCACCGCGAACACCTCCCCCATGCTGACCCGTACGCTGCGCCGGTAGAGGGGGTCGGCGCAGGACGGTGAGAGCAGCACGGCGTCCACCCCGAGCGCGGCGACCGCCCGGAAGATCGCGCCCAGATTGGTGTGATTGTTGACGTCTTCGAGGATGACCGCCCGGCGGGCGGTGGCCAGCACCTCGGCGGCCTCGGGCAGTGGTTTGCGCCGGAAGGAGGCGAGCACTCCCCGGTGCACATGGAAGCCGGTGGCCTCCCGCAGCACCTCCGGGGTGGCGGCGTACACCGGGGCCTCGCCGGTGTCCAGGTCGGCTAGCTGGTCCACCCGCTTGGCGTCGACCAGGTACGACCGGGCCGGGTAGCCGGCCCGCAGGGCCCGGCGCAGCACCAACTCCCCCTCGGCGATGAACAGCCCATGCGGGGGCTCCCAGCGGGTACGCAACTCCACGTCGGTCAGCGCGCGATAGTCGGCGATCCGCTCGTCGTCCGGCTCGGTGATCAGCTCCACCAGCCCGAGTGTAAGGAAGGGCCCCTTCCTAACGTCTGCGGTAGAGCAGGGGTCCCCTGTTAACAAGCAGCAGTCAGCCGCCGAGACGCGGCTCTGCCACAGCTGGATATGATCGGCCCAGTGTGCTGACCGCGATCAGGACAGCAGGGCCGGCCGCAGTTCCCCGCCGAGATTGATCCCACCTACCACCCGATCAGCGGCGGGGTCGTACACGTTGGTGGTGTTGTTGCGGCGCATCAGTTCCCGGACCGACTGCGGCAACGGCGGCGGATCCGGCCACGCCGCGTTGATCTGCTGCGCGGCAGAGATCAGCCGCAGGACCAGCTCGGCCCCGTTGGTGTCCGGCCGGACCCGGCCGTACTCCCAACCGGTGGTGACGAGGTCGAACAGCTCGAAGACCGAGGCCAGGACCGGGGCGGGGTCGGTGATCTTCACGACCCGCGACGCCCGGTCGCCGATCACCGTGACCGCCGCGGCCACCTGCACGTACGGATGCAGGCCGCCCGGCGCATCGAACAGCGGCCACCGCAAGGCCCGCCCGGCTTCCCGCCACAGCGGACGATAGTTGCGCCGGTCGACCACCAGCCGGTAACCGTTACGCCGGTACAGGTCGGCGGCCTGAGCCTGGAGATCCGAGTGGGCCGCCTCGGCGACCTCACGCACGATCCGGATGGCTACCAGCAGACCGTCCTCGTCGTCCAGCAGCTGCGTGATCGCCTTGACCTGGTCGTGGAGGCCGACCTGGACGCGGATGCCGAACCGGTGCCGTACCTCTTCTAGCAGTGCCTCCTGTCGACCCGGATCGTGCTCGACCCGCCGCCCACCCAGCACACGCTGGAGCCACCCCATACAGCCTCGCTCCGCAGCCGTCTCAAGACGCGGCAATGTTAGCGTGCCGCCCCCCAGTGGACGGCCCCGGCACGACGCCCGCGCCCCAGCAGCGCCGACGCGCGCCGTATCGACGAAACGGCGGGGTCCGCGAGGGCCGGCGATCGCCGTTACGCCGTAACGGCGGGGTCCACGAGGGTCGGACACCGCCGTTACGGCGAAACGGAGTCGATCACCGCCGGGAAGCCCGGACGGTCGGTTGCAGGCCGCCCGACCGGCAGCCCGGCCCACCCCGGCGACGGCCGCAGGCAATCCGAGCGACCACCCCGGTCGACGAGCCGGTGGACCCGGGCCACCCCCGGCCGACGAGCCGGTGGACCCGGGCCACCCGGTCAGCGTGGCCCGGGACCGACGATCAGGTCCGATCGGTCAGGCGATGGTGCAGGTGGCGCCGTTGAGGGTGTACGAGGAGGGTCTAGCGGAGTTGCCGGTGTGGGTGGCCTGGAAGCCGATGGCCACCGAGGCACCCGGGGCGATGCTGCCGTTGTACGACACGTTGCGGGCGGTCACCTGTCCGGAGGTCGGCGAGTAGCTGGCGTTCCAGCCACCGGTGATGTTCTGCCCGCCCGGCAGGGTGAACACCAGGGACCAGCCGTTGATCGCGCTGCCACCGGTGTTGGTGATGGTGAGGTCCTGGGTCAGGCCGTTGTTCCAGGCGTTGACCGCCACGGCCACCCGGCAGGCGCCACCACCCGGGGGCGGGGTCGTCGGGCCGGGCGGCGGAGTGGTGGGGCCGGGCGGCGGGGTGGTGGGGTCCGGCGGCGGCGGGGTGCTGCTGCCGAACTGGGTGAAGAACCGCCAGGTCTCCGCCGGCAGCCAGGTGCGGGAGCCGCTGTCGCCGGGCGCCCCGTCCTGGGGTGCGGCGATGTGGCCCTCGTCGAAGGCGGCCCACACCACCGGGTAGCCGGCCGCGCAGCCGGAGTAGGTGGTGGTGCGGTGGGTCAGGCTGCCCTGGGAGGGCTCGGGCGGATTCTGCGGGGTGCAGCCGTTGTTGTTGACGAACCGGTCACGCAGCGACCGTCCACCGGAGATGCCGAGGACGTTGTCCCGGATGCCGTGGGCGCCGAAGTAGGCGATCCGACCGTTGCCGCCGCTGCATCCGCTGATCAGGCCACCGGCGTACACGGCCACCGCCCGGAACACGTTGGGTCGGGCGCAGGCCAGGGCGTAGCTCATCCCGCCGCCCCAGCTGAAGCCCAGGGCGAAGCGTTGGGTGGTCTCCACGCAGAGGTTCGCCTCCACCTGCCGCAGCAGGTCGTCGACGAAGGTCACGTCCTCGCCGCCGGAGTTGGCCCAGCCGGCGTTGAGCCCCTGCGGGGCCACGAAGATGGTGCTGTTGTCGGCCAGTTGCCGCAGCCCGTAGTACGACCAGGCGTCCCGCTGCACCGTCTGCCCGGTGTCCACGTCGACGGCCGAGCCGCCGCGCCAGTGGAAGCCGAGCACCAGCCGGTAGGGGTGGTTGTTGTTGTAATTGGCCGGGATCCGCAGGATGTAGCTGCGGCTCTTGCCGTTGCTCTGGATCGTGTGGGTGCCGCTGTTGAGCCCGGGGGCCCGACCGCAGCCCGCCGTGGCCGCCTGGGTGCCGACCTCGGTGGTCGAGGCGGTCGCGCTGGGGCCGGTGGCCATCGCCACCCCGCCCACGCTCAGCACGAGCAACGCCGCGAGGGCGGCGGGCCCGAAGATCGATCTGGATCTCACCATCTTGTTGCTCCATCTCGCGTCGCACCGGACGCGCGGAAGGTGCCACTGCACCGTGGGTGGTGGTGGATGAGCCCTGCTCCGCGTACCGGTCGGGCACGGGCTGCCCACCGCGGACCCCGGGGCGACCGTGATCGGTTCGGCGGCGCCCGGTCAGGATCCGCGTAGCCCGTCGGTCGGCATCGCGGTCTCGTCCACTCGCCGGGATCCCGGACCGGCGGGGACGCGTCGAGAGCGTGCCCGGCTCCCGCTCGGAAGGTATCGTGTGAGCGATAACATATCAAGACATTTGGATGTCTTGAGTCGACGGACCGGTGGCGATCAGGCCAGGAAATCCGGCGGCACCTGGGCGGTCAGCCAGACCCCGTTGGCGGCCCGGTAGAAGACCAGGCCGACACGGTGCATACCGGCGGCGTCGACCCGCAGCACGACCGGTTCGCCCCGGCGGGCACCGACCCGGGCCGCGGTCTCCGCGTCCGCAGACAGATGCACATGGGTACGCTCACCCGGCGCCAGTCCCTCGACACGGATGCGGGGCAGGAAACGGGCCACCGTACCGTGATAGAGCACCTGCGGCGGCACCTGCGGTGCCAGTTGCAGGTCCACCGCGACGCTGTGGCCCTGGGCGGCCCGGATCCGACCCGCGCGGATCTCGAAACGTTGCTTGTCGGTACCGGTGACCAGGTGGTCCAGCAACTCCACGGTGACCGGTCGACCGTGCCGGGCCAACGCGGCCAGCAGCTCCTGCACGGCCACCCAGCCGGCCTCGTCCAGGGTGATCCCGACCGCCTCCGGGCGATGCCGCAGCACGTACGCCAGGAACCTGCTCGTCGAGGTGAGCCGCCCGGTCACCGGGGTGCCCGCTCGGCCACCGGCGGGAACTGGCCCAAAAAGTCGCCCACCAGCTCTGCACGGGGAAGCCGCCAGGTGGCCCAGTAACGGATCTGCGGCAGGCCGTGGATCGGCACGGCACGCAGCCCGTCGGGCAGTTCGACACACCCGTTGACCACGGTGGCGCCGACCCCCAACCCGGCCAGGTGCACCAGCAGGTCCCAGCCGTCCACCTCGGCGGCGACCTGCCACCGTACGCCCGCGTCGAGCAGGGCCCGGGTCAGCGCCCGCCGGTGCGGTCGGTCGGCCGGGGGTACCACCAGGTCCAGACCGTCCAGGTCGCGCAGCCGGACCGCCCGACGCTCCGCCAGGGGGTGTCGCTCGTCGACCACGAGCACCTGCTGGTACGCGGCGATCTGGACAGCCTCGACCTGCCGGGTCGGCGGATCGTGGGCGATGACCGCCAGATCGGCCCGCCCTGCGCGCAGGGCCGCCAGCGCGGCATCCCGGTCGGCGGTGATCACATTGACCCGACGTCCCTGCCGGCCGACCTGCCGGATCGCCTCGCCGATCACCCAACGCAGCGCGCCCCGACCGGCCGCGATGGTCAGGGTGGGGGTCGACTCGTGGTGCAGTTCCCGCAGGAACTCGTCGGCCCGCCGCCGACAATCCAGGGCGTACGCGGCCAGGCGCTCCCCGGCGGCGGTCAGGCTGAGCCGCCGACCCTCGCGTTCGTACAGCTCCACGTCGAGGGCCGTGGCCAGCTTGCGGATCTTCACATGCAGGGCGGGTTGGCTGATGTGCAGCGCCGCCGCGGCGGTCGTGAAGTTGCGGTGCTCGGCGAAGACCGCGAACGACCGGAGGGCGTCGGCCTCCAGCAACTCCCGCCCAGTCATAACGCCACACTATAGATCAGCGCCAGAACAATAGTTCTGCGTACGCCTCAGGCCGCCGATGCTGGGCCACATGAACGCGCACCTTCCCCGACTCGGCATCGACATCGGCCGGGTCATCATCGACGGTTCCGCCCATCCCAGCGGCGACGACACCGCCTTCTTCAGCGGCGACGAGGCGGCCATGCTGGCCACCCCCGAGGTACCCGAGGCGGTGGCGACCATCGCCCGACTGGTCCCCCACTTCGACGGCCGGGTCTGGCTGATCTCCAAGTGCGGCCCCCGGGTGCAGGCCCGTACCCTGCGCTGGCTGGCCGCGCACGACTTCTACACCCGCACCGGGGTCGACCCCCGGCAGGTGCGGTTCTGCCGGGCTCGGGCCGACAAGCGGTCCCACTGCCTGGACCTGGCCCTCACCCACTTCGTCGACGACCATCCCGAGGTGCACGCCGCGATCCAGGGCACCGTCGAGCACCAGTACTTCTTCGGCCCCCAGCGCCGCCCGGTCCCCGACTACGGTCACCCCACACCCACCTGGGCGGAGGTCGAACGCCTGATCATCGACTCCCTCCAGGCCCCGGACCACGCGGCGATCCCCAGCCGAGGAACCGGTTGAACAGGCTCGTCGGGTCCGGGCCGTCGTGCGGGTTGAGGTGGTACAGATCGCGCATGGCCTCGTACATCAGCCCGGCCAGGTAGATCGACAGGCCGGTGCGGTTGTGGGCGTACTCCGTGTGCAGCAACAGCCGCGCGGTGGCACACGGCCAGGGCTGCCCGCAGGCCCGGCAGCACCACATCGGACGCATCGGGGTGTGCGGCGGGTCCGCGCCGACCCGCCGAGGACGATCCGGGTACGGTCCTCGGCCCGCCCCCGGCAACCGCGTGGTGATCACCTATGACCTCCCAGGGCCGGCTTCTTTGGGTGCGTTTCTTGTCGCCCTGGCAGCAACGAACGCACCCAGAGCGAGCGATGGAACCGGGGCCACCCCGACGCGGGGGGGAAAGCGCGGGGCGGCCCCGGGGCAGAACCCGCCCCGTCCCTGCTGGATGGGAGCGGATCCGCTTACGTGACAGTCTGCTGATCACACCGCTACCCTCGGAACGCATCGAGCCTGACCGCGGTGACACTGCGTGGATCATGGCCACCACTCGGCGACAGTTGGCGATCTTGACGAGGCCCCTGGGGGTGCGGTGGAAGGTGAACAGAGCGTGGATCTGATCCGGGTCCAGTTACGCAAGCAGCGAGCCCTGGCCGGCATGAACCAGGAGGAGTTCGGCAAACGCACGAACTACTCCGCCTCGACGGTGTCCGCCGTGGAGACCGGCACCCGTCCGGTCGACCTGCCCTACGCCCGCCGGGCGGACGAGATCCTGGAAACCGGCGGTCTCTTCGAGTCTCTGCTGCGTACCGCCCAGCAGGACAGCCAACCCGCCTGGTTCATGCCCTGGCTGAAAGCCGAACGCGCCGCCAAACAACTGCGCTACTTCAATCCGACCCTGATTCCGGGTCTCTTTCAGACCGAGAACTACGCGCGGGCGGTGCTGCGGTTTGACGACACCTGCCCCGAGCAGGAGATCGAGCAGCAGGTGGCGGCCCGACTGGAGCGCCAGGAGATCCTGCGCCGCGAGCGGCCACCGCAGGTCTTCGCGGTGATCGACGAGGCGGCGCTGCGCCGCACCAACGCCATCATGGCCGAGCAACTGGCGCATCTGCTGCGGATGACTGAGCTACCGCACGTCCACATCCACATCATCCCGGCTCGTACCGGCCTGCACGTTGGCCTCGACGGGCCACTGCTGCTCGCCATGCTGCCCGACGGCACCTGGATCGGGCACCTGGACAGCCAGCTCGGCGGCGAGGCAGCCGACACCGACGAGAAGGTGCTTAAGCTTCTCGGCAAATGGGAGGGTGTGCGGACGGTCGCCCTTCCCGAAGACCTCTCCATCGACCTCATCAAGGAAGTTGAGAGCCAGCATGGACCTCAGTGACGCCCGTTGGCGGAAGGCCACCCGCAGCAATTCCTCCGGCGGAGACTGTGTCGAGGTGGCTGACAATCTGGTGGGCGTGGTTGCCGTACGCGACAGCAAGGACCCGGCCGGGCCGGTGCTCGCCTTCGACCCCACCGCCTGGCGGTCCTTCCTCGAACTGGCCAAACGGCACTGACCGGTACCGCAGATCAGCCTAGTCAGACACGACCGACCCGGCCAGGCGCGAGAAGCCTGGCCGGGTCGTTGTCGTTGCGGGTGGCCTGGACGAGCATCGTCACCTAGGCCGGGGCGTACCGCATCACCGCCGCTCCGGAGGCCAACTCGGACCGGCCGACCAGCTTCAGGTCGACATGTTTCGCCAGCCCCTCGAACAGTCGCGGCCCGCGCCCCGCGATCCGGGGATGCACCACGAACTCGTACTCGTCGATCAGCCCCAGCTCGGCCAGGGCCGTCGGCAACTGCACCCCGGAGACGAACACCCCGCCGGGGCACCGCTCCTTGATCTGCTCGACGGCGGTACGCAGATCTCCCCGCACCAGCTCGGCGTTCCAGTCGACCCGCTCCAGGGTGCTCGACACGACGTACTTCTTCGCCGCGTCGATGGTCCGTGCGAAGGGTTCCGTCCACTCCGGCCTGGACACCGCCGCAGCGGACGGCCGCCACGCCTGCTCCATCATCTCGTAGATCACCCGACCGAACAGCAGGGCATCGGCCCGGGTGAGGTTCTCCATGTGGTGGCGGTGCAGCTCCTCGTCGGGTTCCACCGCTAGGTGATCGCTGCATCCGTCCACGGTGAGATTGATGGAGTACCGCAGAGGTCCCATTCTCAGGCCGCCCATACGTGTCGTCGTGGTCGTGATCTCCCGGGGGGACTCACCCTGGTGGACCAGCTGTCGACGTGCTGCCCGGGCCGCCCGTGCGGCACACCCTACTCAAATTTCCTTGGCCTCGAGGGCCGGTGGACGGGCGTGGCGGGGTTCGATGGCCGGGCTGAGGCGACGGCGACGGGTCGGCAGCATGAGCGTGGGGTGGGACACCCCCCAGGCCGCGCCCCGACAGACGATCTCCTTGTAGCGGGCGGCCCACCAGCCCCGGAAGTGCACCCCCCTGGCCTGGTCGTCGGCGGTCACCCACTGAATGATGCCGTCCCGTCGGCCGAGGCTGATGCACTGGTTGTAGTAGCGGATCGGGGTGCTGCGCACCGGCCGACCGGTCAGCCGGGCCGCGATGGCGTCCGCCGCCTGCCAGGCCATCGGGACTCCGGAGGCGCAGGACATCCGCAGCGGCCTGCCGCCCGGCCCCTCGGCGCAGGCGGCGTCGCCGATGGCGTACACCTCGGGGTGCGACACCGAGCGCATGGTGGCGTCCACGAGGATCTGCCCGGTGGGTGCGGTCCGCACGGCCATGCCAGCGACCAGAGAGGGTACGGCGAAGCCGGCGCACCAGACGGTCACCTGGGCCGGGATGACCCCGTCGGTGCCGGTGACCGCGCCGGTGGCCCGGACCTCGGTGATGTCGGTGTGCTCGTGGACGGTGATTCCCAGCCGGTCGCACACCTTCCGCAGGTGGCGGCGGGCCCCCTCGTCCAGCCAGTCACCGAGCCCGCCCCGGGTGGCGAGCGCGACCTGCAGGTCAGGTCGGGTTTCGGCGATCTCGGTGGCCGCTTCCAGGCCGGTGAGGCCCCCACCGACGACCAGTACCCGGCCGCCCGCCTCCAGGACGGCCAGGCGTTCACGCAGCCGCTGCGCGGACTGGGCGCCGGCCACGTCGTAGGCGTGGTCGGCGCCGCCGGGGTGCTCGGCGGCGGTGCTGCCCAGGGCGTAGACGAGGGTGTCGTAGCCGATCTCGGACGAGGTGTCGGCCTCGGCGAGGGTGACGATCCTGCGGTCGACATCGACCCCGGTGACCCGGGCCAGTCGGACCCGTACCCCGGTGCCGGTGTAGAGGTCCCGCAGCGGACGGACGGCTAGATCCGCCCCGACGGCGAGTTGGTGCAGGCGGACCCGCTCGACGAAGTCGGCGGCGGCGTTGACGACGGTGATCTCGGTCTGGTCGGGGTGCAGTCGCCGGGCCAGGCGACCGGCGGCGATCGCCCCGGCGTAACCGGCGCCGAGGACGACGATGCGATGGGTCATGCTCCCACTCCCTGTCTGCGGGTGGTGCCGCGCCGGCTGCTGGGAGCCGGTCGTCGGCGTACGCCTTCTGAACCGGGCAGCCCGGCGATTGCTGACAGGGATCGGGTGTGGTCCCGGTCACCACCGGTCCAGGAGGGGTTCGGCCGGGGGGCTGGCCGACCAGAGCCGGGTGATGCGGGCCAGCTTGTCGGGGTTGGCCTGGGCGCGCACGGCCGCCACCCCCTCGGGGGTCACCTCCAGCGCCAGTACCCCGACGATCCGGTCGCCGACGACGACCACCACGGCCGGTTCGCCGTTGACGATCTCGGCGTACATGGTGGCGGATCCCCCGAGCACCTTCCGCCGCAGGTCGACGGCCTGGAAGAGTCCGCGCAGCAACCTGGCCACCGCCAGCGCACCGACGACCGGGGTGGACCGGGCGGGGACCTTCCCACCACCGTCACCGACGCTCACCGCGTCCTCGGTCAGCAACTCGACCAGCCGTGCGGTCTGACCACTGTTCGCGGCAGCCAGGAACTCCGCCACGATGTTGCGGGCGGCGGTCTGGTCGACCTGGACGCGGTGGCGACCGGCGGCCAGGTGCTGCTTGGCCCGCCGGTAGAGCTGCTGACAGTTGGCCTCGGTGAGGTCGAGGATCTCGGCGATCTCCTCGTGCGGGTAGCCGAAGGCGGCCCGCAGCACGTACACGGCGCGTTCATTGGCCGACAGCCGCTCCATCAGGGTCAGCACCGCCAGGGACACCGATTCCCGCTGCTCCACGGTGTCCACCGGGCCGAGCATCCGGTCCCCGGCCAGCAGGGGCTCCGGCAGCCACATGCCCACGTAGCTCTCCCGCCGGGCCCGGGCCGAGGTGAGCTGGTTGAGGCACAGGTTGGTGAGCACCTTGGTCAGCCACGCCACGGGCTGCTCGATCCGGGCGCGGTCGGCGGCCTGCCAGCGCAGGAAGGTCTCCTGGACCATGTCCTCGGCGTCCCCGGCCGAGCCGAGCAGGCGGTAGGCCACCGCCTCCAGCCGACCCCGGGACCCCTCGAACAGTTCCACGTCCTGCGCGCTGAGCGACATGTTCCGAGTGTCACCCATCCGGGCGAGGTGCCCGCTACCCGCCCGGCGGACGACTGTCACCGGCTAGCAGGTGGATGCCGAGGGGGGTCAGCCGGTGCACCTTGGCGCCGCCGAGACGTTCGCTGGTGATCAGCCCGGCGGCCCGCAGCGCGGCGGCGTGTTCGGAGGCCGAGGAGACGCTGATGCCGAGGTGTCGACCCACCGCCGTGGTGGTGTGCTGGCCGGGTTCGGCCAGTCGGCGCAGCACGGCCGCCCGGGTGCCGCCGAGCAGTTGGGCCAGGGGGTCCGTCCTGGTCGGTGGGGGTTCGGGCGGGGCGATGACCGGGTACACCAGCAGCACCGGCTGTCCGGTTCGGACCAGCACCCGGGGGCGCAGACCGGCCAGTGGACCGGGGATGAGCAGGATGCCCTCACCGTTTCCGGTCAGCTCCGCGCTCCACCAACTGTCGATCTCCAGGATCGGCGGACGCCACCGGATCGCCGGGTGCAGTTCG
Organism: Micromonospora sp. NPDC047134; assembly: GCF_040643455.1. Classification (NCBI taxonomy): domain Bacteria; kingdom Bacillati; phylum Actinomycetota; class Actinomycetes; order Micromonosporales; family Micromonosporaceae; genus Micromonospora; species Micromonospora sp. NPDC047134. Next base: position 33,196 of record NZ_JBEYUI010000004.1, read on the forward strand.
TTGAGCAGGCCGTCCACTCCGGATCGGGCGTAGGTGCGGGCCCGCAGGTCGACATGCGCCCGGTGGGCCGCGGTCAGGTGCGACCAGGCCGGGGCGAGCACGGCGTCGAAGTAGTGGTCCACCGCCGTCATCAGCAGATCCAGCATCTCCGGGTCGGCCGACACGAACCGCCGCCGCCACAGGCTGGGCGGCAGTTTGGCGTACGTCTCGGTGAGCTCTGCGGTGATCTGGCGACGCGGGGTGGCCCGGATGGTCTCGATGCCGGCGGCCACCGACTCGATCCCCTGCACCGGGGTGAGGAAGTCGGGCAGCAGGCCCCGGGCCGGCAGCAGATGGCGCAGGGCGGCGGTGCTCGCCGAGGCGGCCTGGGCACGGGCGGCCATCTCCGGCATCCGCGCGGCCACCACCGGATCCCGCAGGGCCTGGCTGGCCAGGATCGTGTTGCCGACCGGATGTGGACGGCTACCGAACCGGATCCGGGTCAGGTCCGCCGCAGTGAGCCGCAGGGAGATCACCCCTCAAGGTTGCCAGCAGTTCCGGGCGTACGCCGAGGGGGGGCAAGCGTTTTCCGGGTACGCCGGAGGGACCCGGGGTGCTTTTCGGCGTACGCCGAAAGGGTTGTCGGGGTGTCGGACCGCCGGTGAGAGTGAGGCAGACCAACGGCCGGGAGGGGGCGGCATGCGTCGGCTGCTCGGGTGGTGCGTGTCGGTTTGCCTGGTGGTGGGGGCCGCGGCGTGTGGTAGTGGCGATGTGGAAACGCCACCCACGACGACGGGGGCGGCCCCCGCCGTGTCGCCGGGCCCAGGGCAACATGCCCTGACCCTGAACCATGACGGGGTGAGCCGGAGTTACCGACTTCACGCACCGCCCGGGTACGTCCCCGGGCGGCCGGTGCCGCTGGTGATCGCGCTGCACCCGTACCCCGGCACCGGTCTGGAGATGAGCGGACTGTTCGGTTGGGACGACCTGGCCGCCCGGGAGGGCTTCCTGGTCGCCTACCCGGACGGGGTCGACGGCGCATTCAACGCCCTGGTCTGCTGCGGGAACGCCGACGACGTGGGTTTCCTCGCCGCCCTCGCCGGCCACCTGGTCGACACCTGGCAGGTCGATCCCGACCGGGCCTACCTGACCGGCATCTCCAACGGTGGTGACCTGAGCTTCCGGGCCGCGGTGGAGGCCGCCGGCACCTTCGCCGCGATCGGGGTGGTCAGCGGCGGGTTCATCGGTGAGCGGTCGGTCGCGGACGACTACCGACCCCAGCGACCCGTATCGGTGGTCACCTTCATCGGCGAGCGGGACCGGTACGCGTCGTCGTTCAGCACCGGGTTGGACCGCTGGCGGCAACGGCTGGGCTGCACCCCGGTCTCCCCCGCCCCGGCCGCCCCGACCGAGGGGGTGACCCTGACCCGGGACCGCTGCGCCGACGGCAGTGAGGTCGAGGTGTACCGGATCGACGGCATGGGTCACTCCTGGCCGGGGGCCTCGGGTGACCGGCTGAGCGCCCCGGAGGTCGAGTTGCCCGCCACCGAGTTGATCTGGACCTTCTTCACCGCCCATCCGCGCCGGACCTGACCCGAATCGGGGGGTTTCGGCCGGGTGGTGCCGGGAATGTGCGTTCGCCGGTACTACCCGAGAGGCGGCCCAGGTGAGCGCAGGACATGTCGGCACTGCGGTGCCAGCCGACCCGTGGCCCCTACCCCGCAACGCCACCGTGGCGGACCACATCGTGCAGCGACTGGCCTGCTGGGGGGTACGCCGGTACTTCGGCTACCCCGGCGACGGCATCAACGGCATGACCTCCGCCCTGCAACGCACCGGCCAGCAGACCCAGTTCGTCCAGGTACGCCACGAGGAGACCGCCGGCTTCGCCGCCTCGGCCCACGTCAAGTACGGCGGCGGGCCGATCGGGGCCGTACTGGTCACCAGCGGGCCGGGGGCCATCCACGCCCTCAACGGCCTGTACGACGCCAAGCTGGACCACCAGCCGGTGGTGGCCCTGGTCGGGCACACCGCCTCGACCGCCGAGGGAGGTGGCTACTACCAGGAGGTGGACCTGCTGGCCCTCTACAAGGACGTCGCGGCGGCCTTCCTGGCCCAACTGGACCATCCCTCCCAGGTACGGCACCTGGTGGACCGGGCCTGCCGCACGGCCCTGGCCCGGCGTACGGTCGCCGCGTTGGTGCTCCCCCTGGACGTGCAGGACCTGGCCGCGGTGCCCAACCCGCCGCACGCCCACGGCTACTACCACACCAGCAGCGTGCCCAGCACCGGCCCGACCGTGCCGCCGGAGGCCGACATCCGCCAGGCCGCCGAGGTGCTGCGCGGTGGCGAGCGGGTGGCCATGCTGGTCGGCCAGGGGGCGATCGGCGCCGAGACCGAGGTACGCGAGATCGCCCACCGCCTCGGCGCCGGGGTGGCCACCGCCCTGCTCGGGTTCACCGTGGTGGACCACCGGGAGCCCTGGGTGACCGGGGCGATCGGTCTGCTCGGCACCCGCCCTAGCTGGCAGCTGATGAACGAGTGCGACCGGCTGCTGATCGTCGGCAGCAACATGCCGTACTCGGAGTTCTATCCCCCACCCGGTCAGGCCCGGGGGGTGCAGATCGACCACGACGGCACCCAACTGGGCCTGCGGTACCCGACCGAGGTGAACCTGACCGGGGACGCCGCACCCACCCTGCGGGCCCTGCTGCGCGAACTGGGCCCCGGCCCCGGGCCGACCCGCTGGCGACAGACCATCGCCGGGGCCACCGCCGCCTGGCGGCAGTCCCAGCGGAAACTCGCCGAGCAGAACGCCGACCCGGTCAACCCGCAACGGTGGTTCGCCAGCCTCAGCGAACGGCTGCCCGAGGACGTGCCGCTCGCCGTGGACTGCGGCACCACCACCGCCTGGTACGCCCGACACGTCAAGGTCCGCCCCGGGATGCTGGCCAGCCTCTCCGGCACCCTGCTGTCCATGGGCGGAGCCATGCCGTACGCCCTGGCCGCGAAGTTCGCCCACCCGGACCGGCCGCTGGTGGCCCTGATCGGGGACGGGGCGATGCAGATGAACGGGGTCAACGAACTGATCACGGTGGCGAAGTACTGGCGGGGCTGGGCCGACCCCCGGTTCGTGGTGCTGGTGCTCAACAACCGGGATCTGGCCTTCGTCAGCTGGGAACAGCGCTCCAGCGAGGGCACCCCGATGTTCCCGGACAGCCAGCAGTTGCCGGACATCGGCTACCACCGCTGGGCCGAGGTCCTGGGGCTGCACGGTGAGATGGTGGACCGCCCCGATCAGGTGGCCACAGCCTGGGAGCGGGCGTTGAACGCCGACCGCCCCACCGTCATCAACGCCCTGGTCGACCCGGCCGAGCTGATGATGCCCCCACACTTCACCGCCGAACAGGCCCGCAACACCGCCGCCGCGATCCTGCGCGGCGACACCGACTGGGCCGGCATCATCCGCCGCGGCCTACCCACCATGGTCACCACCTACCGCCCCCGCCGAGCATGAAAGGAAGGGCACCTTATTAACGCCTGGCGTATGGGAAGGGCCCCTTGCTAACAGAGCACGCCGGCGCTGCGGCCGTCAGCCGCGGCCTTGCAGCCAGCGGGGCAGGTCGGACTCCGGGTCGGACTCCGAGTCGGGTGAGCGGGGCGAGGTCGAGGGGGCGCGCTCGACCGGACGACGCTCGACCGGGCGACGTGGGTCCCCGACCAGGGCCCGGCTGGGAGCGGTGAAGGACTCGGCCGGTTCGCCGTCGACCGCCGTACCGATGATCCGGGCCACCGCCTCGATGACCCGGGCCTGCACGGCGGAGCCGACCAGGTCGGTAGGGTCGTCCGGGTTGGCGGCGATGCCGGCCACCGCCACCTGCGGGGTGAAGCCGACGAAGGTCTCCGTGGCGGCCCGCTCGGAGCTGCCGGTCTTGCCGGCCACCGGACGGCCGTCGAGGATGCTGTTCACCGCAGTGGCCGTACCACCGTTGCACTGTGCGAACGCCGACTGCTGACCCACCGGGCAGCGCGCCGCGTCGGTGGCGGCCCGCGCCACGTCCGGGTCGAGCACCTGCCGGCAGGAGGGGTCCCCGACCGGCAGCCGCTGCCCGTCCGGCGCGGTCACCGACACCACCGGCAACGGCGCGCAGTACGTGCCCTCGGCGGCCACGGTGGCGTACGCGTTGGCCAGATCCAGCGGGGTGGTGGCGGAGACGCCGAGGGTGAAGGCCCCCCAGTTGGCCGCATTGTCCTGCGCGAAGCGCGCGTCGGCCTCGGCTCGGAAGGTGATGCCCAGCCGCTGGGCCATCTCGACCACCTTGTCCTGGCCGACCTGCTCGGCCAGCCAGACGAAGTACGTGTTGACCGAGCGGCCGAACCCGTCCCACATCATCCGGTAGCCGTTCATCCACTGCGGGTTGGCGTTCGCCGGGCACCACTGGCCGTCGCAACTGCTGTCGTCGGTGCCGGCGGCGTACCGGGTGGGCAGCCGGGTGGGGGCGTCGAAACCGGTCGACAGGGTACGGCCGGACTCCAGGGCAGCCAGCATGGTGAACAGCTTGAAGGTCGAGCCGGCCTGATAACCGGCGACGCTGCCGCCACCGGAGATCAGCGGGTTGACGGTGTTCGGGTAGTTGACCTGCCCATCCGGGTTGTCGTCCAGGCTGTAGTGCCGGTTGACCGCCATGGCGAGGATCCGACCGGTGCCCGGTTCGACCGCGGCGATCGGCACCGCGCGCTTGTTGTCGTACCCGTAGATGCTGGTGGCCTGCTGCTGCGCGGTCTTCTGGATCTGCGGGTCGAGGGTGGTGACCACGTTGTAGCCACCCCGGCGCAGCGCCTGCTCCCGCTCGGCGACGGTGTCGCCGAAGGCCGGCTGCTCCAACCACCAGCGGCGCAGGTAGTCACAGAAGAAGCCCCACCCGTCGCGGGAGCTGACCGTGGCCGCGCAGCCGTTGGCCTGGTCGCTGGGGTCCAGCTTCAACTTCTCGGCCTTCGCGCTCCTCGCCTGCTCGGCGGTGATCGCCCCGGTGGCGACCATGGCATCCAGGACGTACCCCCGCCGGGTCAGCGCCGCGTCGGTGTCACCGTCGATCGGGCTGTACGCCTCCGGCGCCTGCACCAGACCGGCCAGCAACGCCGCCTCGGCGAGGGTCAGGTCCGCCGGCGCCTTGGAGAAGTAGCGCTGGCTGGCGGCGGCGATGCCGTACGCCCCGGAACCGAAGTACGCGATGTTCAGGTAGCGGTTGAGGATCTCGTCCTTGCCGAGGGTCTGTTCCAGGGCGTTGGCGTACCGGATCTCCTGGATCTTGCGCCCGATGGTCGGCGCGGTGGCCTCGGCCCGTTCCTCCGCGGTGCGGTTCGGGTCGGTCTTGAGCACGTTGCGCACGTACTGCATGGTCAGCGTCGAGCCCCCCTGCTCGGTGCCGGAGGTGGCGTTGCTGACCAGGGCCCGCGCCATGCCGCGCAGGTCGACCCCGCCGTGGTCGTAGAAGCGGCGATCCTCGGCGGCCACGATGGCCTGGCGCATCACCGGCGCGATCTCCGCCAGCGGCACGTCCGTGCGGTTGACGTCGTAGAAGGTGGTGATCAACGTCTTGCCGTCGTTGGCGTAGAGGTAGGAACGCTGCGGGGTGGCCGGGGTCCGCAAGGCGTCCGGCAGTGCGGCGTAGTTACCGAGCGCGGCCTGGGCGGCGAAGCCGAACACCAGATTGACCGGCAGTACGGCGACCGCCAGCACGAGTCCGGCGAGCACGCCGGTCAGCAGCACGGTGAACAGCCGCGACAGCGGCGTAGGGGAGGCCATGGTCCCCAGGATTGCCGCGAAAGCCACCTACCGACCACCTCAACGGCCGGGTTGTCAGCCAATTCACGGCAAGCCTCCAGCACTCTTTGCCCTGTTCAGGCCGGGCCGGGGCCGATCGGGCCGGGCGGGCGGGCCGTGGCGACGCTGGCGCTGGCCGCGTCGTAGAGGATCTCCCGGGGCATCAGCCGCCCGGAACGGTACGCGATGCCGATGCTGGCGATCAGCACGAAGATCGCCCCGAAGGTCTGCAAGGAACCGATCAACGCGCCCCCCAGACCCAGCAGCGGGCTGGCGATCATCAGCATGACGCCGTCGCCGATGCTGAACGCCCCCGACCGGGCCACCGCCCAACCGGTGCACAGCCAGCCCAGGCTGTAGCAGGTGGCGCCGACCAGCACCAGGGTCCGTGCGGTGGTACCGAAGACCGGTGTCTGTTCGGCCAGCCCGGCGAACGGCAGCATCAGCACCGTACCGGCGATGCTGATCAGCAGCCCGGCGACGGCGGAATGCCGACTGCGGGTGGCGGCCAGTAGGCCGGTCAGCCCGAGCAGGGCCAGCAGGCCGAGCCAGACCGCGGCCACCCAGCCGACCAGGTACAGGGCCCGCCCGTCGGCCGGGTAGGGATCATTGCCGACCCCGCCGTCGCTGGCCATCGCGACCAGACCATAAAGAATCGCGTACGCCGGCAGCAGCCAGACCGCCGCTCGGGCCAGCCGGCGCAGTGACCAGGCCCAACTGGCGTTGGTGGCCGGCCTGGGTGGGCCCGGGTCGTCGACGAAGGGCAGTACCCCGAAGCCACCCCCGGTCCGCCGGGTACCCAACGGGCCCTGGGGATCGTGCTTGCCCGGCACCTGCGGCGCGGACCACAAACGGCGCAGCGGATCCATGCCTCACCTCGCTCATCCACAGACCTCGCGCGGGACGCACCCGAGAGCGCCCCGGTGCCCCAGGCCGGACCGGCCCTACGACCGATGGTGGCAAACACCGCAGCCCGCCATGAGGCTTTCTCGCATTACCGATGCCGAAGATCGACTCCGTTACGCCGAAACGACGGGGTCAAGGCGGGCCGGATCGCGCCGTTACGGCGTAACGGCGGGGACCACGCCAGCCGGACCGCGCCATAACGGCGAAACGGCGGGCGCGCCCAGGGGATGGGCGCGCCCGCCGGTTGTGCGGGAGGGTCAGGCGCGTTCGCGTTGGTCGGTCGGGTCGTTGAGCAGGCTGGTCGGCGAGACCGGCTCCGGGGCGGGCAGCCCCTGCGGGGTCTTGCCGCCGGTGGCCTGCGCCTCGGCCACCCGTACCTCGTTGTGGATCTCCTGGGCGGCAGCGGCGGCGGCCTGGGCCGCCTCGGCGGCCTCGCGCTCGACGGCGCTGGCGTCGTCGGAGGCCTTCGGGCTCGGCGCGTCGCCGACCATCTGGCTCAGCCCGCCGAGTGCGCCGCCCATGCCCTCCAGGGCCTTGGTCAGCTCGGCCGGCACGATCCACACCTTGTTGGCGGTGCCGTTGGCGATCTGCGGCAGGGCCTGGAGGTACTGGTAGGCGAGCACCTTCTGGCTCGGGTTGGCGGTGTGGATCGCGTCGAAGACGGTACGGATCGCCTTGGCCTGGCCCTCCGCCTGGAGGATCCGGGCCTGCCGGTCACCGTCGGCGCGCAGCACCGCGGCCTGCTTCTCACCCTCGGCGGTGAGGATCTGCGACTGCTTGTGCCCCTCGGCGTTGAGGATCGCGGCGCGGCGGTCCCGCTCGGCGCGCATCTGCTTCTCCATCGAGTCACGGATGCTCGGCGGCGGCTCGATCGCCTTGATCTCCACCCGGGTCACCTTGATGCCCCACCGGCCGGTGGTCTCGTCCAGCACCCCGGACAGGTGCCGGTTGATCTCCTCGCGGCTGGTCAGCGCCCGCTCCAGGTCCAGCGAGCCGATCACGTTACGCAGGGTGGTGACGGTGAGCTGCTCGATGGCCTGGAGGAAGTTGGAGATCTCGTAGGTGGCCCGGACCGAGTCGACCACCTTGAAGTACAGGACGGTGTCGATCGACACGACCAGGTTGTCCGAGGTGATCACCGGCTGCGGCGGGAAGCTGACCACCTGCTCCCGCATGTCGACCTTGGTACGCACCGAGTCGACGAACGGCACGAGCAGGTTCAGTCCCGGGTTGAGGGTGCGCTTGTAGCGACCCAGCCGCTCGACCACGTCCTGGCGCTGCTGCGGGACGATCCGCAGCGCCTTGGCCAGGGTGATCACCCCGATCAGGGCGATACCTATCAAAAGGACGGGAATCACGAGTTCCATCCGGTCACCTCTCCACTTCGGGTAGCTCAGTGGGCGTCGCAACATCCCGCCAGACCAGGGCTACCGCTCCCTTGACCTGAATAACCTGCACCCGTTCGCCGGGAGCCAAAACCTGGGTGCCGTCGTAGGCTCGGGCGGTCCACACCTCGCCGTCGATCTTCACCATGCCCTTGTCGGAGTCGACCTGCTCCAACACCAGGGCGGTGGAGCCCTCGAGCGCCTCGATCCCGAACGCGGTGTCGCCGCTTTCCAACGCCGACTGCCTGTGTCGCCGGATCACCGGCCGCGCCGCCAGGACGGTCAGCGCCGAGACGGCCGCGAAGACGACCGCCTGCACCGCCACCGGAGCACCGAGCGCGGCGGCACCGGCAGCGGCGAACGCACCGACCGCGAACATGAGCACGAACAGGGTCGCCGTGAAGATCTCAGCGACCGCCAGCACCACGCCCAGCACGATCCAGAACACGGCATCCATAACACGATCGTGACATGGGAATGCACGTGTCATCGAATTGACATGATCGTAAGCTCTCGGTCACCACTACGGAGGGCAGAAGATGTCGCTACGTCCGGAAACCGCCCGTCAGCTCGACGTCCTGGTGGCCGAGGCCCAGTTGACCGGTCACGTTCCGTCATTGATCGTCGGGGTGATCCGCGACGGCGCTCTGGTCCATCTGAGCGCCGCCGGCACCCACCCGACTCCCGACGCCGACCTGCAGTTTCGGATCGGTTCGATCACCAAGACGATGACCGCAGCGCTGATCATGCAGGAACGCGACGCCGGCCGGCTGGCGCTCGACGACCCCCTGCGGCGGCATCTGCCGGAGGCCGAGGCGGCCGGGCCGGTCACCCTGCGGCAGTTGCTCGGACACATCAGCGGTCTGCAACGGGAGCCGGACGGACCGTGGTGGGAACGTAGCGACGGTGTCGATCTACGTACGCTGCTGGCCGGATTCTCCGCCGCGAAGGTCGCGTACCCCCCGCACCGCGCCTTCCACTACTCCAACCTGGCGTACGGGCTGCTCGGCGGGGCCCTGGAACGGATCACGAAGACCCCGTGGGAGCAACTGCTGCGGGAGCGGATCCTCGACCCCCTGGGGATGCATCGCACCACCTACGCCGCCACCGCGCCGTTCGCCCCCGGCTATGTGGTGCACCCGTGGCACGACACCCTGCGGGAGGAACCGCTTACGGACACCGGGGCCATGGCACCGGCCGGGCAGCTCTGGTCCACCGTGGCGGACCTGGCCCGCTGGGCGGCCTTCCTGGCCGAGCCCGATCCGGCCGTCCTGGCCCCGCAGACCCTGGACGAGATGTGCGCCCCGATGGCGATGGTCGACCTGGACTCCTGGCGGGCCGGACGCGGGCTCGGACTGGCACTGCACCGCGAGGGCGAGCGGGTGTACGCCGGACACGGCGGCTCGATGCCCGGCTACCTGGCCGTGCTGGAGGTGCATCGCCCCAGTCGTACCGCGGTGGTCGGTTTCGCCAACGCGTACGCCTTCCGGGTCGGCGGTCTCGGCACCCTGGGCCGGCAGCTGCTCACCCAGGTCCTGGACGCCGAACCGACGCCGCCCCGAGCCTGGTCGCCGGTCGACACACCGCCCCCGGCCGACGTGGCCGCCCTGACCGGCCGCTGGTGGTGGATGGGCATCCCGCTCGACCTCACCTGGGACCCCATGACCGGCGACCTGGTCGGGGCCGTGCCGGGCGATCCGGTCAGCCGCTACCGCCCGGAAGGCCCGGACCGGTGGCGGGCCGTCAGCGGCGAGGAACACGGCGAGGTGCTGGCCGTGCTCCGCGACCAGACGGGCCGCCCGGTGGCCCTGGACATCGCCACCTTCGTCTTCACCCGCTCCCCCGACCAAATCCCCTGACCCACCTGCCCACCCGCGTTGATCATGAGGTTACCGGTACAGGAAAGCGCTGTCCCCACCGCTAACCTCATGATCAACGCAGCGGGCCCGGGTCGGGGTGAGGGGTGTTATGGCGCGGTGGAGCGGACGACCACTGCGTCCGGGACGGGTGGGGCCGGTTCCGGGGGGCGGCGGGCCAGGCGACGCACGGCCGTGTTGAGCACGGCGATCAACGGTACGGCGACGAGTGCTCCGACGATGCCGTCGAGCACCACCCCGGCGGTCACCGCCAGCACCACCGGCAGCGGGTGCAGGGCCACCGCCCGACCCATGATCCAGGGCTGGAGGACGTTGCCCTCCAGCTGCTGCACCACGATCACCGCCCCGAGAATCGCCAGGGCGGTGACCCAGCCGCTGTCGACCAGGGCGACCAGTACCGCCACCGCACCGGACAGGGTGGCACCGACGATCGGGATGAAGGCGCCGAGGAACACCAGTGCGGCCAGTGGGAAGGCGAACGGCACGTCGAACAGCACCAGGGCGATCCCGATGCCCAGCGCGTCGATGAAGGCCACCAGCACGGTGGCCCGGACGTAGGCCACCAGGGTCAACCAGGAGGCCCGACCGGCGTCGTCGGCCCGCCAACGGGCCGCCACCGGCAGCATCCCGACCAGGAACCGCCAGATCCGGTCACCGTCGCGCAGGAAGAAGAACATCGCGAACAGCACCAGCAGGGTGCCGGTGAACACCTCGAACACCGTGCCGGCGGTGTTGATCGCCCCGCTGGTCAGGGACTGGCTGTTCTCGTTGATCCACTTCTGGCCAGCCTCGACGTAGCCGTTGAGTTGCCCGTCGGACAGCCCGAGGGGGCCGTCGCGCAACCAGTCCTGGATCTGCCCGATGCCGGCCGAGGCCCGCACACTCAGGTCGGGCAAACCGACGATGAACTGGTTGACCACCAGGGTCAGGGTGCCCACCACCGCGCCGAGCCCGCTGATCAGCACCACCGCAGTGGCCAGGCTCCGGGGTACCCGCAACCGCAGCAGCCACCCGACCGCCGGGGCCAGCAGGGCGGTCAGCAGCAGGGCCACCAGCAGGGGAACGATGACGATGCGAACGGTGCCCATCAGGCGCAGCAGCGCCCAGCCGACCACCCCGATCACGATCAGCCGCCAGGACCAGGCGGCGGCGATCCGCAGTGCCTTCGGCACATCGGAGTCGTCCCGGCTGGTCGTCGAGCCACCGCCGTCGACCGGCGGCACGGGCTGCCAGGGCGGCGGGACGGCGACCGCCTCCTGGGCGCGGATCGCCGCTCGTTCGCGCTGTCGCTCGCGGGCGGCGCGTACGGACGCGCGTCCCACCTGGAACGCCTGACGCACCCGCCGTCGCGGCTGCTCGAAGCGGCTCAACCGGCACCCCCGGGAGTGGTAGGGATCAGGCGGTACACCGTAGCGCCTGCGGCCCCGCCCGACACAGACCGCCGAGAGCGCGGATCAGCCCGGCTCGGTGACGAAATCGATCAACCGCTCCATGGCGTTGATCAGCGGGGTCTCCACCTCCGCGTAGGTGTTGACCCGGGACAGGATGTGCCGCCACATGTCGGCCGGCTCGGCGACCCCTAGCGCCGCGCAGACCCCCTCCTTCCACGGCCGCCCCGGCGGCACCACCGGCCACGCCCGGATGCCCAGCGCCGCCGGCTTCACCGCCTGCCACACATCGACGTACGGATGCCCGGTGACCAGCACGTGTGGCGAGGTCACCCGGGCCACTATCCGGCTCTCCTTCGAGCCGGGCACGAGATGGTCGACGAGGACCCCGAGCCGCCGGTGCGGGGCCGGGCCGAACTCGCGTACCGCGGCGTCCAGGTCGTCGATCCCCTCCAGGGGTTCCACCACCACACCCTCGATGCGCAGGTCGTCGCCCCAGATCCGTTCGACCAGGGCGGCGTCGTGCACCCCCTCCACCCAGATCCGGCTGGCCCGGGCGACGCGGGCGCGTACCCCCTCGACCGCTACGGAACCCGAGGCGGTACGCCGACGCGCGGCCGGCACCGGCGCCCGGGCGGGTCGGCGCAGGGTGACCGGCTGACCGTCGAGCAGGAAGGCGGCCGGACGCAGCGGGAAGTTGCGCCGCTTACCGTGCCGGTCCTCCAGCACCACCGCACCGGACTCGAACCCGACCACCGCGCCACAGAAACCCGAATCGGCGTCCTCGACCACCAGGTCCGCCTCGGCGTCGACCTCCGGAATCACCTTCCGCCGCCGCCAGTCCCCCGCCAGAACGTCCTCGCCATACCGCCGCCCCATCCCCGGCACGCTAGTCCCACCCACCCGACCCCACATCTCGACGCGCCGCCCACCCCGCCCTCTGGCCGCCGATCATGCACTTAGCGTCGCGACGAAAGGTGCAGAAGTGCATGAACCAGCGACCAAAAGTGCATGATCGACGGGGAGATGGCGGGGGTGGGAGGGGCGGGGTGGGAGGGGGTGGGAAGGGGTGGAGTGCGGCAGTCGAGACAGGGGCGGGCAAGAACACGTACTCTTTCGGCATGTCCACCCCCGCTGCGGGTGCGGCCATCCTTGCGCCGCGCCGGTCGAGCCGGTTCGTTGCCTGGGTGCGCGCATGGCGCGCCGGCCTGGTGCCCTTCGACGAAGTCGCCGACGAGGTCGCCGGTGACGAGGAGCACCTGGTCGCCGACGCACCCGGCACCTGGACGGACGTGCCGTTGCGGGAGGCCCTGCCCACCCTGGCCAAGCTCTCGCCGGACGAGATCCGGCTGGTGCTGCCGGCCCCGGGCGACCCCCGTGGCCTGCCCGGCCCGGGTGACTTCGCCGGGGCCGCCCTGGTCACCGGCGAGGCCGTCATCGCCGGTCCGATGGGCCTGATCCCGGAGGTACGGGTGCACACCTCCGGCTCCGGGGACACCTTCGAGACCGTGCTCTGGCGGGTGTACCCCCTGCCGGCCAACGCCCCGGCCGCCGCGCTCACCCTGCCCGGTGCCGCCGAGGCGGAGGCGGAGCTGGCCGCCGCGCTCGCCGACACGACCGCGGCACTGACCCGACTGGACATCGCCCAGTGGCGTCCCGAGCTGGCCGGGGCCCTGGAGGCCCTGCGCCGCCCGGACGGCACCACCGACCTGCCGCCCGGCTTCGACCCGCGATCGCGCCGGTTGTTCGCCCGGGCCGCCGTACTCGACCGGGTGCTGGCCCTGGCCGGGCACGCCGCACCCGGCGGTGCGGTCAACAACCACGAGGCCCAGCAGCGCGATGCCGCCCTGCGCCCCCTGACCACGGCCTGCCGTCAGGCCCTCGTCGCCGCCTGCAACGCCCCCCTGCGGCCGTAGCCCGGAGGACCCCATGCCGTTCGTAACCTCCCGGGACGGGACGCGGATCGCCTACGAACGGGAGGGTGCCGGCCCGGCGCTGATCCTCATCGACGCCGCCGGGCACTTCCGGGCCAACAGCCCCCTGGACGAGTTGGCCGTCCTGCTGGCCCAGGGCTTCACGGTCTACCGCTACGACCGGCGCGGCCGCGGGGACAGCGGCGACACCCCGCCGTACGCCCCGCAGCGCGAGGTCGAGGACCTGGCCGCCCTGATCGCCGAGGCGGGAGCACCGGTCTCGCTGTACGGGTACTCCTCGGGCTGTCTGCTCGCCCTGCACACGGCCGCCGCCGGTGTCGACGTACGACGATTGGCCCTGTTGGAGCCGCCACTGGACACGGACGACGACCGCGCCGAGGCGCGGGCCTTCACCGCGAAGCTGCGGGAGTTGGGCGGCGAGGAGGCGGTGGGGTTCTTCCTCACCGAGATCGGCGTACCGGACGACCTGCTGGCCGGGATGCGCGGCACCCCGCACTGGACAGCCATGGTCTCGGTGGCGCACACCCTGGCGTACGACAGTCTGCTCAGCGAAGCCACCGGCGCGGCACTGCTGCGCCGGGTGGCCACCCCCACGCTGGTGCTGCACAGCGCCGGCAGCACGGCCGACCTGACCGCGATGGCCGCCACCACGGCCGCCCTGCTGCCCGCCGCCGAACAACGCAGCCTGCCCGGCGAGTGGCACGGCGTACCGGCAGCGGTGCAGGCTCCGGTGCTGGCCGACTTCCTGCGCCGCGACACCGAGCCCGCCTGACCGGCGCCGATCCGCCCGGACGCCGCAGCGGTCAGATCTCGTCGATCAGGTCGGCCACGGAGTTCACGATGCGGGAGGGACGGTACGGGTAGCGTTCCGCCTCCGTGCGGGTGCTGATGCCGGTCAGCACCAGGATGGTCTCCAACCCGGCCTCCAGGCCACAGAGGATGTCGGTGTCCATCCGGTCACCGATCATCGCGGTGCTCTCCGAGTGGGCGTCGATGGTGTTCAGCGCCGAGCGCATCATCATCGGGTTGGGTTTGCCGACGAAGTACGGCTCCACCCCGGTCGCCTTGGAGATCATCGCGGCCACGGATCCGGCGGCCGGCAGGGCCCCCTCGACCGACGGGCCGGTGGCGTCCGGGTTGGTGCAGATGAACCGGGCCCCGTCGTTGATCAGCCGGATCGCCTTGGTGATCGCCTCGAAGCTGTAGGTGCGGGTCTCCCCCAGCACCACGTAGTCGGGGGCGAAGTCGCTGAGCACGTAACCGACCGCGTGCAGGGCCGTGGTCAGCCCGGCCTCCCCGATCACGTACGCGGTCCCGCCCGGCCGCTGGTCGGCCAGGAACTGGGCGGTGGCCAGCGCGGAGGACCAGATCGCCTGCTCCGGCACGTCCAGACCCATCCGGGCCAGGCGGGCCTGCAGGTCCCTGGGGGTGTAGATGGAGTTGTTGGTCAGCACCAGGAAGGGCTTGCCGGAGGCGCGCATCCGCTTGATGAACTCCGGGGCACCCGGTATGGGCTGGCCCTCGTGCACCAGCACACCGTCCATGTCGGTGAGCCAACTCTCGACGGGTTTACGGTCTTGCATGCTCGTCTCCGCAGGGGTGTCGGGGTCGGCAGGGCCGGTCAGGAGGGACGGCGGGGCGGGACGCAGCAGACCGAGGGGCAGGTGTCCCACATCGGCAGCTCGCCGAGCCGGCGACGCAGGTCGACCCCGGCCGGGTCGATGCGTTCCTGGACCAACTCCCGCACCATGGTCACGAAGCGGGGGTCGGTGCCCGGGGTGTCCGCCCGGACATAGTCCAGGCCCAGTCGGGTGGCCGTGTCCCGCGCCTCGGTGTCCAGGTCCCAGATCACCTCAAGGTGGTCGGAGACGAAACCGATCGGGCTGACCACCACCCCGGTCACCTGCTGGTCGGCCAGGGCGGTCAGGTGGTCGTTGATGTCCGGCTCCAGCCACGGGACGTGCGGCGGCCCGGATCGGCTCTGCCACACCAGGTCGTAGGGCAGGTCGGGGGCGGCCCCCGCGTGCACCAGCCGGGCCGTCTCGGCCAGTTGGGCGGTGTACCGGCCACCGTGCGGGCCGGCGCTGTCGGCCATGGTCACCGGTACGGAGTGGGCGGTGAAGACCAGCCGGGTGGTGTCCCGCCGAGCCGGGTCCAGTCGGCTCAGCGCGGCCCGTACGGCGTCGATGTGCGGCTCGACGAAGCCGGGGTGGTCCCAGAACTGGCGCAGCTTCTCGATCACGGGTGCGTCCGAGCCGACCGCGGCCCGGGCGGCGGTGATGTCCTCCTGGTACTGCCGGCAGGAGGAGTACCCGCCGAAGGCGCTGGTGGCGAACGCCAGGGCCCGGCGTACCCCGTCGTCGCGCATCTGGGCCAGGGTGTCCGCGAGCATCGGGTGCCAGTTGCGGTTGCCCCAGTACACCGGCAGGTCCAGGCCGTGGGCGGCGAAGTCGGCGCGGACCGCGGCCAGCAGGTCCCGGCACTGCTGGTTGATCGGGGAGACTCCGCCGAAGTGCTGGTAGTGCTCGGCGACCTCGGCCAGCCGCTGCGGCGGGATGCCCCGCCCCCGGGTGACGTTCTGGAGGAAGGGCAGCACGTCGTCCGGCCCCTCCGGGCCACCGAAGGAGACCAGCACCAACGCGTCGTACGCCATGGTCCCATTCTTGCCCCTGCCGGGCGGCGTACCGGCAACGCCCCCGGGTCCCGGCCGTTAAGAAGGGCCCCCTGCTACACCGTAGGCGTTAACAGGGGGCCCTTCCTTTCACCTAGGCGCCGATTGCGTGGTAGCCGCCGTCGACGTGCACGATCTCGCCGGTGGTGGCGGGGAACCAGTCCGACAGCAGGGCCAGGCAGGCCCGGGCGGCCGGCTCCTGGTCGGCCAGGTCCCAGCCCAGCGGGGCCCGTCCGGACCAGGCGTTCTCGAACTGCTCGAAGCCGGGGATCGACCTGGCGGCCATGGTCCGCAGCGGACCGGCGGCGACCAGGTTGCTGCGGATGCCCTGCTTGCCCAGGTGCAGGGCCAGGTAGCGGGAGGTGGACTCCAGCCCGGCCTTGGCCACGCCCATCCAGTCGTACACCGGCCAGGCCTGGGTGGCGTCGAAGGTCAGCCCGACCACCGCGCCGCCCGGCGACATCAGCGGCAGCGCCGCGACGGCCAGGGACTTGTAGGAGTACGTGGAGACGTGCAGGGCGGTCGCCACGTCCTCCCAGGGGGCGTCGAGGAATCCTCCGCCGAGGCAGCTCTGCGGGGCGAACCCGATCGAGTGCACCACCCCGTCCAGGCCGTCGACGTGCTCACGCACCTTGTCGGGCAGCCCGGCCAGGTGTTCGGGGTTGGTCACGTCCAGCTCGATGACGGGTGCCGCCTCGGGCAGCCGCTTGGCGATCCGCTCCACCAGCGAGAGCCGGCCGTACCCGGTCAACACGACCTGGGCGCCGTTCTCCTGGGCGAGCTTGGCGACTGAGAAGGCGATGGAGGCGTCGGTGATGACGCCGGTGACGAGCAGCCGCTTACCGGCCAGCAGTCCGGACATTTTGCTCATTCCTCCGTGCTCAGGTTCAGGGGCCTGCTCGGTTCAGTGGCCCATGCCCATGCCGCCGTCGACCGGGATGACCGCGCCGCTGATGTAGGCGGCACTGTCGCCGGCCAGCCAGGTGACGACCTCGGCGACCTCCTCCGAGCTGGCCATCCGGCCCGCCGGGATGGACCTGAGGATCTCCGCCTTGCGCCCCTCGGAGAGCTCGGCGGTCATGTCGGTCTCGATGAAGCCGGGGGCCACCACATTGGCGGTGATGTTGCGGCTGCCCAGCTCACGGGTGATCGAGCGGGCCACCCCGACCAGGCCGGCCTTGCTGGCCGCGTAGTTGACCTGACCGGCACCGCCGGAGAGACCGACCACCGAGGAGATGAAGATCATGCGACCCCACTTGGCCCGCAGCATCTTCGCCGAGGCCCGCTTGGCGCAGCGGTACGCCCCGGTCAGGTTGGTGTCCAGCACCCGGGTGAACTGCTCCTCGGACATCCGCAGCAGCAGGGTGTCGTCCGTGATGCCGGCGTTGGCGACCAGCACCTCCACCGGGCCGAACTCCGCCTCCACGGCCGTGAACGCCGCGTCGACCGACTCGCTGTCGGTGACGTCGCACCGCACCCCGAAGATCCCGTCGGGTGCGCCGCTGCCCCGGTGCGTGATCGCCACCCGGTCGCCCTGCTTGGCGAACGCCTGGGCGATGGCCAGACCGATGCCGCGGTTGCCACCGGTAACCAACACAGTTCGAGACACGGGCGTCCCTCCAAAAGATCGTTGCGGGTGGAGACTAGGTGCTACCGCACGGTAATCCCTAACCCGTCCCACGTCATCGCACCTATCGTGCTCGCTTCCATCTCGGACGGCGGAAGTGTGCCCATGCGGGGCCATCCCGTCGACTGCCAGCCTTTCCGGCCTCCGCCGCCGGACAGTCGACCCCGGTTCGCGGGGGCGGTCGACCGAATGCGCCCCGGGGCGGTACCGGGTGTACGCTGACGGGCGTTCGCGGGTCGCTCGGCGACCCGTATCGCCCGGACCGACCCCGACCTCAGGAGGTGATCGCTGTGCCAGATAGCGATCCTCCCAGTCGTGGCCGGGCCGACCGCCAGTCACGCTGAGCATCTCTCCGCCTGAGCTGGCCCGCTCCCCGCGCACCCGCCACCGCCCTTCGGCCGTAAGCCGCAGTGGTCGATCCTGCGGGTGCCAACCGGAAGCCCCCGGTCACGACTTCGAGTGTGTGCATCCCCGATTCACTCCTCGCCGGTCCCGCCATGTCCCGGGCCGACGAACCGCTCACCCCGGAGTCTGTCATGAGCCGCTACGTCGCCCCGCTGGGCTTCACCCTCGCCGCCGTCTGGGTGGCCGTCCTGTTCGTGATGGCCAGCGGCACCCACTGACCGCCCCGCCCAGGGTGACCCCCGGCAAGATCGTGCTCGATCCAGGATCGAGTGGCCTGGCGGCGTGCGCTTAGCCACTCGATCCTGGATCGAGCGTGATCACCACGACTGAGCGGGGTGGTCAGACCAGGCGGGAGGACCAGAGCAGGCTGGTCGCCCCGGCGCAGAGGGCCAGCAGCAGGGCGATGCCGGCGTACCACTGGGTGATCTCCCGGGCCTCGGTCCGGAAGCCGATCGAGCTGCCCATGTCCTGGTACACCTGCTTGAGCTCGCTGACCGAGGCGGCCTCGTAGAAGTAGCCCTCGGTCGTCTCGGCCAGGGCGGCCAGGGCCATCCGGTCCACCGGCACCCGTTGCAACTGCCCGCCGATGGCCACATGACCGGCGTCCGTACCGAAGGCGATCGTGGAGACCGGCACATTGGCCGCCTGGGCCGCTGCGGCGGCCTCCTCCACCGACCGGCCGGCCGTGCGGAAGCCGTCGGACAGCAGCACGATCCGGGCCGGGGGGATCCCGGCCGCCCCGTCGGCCGGCACCGACCGGATCGCCTCCAGGCAGGTGAAGACCGCCTCCCCGGTGGCGGTCGCCTCGGCCAGCACCAGCCCGTCGATCGCACTGGTCACCGCCGGACGGTCCTTGGTCGGGGGCACCAGCACGTTCGCCGACTTGGCGAAGGAGACCAACCCCACGTTGTACGTCTCCGGTAGTTCCCGGACGAACTGCTTGGCCGCCTCCTGGGCCGCCTCCAGGCGGTTCGGGGGCACGTCGTCGGCCTGCATCGACAGCGACACGTCGATGGCCAGCATGATGGTGGCGCGTTCCAGGGGTTCCCGGGTGTCCATCGCCGGGCGAGCCAGGGCACCGGCCAGCACCAGCAGGGCCAGCAGGAAGGCGGTCGCCGGGACGTGCCGCCGCCAGCCCAGTCCCTTCGGCGCCACCGTACGCAGCAGGTCCACGTTGGTGAACCGCATCGCGTACTCCCGGCGGCGCAACTGCCGCCAGACGTACAGCGCGGCCAGGGCGAGCACCGGCAGTACGGCCAGCAGCCACCACGGTTGGAGCAGTCGGATCATCGTGTCGTCCCCCGGGTACGCGCGTGCCGTTGCCCGGCAACGAAGCGCACCATGTCCAGCAGCCAGTCTCGGTCCGTACGCAGTCGCAGGTGTGCGGCACCGGCGGTACGCAGGGCGGCGGAGATCTCCGCGCGCTGGGCGGCTGCCGCCGCCGCGTACCGGTGCCGCAGGCCCGGATCGGCGGTCTGCACCTCGTGCAGTTCCCCGGTCTCCGGGTCGACGACGGGCAGCACCCCGACGTCCGGTAGCTCCAGTTCCCGCGGATCGACCACCTCGATCGCCAGCACGTCGTGGCGTACCCGCAGCTTGCGCAGCGGGCGGGCCCACTGGATCGGCGGGGCCAGGAAGTCGGAGATGACCACCGCGACCCCACGCCGCCGGGGTGGGCGGTTGAGCATGTCCACCAGTGCGCCCAGGTCACTGCGGCCGGGCCGACTCTCCGTGCCGGCGATGGCCCGCAGCATGCCCTGGGCCTCCTTGCGCCCGGACCGGGCCGGCAGCCGGACCAGCCGCCCCGGCCCGACGGGTACGGGTGCCGACCGGCGACCCCGACGCTGGGCGGGCACCTCGTCGCCGCTGCCGACCACCGCGCCGATCCGGTTGCCGCCCCGCACGGTCAGGTGGGTGATGGCCGCCGCCGCGGCGATCACCACCTCCCGCTTGAGCCACCGGCCGGTGCCGAAGTCCAGGCTCGCCGACAGGTCCACCGCCAACCAGGTCTCCAGCTCACGGTCGGCCACCGTACGGCGTACGTGCGGGGTGGTGGTGCGGGCGGTGACCGGCCAGTCCATCCGGCGTACGTCGTCACCGGGGCGGTACTCCCGGGACTCGCCCGCCTCACTGCCCGGGCCCGGCAGCAGCCCGGCGTAGTCGCCCTGCAACAGCCCGTCGAGTTTGCGGGTGACCAGCAGCTGCAACCGGGCCAGCACGGCACCGGAGCGGTTGTCCGCCGCCTGTGCGGATTCCCGGTTACCGCTGGGAGGGGTGGTCGAGGTCACGGCCGCTGCCCGGGCCACCCCGAGGTCGGCGCTCCCGTCGGCGGCGGGGTGGCCTGCTGCCGGGGCGCCACCGAGGGCATCGGGATGGTCGACATGACCCGGTGCACCACGTGGTCGGCCGGCACGTCGTCGGCCAGGGCGTCGTAGCTGAGCACCAGCCGGTGTCGCAGGATGTCCGGGGCGATGTCCTGAACGTCCTGCGGCAGGGCGTAGTCCCGACCGCGCAGCAGGGCCAGCGCCCGGGTGGCCCGGACCAGACCGAGGGAGGCCCGTGGGCTGGCACCGTACTGGATCAGTCGCGCCACGTCGGGCATCCCGTGCTCGGCGGGGGTACGGGTGGCCAGCACCAGCCGCACCGCGTAGTCGATCAGGGCATTGTGTACGAACACCTGGTCGGCCTTGCGTTGCAGGGCGAGCAGGTCCTCGGTGTCGAACACCGTGGTGGGCTCGGGCGGGGCCACCCCCATCCGGTAGACGATCTCCCGCTCCTCCGCGTCGGTCGGATAACCCACGACGATCTTCATGAGGAAACGGTCCCGCTGGGCCTCCGGCAGGGGGTAAACCCCCTCCTGCTCGATCGGGTTCTGGGTGGCCATCACCAGGAAGGGGTTCGGTACCCGGTGGCTCTCCCCGCCGATGGAGACCTGCCGCTCGCTCATCACCTCCAGCAGCGCCGACTGCACCTTGGCCGGGGCCCGGTTGATCTCGTCAGCGAGCAGGAAGTTGACGAACACCGGTCCCAGCTCCACGTCGAACTTCTCGCTGGACTGCCGGTAGATCCGGGTGCCCATGATGTCGGCCGGCACCAGGTCCGGGGTGAACTGCACCCGGGCGAAGGAGCCGCCGACGACCTTGGCCAGGGTCTCCACCGCCAGGGTCTTGGCCACCCCGGGCACCCCCTCCAGCAGGCAGTGCCCCCGGGCCAGCAGGGCGACGAACATCCGCTCCACCATCCGGTCCTGCCCGACGATCACCCGTTTGATCTCGAACAGGGCCCGCTCCAGCAGGCCGGCGTCCTGCGCCGGTGTGGTCGGCGCGGCGGGCGCCTGCGGCTGCGTCCCGTTCGGGGTCGGGGCGTCGGGCGTGGTCGGCTGGGCCACCGGTCCTCCACAGCATGAATCGGTCGTCGCGGCGTGTGCGCTACCAAGCCTCGCATGCCCGGCTGAGTACGGACGGCGGGAGCGACCGATTTTCGCCACGCCCGCCCCTCGGCACCGAATCGCCGATCACCAGTGGACAGAATCCGCCTCGGCGTGTGTACCATTCACCCGTCGCCGGGCGGCTTCCCCCGTGGCCGCCCGGCGCTCATCGTCTTTCTCCCGCCGCCCTAGACTGGCCGGGATGAGCGACCCCGACACCTCCACCCAGGTCCTGGTCTGTTCGGCCCGTGGGTGTCACGCCTGCGCCGGGTGGTCACTGCGGTGGAACAATCCCCGTCTGCACCAGCCCGAGCGGCGCAAGACCTGGCTGGCCTGCGACGCGCACCGCGCTCAGCTCAGCGACTTCCTCACCGCACGCGGCTTCCTGCGGGAGGTCGCCCCGCTGAGCGGATCGCCTACCCTCGAAGAGTGGACGCGCACAACAGAAGGCGGGCCCCATGACCGGTGATCAGGTGGGCGGCGGCTCGTTGCCGAGGTCGGACGCCGGGCACCCCAGCCCACTTGAGCCGTGGCCGGACACGGTCCGCTGGCAGTCGATCTCCCGGGATCTGATCTGGGTGGAGTTGCTGCGGCTGTCCGCCATGGTGGTCGTACTGTCGATCATTCTCGGGGTCGGCTGGGCGTTCACCAGCGCCTGGCCCTTCGGGCTGGCCCTCGGCCTGCTCCTGTTCTTCGCCCTCTGGCGGGCGGTGACGATCGTCCGGGCGGTACGCGCCTGGGGCTACGCCGAACGGGAGAACGATCTGCTGGTGCGGCACGGGCTGCTGGTCCGTCGGCTCTCCATCGTGCCGTACTCCCGAATGCAGTTCGTCGATGTCAGTGCCGGCCCCCTGGAGCGGGCCTTCGACCTGGCCACCGTGCAGTTGCACACCGCGGCGGCGGCCAGTGACGCCCGGGTGCCGGGGCTTCGGCCCGCGGAGGCCTCCCGGTTGCGCGACCGGCTCACCGCCCTCGGCGAGGACCGGGCGGAAGGGCTGTGAGCGACCCCGTCGGCGGGGACTCGGACCGCACCCCGCCCTCGCCGGACACCGCACCCTCCGCCAGTTCCCCAACAGCCCCAGCCCCTCCCCCGCCAGCCGGCCCATCACCCGTAGCCCCGCCACCACCAGCCGGCCCGTTGCCGGGGGCGGTGCCACCGCAGTATCCGTACGGATATCTTCCGGGCGCGGGGCCGCCGCAGTATCCGCCCGGTGGTTGGCTGGGCTCGCCGCAGGCACCGCAGGCTCGGCAGCGGCTGCATCCGCTGAGTCCGGTGCTGCACAGCGCCCGGTCTCTGGTCGTGGTCATCGCCGGGCTGTCCTGGTCGACCTTGTCCCGGGTCGGGTTCGGCTGGTTCGCGGCGATGGTGTCCGTGATCGTCCTGGGCGCTGCCGTGCTGGCCGTGGTCAGTTGGTACAACACCGGCTACCAGGTGGTGGGCCGCGAGCTGCGGATCCACGAAGGGCTGTTGTGGCGCCGGACCCGGGCGATCCCGCTGGAACGCCTCCAGGCCGTCGAGGTGGTCCGGCCCCTGCTCGCCCAGCTCACCGGGTTGGCCGAGTTGCGGTTGGAGGTGGTCGGCGGCGGTAAGACGGAGGCCCCGCTGGCCTTCCTCAGCCTGGCCGAGGCCTCCGCGCTGCGCCAACGCCTGCTGGCCCTGGCCGGGTCACCGACCGTCAGCGCACCCGGTGCCGGGCCCCGGCCTGCTCCGCTGGCCACCCCTGCCGGGGCCGAGCCGCCGGCCGGTAGGCAACTGCATGCGGTACGCAACCATGATCTGCTGATCAGTCAGTTGCTCACCCCCCAGGCGTTCCTGCTGCCGTTCGGTGTGCTCTTCGTCGCCGCGCAGTTCCTGTCGGAGGGTTCCTGGTCGTTCATCGCGGTGGCCAGCACCCTGACCGCGATGGCCGGCATCCTGCTGCAACCGGTTCGCCGGGTGCTGGACGACTGGCGGTTCCAACTGGCCCGCGACGAGGACCGGCTGCGGATCCGCAACGGTCTGCTGGAGACCAGGATGCAGACCGTACCCCTGCACCGGGTGCAGACCGTCGGGGTGACCTGGCCGCTGCTCTGGCGGTTCAAGGGCTGGTTGCGGATGCGCCTGGAGGTGGCGGGCTACTCCGGCGGCGAGCCGGACCAGCGCAGTCGCCCCGACCGTCTGCTGCCGGTCGGTGACCTCCGCACCGCCGAGGCGATCATGGCCGAGGTGCTGCCGGGGGTCGATCTGTCGTCGCTGCCGCTGACCACGCCGCCGGAGCGGGCCCGCTGGCTCAACCCGCTGAGCCGCCAGGTGCTCGGTGCCGGGCTGACCCCGCAGGTCTTCGCGGTGCGTTCCGGCCTGCTGACCCGCCAGGTGACCGTCGTGCCGTACGCCCGGTTGCAGAGTGTCCGGGTGGTGCAGGGGCCGTTGCAGCGGCTGCTGCGGCTGGCCACGGTCCATGCCGACACGGCCGGTGGGGCCGGGGCGGCGGCCGTCGACCGGGATCTGGCCGAGGCCTGGGCCCTGGCGGCGGAGTTGTCCGCGCGAGGGCACGCCGCCCGCCAGCAGTGACCGCCCGACCCCACGCCGCCCGCCGCCGGCAGTGACACCCGCTCGACCCCGGCAGTGACCGCCCGAACCGCGAGGGTCGGTCAGCGGGTGGCCGGGACGGTGGTGGGGTCGGCCGGGGTGACCGGCGGGTCGGCGGGGGTGTCCGTCGGGGTGCGGCCTGCCTTTCGGCCGGCCCACCAGCGCTCGGCCAGGCCCACCACCAGGAAGGTCATCCCGACGTACGCCCAGCCGACCAGCACGTCGATCACGTAGTGCTCGCCGCTGTAGACCAGGGTGAAGGTCATCGCCAGCGGATACGCCAACAGCAGCGGCCACCAGCGACGCCGCACCCCGCTCAGGAAGAACAGCACCACGAACAGGGCGAAGGCGGTGTGCAGCGACGGCATCGCGGCCACCGGGTTGGAGGCAAGCTGACCGGCGTTGAGCAGGTTGCCGGCGCCGTGCATGCCGAACTCCCGCCACCCCCGGGTGGAGATGCGTGCCACCTCCGTCAGCAGCCCGTTCTGCGCCGCCCACCAGGGCGGGGCGGCCGGGTAGAGGAAGTAGGTGACCAGGCCGGCGGCGCAGAGGAAGAACCAGCGGCGCATGAAGGCCGCCCAGCGGGCGCGAGAGTGCACCCAGAGCACCGCGGCAGCGGCCAGGGCCGCCACGAAGTGGGAGAAGTACACCCAACTGACGAGTACGTCGTACCAGCGCACGTCGGGGTGGTAGAGGTGCTGCTGCAACCAGACCGTCGGCACCTCCCCGCCGGTGAGCCAGCCGAACATCACCCGGTCGGCGAGGATCAACTCGTACGCGTGCGGGACCGTCCCGTCGTGGTAGGCGAAACCACGGGACAGGTTGTACGCGACCAGCAGCAGCACCACCGGCACCCAGTCCCGGGCGAACCGCAGGTGGCTGCGCCACGGGCGGTCGGAGTTCCAGGCGATGGTGCCGGCCCAGATCCAGAAGAAGGCGTACAGGGGGTCGGTGGGCAGGCCGATGGCCAGCCAGCACACCACGAACGCGAGGGCCCACACCAGCATCGCGACCACCCGGCGGCGACCGACCTCAGGTGGGACGGGGGCCTCGGTGGGGGCGGTGGGTTGGGGGTCGGTCACAGCAGACATCGCGGACAAGGTTAACGGCGCATCAACCACCGTCTGACGCAGGACCACCTGCCGCGCCGGGGCAGTGACCGGGGTCGCATCCCGCCGGGGCCCGACACGGCCCGGATCGCGGTGATCGTGGCGGCCACCCACCCCGACACCGGGCCAGCACCTACGCTGTGGCCATGCAGGAGCAGTCGGATCATGCCCTGACGCCGGGCCTGGTGGCCCGCGTCGCGTTGACCGTCACCGACGCCGACACCGCCCAGGCCCTGGGCTCCGGCGACGTGCCCGTGCTGGGCACCCCCCGGGTGGTCGCGCTGGCCGAGGCGGCGACCGTGGCGGCGATCACCCGTCAACTGGCGCCCGGGACGACGACGGTCGGCACCCGGGTGGAGTTGGATCACCTGGCCGCGACCCTGGTGGGCCGGACGGTGACCGCCCAGGCCGAACTGACCGCGGTCGACCGGCGTCGGTTGACCTTCGAGGTGACCGTCACCGAGGGTGAGCAGACGGTCGCGCGAGGCCGGGTGGAGCGGGTGCTGGTCGACCGGCAGCGCTTCATCGAGCGGGCGGGCGGAGCCTCATGACGGGTGGCTTCGTCGAGGTCGCCGACCGGGTCCTGGTGCTGCGGGAGCCCCTGCTGGCGGTCAACGTCACCCTGGTGCTGGGCGAGGGACAGGCCCTGCTGGTCGACACCCTGTCCACCGTTGGGCAGGCGGTCGAGCTGGCCGAGGCGGTACGCGCGGTCACTGCCGACCCGCTGACCCTGGTCAACACCCATCACCACTTCGACCACTGCTTCGGCAACGCCACCCTGGCCGCCGGGGGGTCGCGCCCGATCTGGGCCCACGAACTGGCCGCGGCGGCCTTGCGCGAGGACCCGGAAGGGCTACGCCGGCAGGCGTACGCGGAACTGCTTGACGAGCACCCCGAGCTGGCCGCCGAGGTGACCGAGGTCGAGGTGCTGGCGCCCACCCACACCCTGCGCACCGAGGTCACCCTGGACATCGGGGGGCGGCCGGTGCTGCTGCGTCACCCCGGTCGTGGGCACACCGACGCCGACCTCGTGGTGCAGGTGCCCGACGCCGAGGTGCTGATCGCCGGTGACCTGGTGGAGGAGTCCGGCCCACCCGCCTTCGAGGACTCCTACCCCCTGCAATGGCCGGAGACGGTGGCCGAACTGCTGCGCTGGGCCACCCCCTCGACGGTCGTGGTGCCGGGGCACGGCACGCCGGTGGAGATCGACTTCGTCCGAGCCCAGCACGCCCAGCTGGTCGAGTTGGCCTGGCTGATCCGGGCCGGGCACACCGGCTCGACCCCACCGGAGCGGGTCGCCGCGGACGCACCCTTTCCGGCCCGGGCCGCGTTGCTGGCCGCCCGTCGCGGCTACGCCGAGTTGGACGGCACGATCTGACCGGGTGACGGCCGGGCCGCAGGGGTCAGCCGGGGAACCGGTCGGCGACCTCGGCCCGGGTGGGCATGGCGACCGCGCCCCCGGGGCGCTCGCAGACCAGCCCGGCGACCCGCAGGGCGAAGGCGACCCGCTCGGCCCACCCGGTCGGGTCGACCGGTTCCCCGGCGACCAGCAGGTCAGCGACGAGGGCGGCCAGCACGGAGTCACCCGCGCCGGTGGCGTCGACCGCGGTGACCCTCGGCGCCGGTACCCGTACCGGATCGGTGTCGGCGGCGGTGACGACCGCACCGGCGGCGCCCAGGGTGACCACGACGGTGCCGGCCCCCAACTCCCGCAGGTAGGCCGCCACCCCCTCGGCCGGCTCGCCCGGATAGAGCACCTCCGCGTCGGCGGCGCTCAACTTGACCAGGTGCGCCCCGGCGGCGAACTCGGCGACCACCTCGCGCAGGTCGGCCAACGCCGCCGGGCCGGAGAGCAGCCGGGGCCGGACGTTAGGGTCGAAGACCCGCAGGCCGGTCGCCAGCGACCAGGCCCGCCGGGCGGCGGCCAGCGGTGCCGGCGACAGCAGCACGATCGACCCGCAGGAGAGCACCTGCGCGCCCTGGATCAGCCCGACGTCCAGGTCCTCCGGGTTCAGCAGGGCGTACGAGGGCGGATCGCCGTAGAAGCGGAAGTCCGGTTCGGCGCCGGTGAAGGTGGCCACCGCCAGGGTGGTCGGTACGGCGGCGGTGACCGTGCCGGTCAGACCGACCCCGGCCGAGGTGAGGAAGGTGCGGATCCGCTCGGCGAGCGCGTCCTCACCGAGGGAGCCGACGAACTGCACCGCACCGCCGAGCCGGGCGATGCCCACCGCTACGTTGAGCGGGGCCCCACCGATGGCCTGCCGGTAGACCGGCACACCGTCGTACTCCGTGTCGAGCAGGTCGACCAGCGCCTCGCCGAGCACCACCGCGTATCCCATCGAGCCGATCCTTCCGTCCACTGCCGGGATGTTCAGGCTGGCACAGCCGGGGCCGGTCGGGTGGGCGAGGCGGCGCATCGACCGAGCCGACATCGAGAAATGACTATTGCGCCGATGCGCCGCCCGTGCTGGGATAGTGGGTACCGGGTGACGCGGGGGCTGCGCGTCACCGGCGCCGGGTTCATCGCACGCGAGGGCATTTACGCGTCGACCGCATGCTGACGGCACCCGCCTGTCGGGCTCATCCGACCTGGGCGCGGGTCGCCGCATCGATCGCATCCGCCTAACAGCAGCGGGGTTGGCATACCTCGTCATCCCCCGCGCGTTCCGGCGGGGCCACCGGACCGGTGTCCCCGCGAGTCAGGAGAACCTGTGCACCGTCCTCGTCTGGCCGCGGTATTCTTCGCGGCCGTCACCCTCGCTGCGAGCGCGGTCGTAGCCGTGACCGCCAGCCCCGACCCGGCCGCCGCGCACGGCGCGGCGATGACCCCGGGTGCCCGTACCTACCTCTGTTGGCGTGACGGGCTCTCCCCCACCGGCGAGATCCGTCCGCAGAACCCGGCCTGTGCGGCGGCTGTCGCGCAGAGCGGTACGAACTCCCTCTACAACTGGTTCAGCGTGCTGCGTTCGGACGCCGGCGGCCGCACCACCGGCTTCATCCCGGACGGGCAGCTGTGCAGCGGCGGGGCGACCGGTTTCCGCGGCTTCGACCTGGCCCGCAACGACTGGCCGCTGACCCACCTGACCGCCGGCCGCTCCATGGAGTTCCGGTACAGCAACTGGGCCCACCACCCGGGCACGTTCTACTTCTACGTGACCAAGGACAGCTGGAGCCCGACCCGGGCGCTGGCCTGGAGCGACCTGGAGACCCAGCCGTTCCTCACGGTGACCAACCCGCCGCAGCGCGGCGCGGTCGGCACCAACGACGGCCACTACTACTTCACCGGCACCCTGCCGGCGAACAAGAGTGGCCGGCACATCATCTACTCCCGCTGGGTCCGCTCGGACAGCCAGGAGAACTTCTTCGGCTGCTCCGACGTGGTCTTCGACGGCGGCAACGGTGAGGTGACCGGCATCGGTGGCGGTGGCACCAACCCCCCGCCCACCACCCCGCCGCCCACCACTCCCCCGCCGACCACTCCCCCGCCGACCACCCCGCCGCCCACCACCCCGCCGCCGACCACCCCGCCGCCCGGCAACAACAGCGGCTGCTCGGCCACCTTCAAGCTGACCAACAGCTGGTCCGGTGGCTTCCAGGGTGAGGTGGAGATCAAGAACACCGGCACCTCGCCGATCAACGGCTGGACCGCGAACTGGAGCCTGTCCAGCGGTCAGCAGATCAGTCAGGTCTGGAACGCCACGCACACCACGTCCGGATCGTCGGTGACGGCCCGCAACGTGGGGTACAACGGCAGCCTGGGGGCCAACGCCAGTACGAGCTTCGGCTTCCTCGCCAGCGGCACCAGTTCCACCCCCACGATCACCTGCACCGCCAGCTGATCACCAGCACCACGAAGGGGGCCCCGGATCCGGGGCCCCCTTCCGCTTGTCCGCTTACGTCTCAGCGCCGTTGGCGCCCCAGGCGCCCCAGTCCGCGCTCGGCACTGACAAGGACGCGGTCGGGCGAGACACTCTCGCCCGACCGCGCCCCGGATCGGATCATCCCGTCCGCGGAACCGCTCAGCGCAGCGTGTACGCCGTGGGGATGGTCTGCTTGACGGTGTTGCCACCGCTGTCGGCCGCGCTGATCCGCAACCCGACCCCTTCGGCGGCCTGACCCCGCTTCGGGTGCTTGACCGTCGCGGTGTAGGTGTTCTTCCCGGCGGCCTTCGTCGGCGCCGGCTGCCAGCTTCGGCCACCGTCGAAGCTGACCTCCACACGCAGATCGGTCACCTTCGGCGGCGTGCTGAGACGCTCCTGGTAGTAGCCGATGATCGTGACCTGGTGCGTACTCCCGGCCTTGACCGTGTTGTCCAGGTCAAGACCCAGGTCGTAGCGGAGGAAGATCAGCGGTTCCGGGCGGCACTCGTCCGCGCCCCCGACGATGTCGCCCATGCAGGGCTGCGACTCCGAGACGTCCCCCTCGGTCGCCTTGCCCGAGGTGTACTCCCACACGGTCTTGACGCCGTTGGTCTCCGCCTCGAAGGTGTAGCGGGCCGATTCCGGCGGCAGATCATAGGCGACGATGTCACCACCCGCCGCGCATCCCAGCGCGACGATCCCCGCAGCTATCAGCCCCGCGAGTGTTGCCTTTCGCCGCAACGACGGCGACGTCGTGTTCATTGCGTCGGCCTCCCTTTTCGATTCGGCCCTCATCGCTGGCCACCGGAGGTCCGGGCCACCGGGTCACCGGCCGCACCGCTGCCGATCACGGCGGAGAAGGGCGCGAGCCGGCGTTCAAGTTCGTTGCCGGACTCATCGGCGAGCCTGAAGTCACACGCGGACGGCTCGCAGTTGTTGATTCCGAAGTACCCCTCGGCGAGCCCCTCGTTGTTGACGATGCCGATCATCGCCTGGCGGCCGCCGCTGCTGGTGGTCAGATACATGTTCGGGTAGAAGGTGTCAGCCTGCCGGCACCCTGCGCAGAGCGTTCCCGTGTCGAGGGTGAAGCCCGACCTGGTACGGACCTGCGGCACCGCACCGGGCAGGGTCGGACCGGTGTTCCAGTAGACCGTCTGCGCCACACCGGCCAGCAACTCCTGGTCTTCCTGCTGATTCGACGATGGGGTCGGCGTTTCGGTGTGGTCGACCCACGTGAATGCGAACTTGTTGATGGCGTTCTTCTGCCGGGTGACGAACGTGGTGAGCTTGTCTTGCGTGCTCGTGAGCGGCAGGCTGGCGGACACCGGGTCCGGGCCGGATTCGGTCCACTGCCCCCACGTCAGGCTGGTGACCTCTCCCGGCCGGCTGGCGTGGAATCGGTGGTCGACCCGGTCAAGGTCGTTGTGTCGCACCTGGTACGGCAGCTTGTTGGGCACCCGACCCGAGTCGTGGAACGCGAGGGTGTAGACCTGCGGGTCGGGGCTGCCGCCGAGCTTGATTCGGACGGACGAGGCCTTCTTCGGCTTGGCCTCGAGCCGCGCGATCAGCTGGTTGGCCTCATCCGCCGGCACGGTCAGGATCGGCAGCGCGGCGTACGGTTCGATTGCCGGGCAGCTCTCCGGCCCGTCCGGGCAGACGATGGTGGGCTCGACGAACGTCAGTCTTTGCAGACCCGGCGGGCCGGCCACCAGCACGCCGACACCCCCCGCGGCAGCCACCGCCGCAACCCGTTCCCGCAGCGAGGTGACCTGACAGGTCGTCGCCGGGCAGATGTCGGTCGGTGTCAGCAGCACCAGCTTGCCCCTGGCATCGATCTTCGCCAGGTCGTCCGCCAATCCCATGCCGCCGTAGACGACAGCCTTCGTCCCGCTGTTCGGCAGCCGGGGAACCCGCAGCCGCAGCGGCTGAGAGAAGGTGTTCTCCCCCTCCGTCCACTGCAGGTCGTTGCGATACACGGAGGCGTCCGGGGTGCTGTAGCGGGCGGACAGGTCGAAGGAGCTGTCCCCACCGGTGACCTTCATGGTGATCAGAGGTGTGGTCTGCACCAGGTAGGCGCTGTGGGTCAGGGTGCCGGTACGCACCTTGTCGGTGGGCAGGGCCCACCAGTTCGGGTCGTAGGCGCCGTAGTTCGATGCGGTTTGTTGCGCCGTCATGTCCCAGTCACCGGTAGCGGACGTCCGCTGGATGACCTGGGCCGCGAAGTAGGTTTCCGTCGGCTTCGGGGTCTTCGCCCTGACCGGTTTCGCCTTACGCAGGTCGAGGGTGACGGTGGTGGGCTTGCTCAGCTTCACCTCGGGGGCCATCGGTAGTGCGCTGTGCTGCTCGCCGCGCGCGTCCTGCCAGGTGACCGAGAGGGCGGCGGCGAAGGTGCCCTCGAACAGGCGTGCGGTCATCCGGTCACTGCCGGGCACGCCCACCGCGTCGTCGTGCAGGTGCACCTTGTCATCCACCGGAACGATCAGTGCGTTGCCGTACCTGACGGAGGTGGCACCGGCCGGTGGGATGACGTTGATGGTCAGCTCGATGCGCTCCGGCTCGAGGAAGGCGCTGATCCGATTGGACGCCTGCACGACGCCGTCGGCATCCCGAGCTGTCAGCACACCGCTGTAGCTGCCGTACTGCCCACCGTCCTCCAACACCCTGCCGTCGACGGTGACGGGCACCTCCGCGGTCCCGTGCGCGGCCACGGTCACCGGGTCGGTGCCGAAGCTGAACAGCCCTGCGGGAGCGGACTGGCCGTTGGAGGCGACCGAGGCCGAGAGATTCAGCATGATCGGCTGGTCGGTGTGGTTGGTGTAGGTGAGCGTCCTGACCACCGGTGAGTGGGGGTAGGTGTGCCGGCCGAAGTGCAGGTTTCCGGTGGTGCTGATGGTCGGGTCGACGGCTCGGGCCAGGTCGACCCGGCCGACGCCCTGGGCGTACACGTCGTGCCCGAGGTCCATGGCGGTGGACATCAGGAGTCCTTTGATCTCTTGCCCAGTCAGCTCCGGGTACTTCTCCGCGATGATGGCCGCGGCTCCGGCAACGTGCGGGGCGGCCATCGAGGTGCCGCTGGCGCTGGTGTAGTGCTCGTCCACCACGGTACCCATCGCCGTACCGGCGGCGCGCGCAGCGACGATCTCGACGCCTGGAGCGGCGATGTCCGGCTTCGCCGCGTTGTCTCCTATTCGCGGTCCGCGGCTGGAGAAGCCGGCCATGGCGTCTTGCTTGTCCACGGCCGCCACGGTCAGTGCCTCGTCGGCAGCTCCCGGGGCTCCGACAGTGCCGCTGCCTGGTCCGGAGTTGCCCGCCGAGACGACGAAGAGGGTTCCCGTGCTGCGGCTCAGGTTGTTGACCGCCTCGCTCAACGGGTCGGTTCCGTCGGTGGCCCCGCCGCCGAGGCTCATGTTCACGACCTTGGCGTCGGAGTGGGCAGCCCACTCCATACCGGCGATGACGGCATCGGTGGGGCAGGAGCCGCCATCGTTGCAGACCTTGCCGACCATGAGTTTCGCCGCCGGCGCCACTCCCTTGCGCAGTCCGTCGGAGGCGGCACCGCTGCCGGCGACGGTAGCCGCCACGTGCGTCCCATGCCCGTGCCCGTCCTTCGGGCCGCTCGCGTCACCAGTGAAGTCGACCTGCTCGACGATCTTGCCGGCCACATCCGGGTGATTGGGATCGATACCACTGTCGAGTACCGCGACGGTCACACCCGACCCGTCGTAGCCGCGGTCCCACACGATCGGCGCATTGATCTGCGCTACGGAGGTGTCAAGGTTGATGCGGGCCAGTTCGTTGAGCCATACCTTCTTGACTCCGGACAGTGCACCGGCAGTCCTGGCGGCTGCCACGCCGACGTCGTCATTGCCGCGCACCTCCTGCCACCAGCGGCCGTCACCCTGGATGTCCATCGACTGGGCGTTGATGCTGGCCAGAGTGGACCCGGTTTGTGCACCGGCCACCTTCGGTGCCGCCCGCATCCGGAGGTTCTGGTGGTAGGTGATCAGCACCGGCACCCGGCCGACCGTGCCCTCCGCCACGTGCGCGGCCAGCTTGGCAAGGTCGAACAGGCCCCAGTCCAGCAGTCCCTGCTCGATCAGCGACAGTGCGTCGTTCGGTACGACGTAGACGCTGCCCTTCCTGGTGATGGTGTGGAAGGTGACGGTTTCGCCGTCGGGTCTGGGGGCGGCTTCGATCTCCCGTACGACCGGTTTCGCGTCCGCGCCGATACCGACATGCACCTTGTCGCCGGTGATCAGTGTCAGCGGCAGACTTGCGCCGGATCCGGCAGCGACCCGCAGGGCGTCTTCGCTGATGGTTACCGGCAGGCTCCGGGGCGCCGTGACATCCGGTCCCGGACCCTGCTGGGTTGGCGTGTCGGCGTTCGCCGGCGAGGTTGACACGACCATCCCGAAGATGGTCAGACCGACGGTCAGGGCGCCCAGGCGTCGCCCGATGGGCTTCATAGCCGGACTCGGCCTCATCTGTCGGCCTCCTGCCGAGATACGGCCAGGCAGGTGCCTGGATGATGGCGTGTGGATCGCATCAAATTCCTCCTGCTAACTGGTACCTGCTCCGCCGACGTACCGAAAATGGTCGTGCAGCCGAAAGAGAAACCCCGCTGTCGACCCTCGACCTTCGCTAGAGCGGCTCGTATTCGCCATCGACATCAACTCCGCCCGCATCTGTACTATTCGATGCAACTGCCGAGTCGATCGACGGTCGTGCCAGCTCCGCGCGGCCGTTCGACCCGCTCGACGACTCCGGCGAGCTGTCTGATGACTCAGGCATAGACGGTTGTCCTGGCTCCATGAGGACAGTGTGGGATCACCTTGACCGTAGATCGATTGGCCAAGTGCAGGATTTAAACCGCCCGCGCACCCACGGATTTATTTCGTGCCGCCTGACGGGGGCTGAATTTTTTCGTCCTGCGCCGGCGGAAGTGCCTCATGCTCGACGAGGCCAAGTTCCATGATCTTGAGTGCGAGTCCCGTGCGGGAGGTCACCTGCAACTTGCGCATGGCCGACTTGATCTGGCTGGAGACGGTCTGCGTGGACACCATCAGCTCGTCGGCGATCTGGCGGTTCGTCCACCCACCGACCAGCAGGCGGGCCACTTCACGCTCGCGCGGCGACAGTTGGTTGCCGTAGCTCGGCCGGCCGCGGCCCCGCGTCATGCCGCCTTTCCACCCGTACTCCTGCAAAGCCTGCAAGATCCGGTCGGCGTCGATGCCGGCGCCCAGTTCCGTCAGGGCCCGTGCTGTCTCGGCGAGCATCGGCAAGGCCACGTCGGGTTGGCCGGCGGTGAGCAGGCAGCGGGCGTGGCGCTCCCGGGTGAGCAGCGCATCGTACGGGCGAGGCAACGCCTGCCACGCTGCGACCGCGTCAGCGAACAGCTCGGCGGCCCGGGCGGCCTGCCCGCGGGCTTCGGCGAGGATCGCGCGGCACAGCGCCAGGGACGCCTGCGGTGCCGGGGCGGGCGCGTCGCCCAGGGCGCGTTGAAAGGCGCCGACCAGATCGTCGGCCTGGTCGATTCGACCAGCGGCAACCAGAGCCTCAACCCGCACGGGCGCGATTTCCGCGCCACGCGCCCAGATTCCGTTGCGTAGTGCTACCTCTCCGGGCCCCTCGGTCATGCGGAGCGCTTCCTCGACGCATCCGTCGCGCAGTCGCAGTCGGGCCAGCGCTGCCGTGGATTCGATGCGTTGCTGATCGTCCCTGCCGGCGACGAGCAGATGGCGTTCCGCCTGTTCCCGGTCTCCGTTGAGCGCATGCAGCAGGCCTGCCACCAGGGCCGCCTCGCGCTGGTCCCTCAGCCACACCCCGTCGGGCGCGGCCATCAGTGCGGCGGCCCGGTCCGCCAGGCCGGCCCAGGCGCCGGTGAACCAGTCCAGGTGTGCCTCGATTACCGCGATGGCGCCGAACAGCATCCCAAGCTGGTATCTGTCGGCAAGGTCTCTGGCCTTGGCCAGTCGCAGGCGGGCCTCGTCGTATCGACCCCAACGCATCGCCATCTCGGCGATATTCGCGTGGCTCGCCGCGATCAGCCCACGTTGGCGAGGATCCGGGCTCTCCTGGGGAAGCTGCTGCACCTCGGCCCAGGCGGTCTCCTCGCCGAGCATGAGCAGCGCGAACGTCCGCTCCTGGAGCAGGCGCAGTCGCTCGTATGGCGTGATCGACAACGTGGCCGCCGGTACCTCGCGCAGCTGACGCAGCTGCTCCTCGGTCAGCCGGGCGGTGCCGGGAGAAAGGGCAAGAAAGATCCGCGCTCGCGCGGCCTGCTCCGAGTCCGGCGCCAGATTGACCGTCGCCTGCTCGACCTCGAGTCGGGCCTCCTCCCAGGCACCCGCCACCATGAGGACCCGGCCGAGCTGAAAACGTACCGCTGCTTCCTGCTGCGACGTCAGCGCTTCCTTCCGCAGCGCGGACCGCAGGACACCGACGATGTCCGAATACGGGTCTGCGTCGGGCAACGGCTGGAACTGGATTTTCATCACGAGCCGCACCAGCGATTCGACCGGCAGGTCAACGCTGGTGACCAGCCGGTGCAGCAGGAGTGCGGCCGTGGCCGCGTCACCGGATTGGGCGGCGAGGTCGGCTGCCTGTTCGGCGTATCGGCACCATGCCTCGGTCTCGCCGGCCTGCCGGAAGTGGTGGGCCAACTGCGCCACCGGCGGCAGCACCGATCCTTCCAGTGCCCTGCCGGCCCGCAGATGCATGAGGTGGCGTTCCGGCACCGCGACGGCCTCGTACACCGCGCGGCAGGCCAGGGAGTGACGGTACGACACCTTCCCACGCCGGTCCTCGCGCAGCAGGCCGCAGCCGAGCGCCTCCGCCGCGGCGACGCCGGCCCGCTCCGGCGGCAGACCGGCGACCGCGTTGAGGGTCAGGTAATCGGCGGGGGCGGCGAGCACCGCGGCGGCACGCAGGATGGCGACGGTGTCGGGCCGCAGTCGGGCGACACGTTCGAGCACGGCGTCACGGATCGTCGGCGGCACCTCGATGTGGCTCAGCCGACGGCGCGCCCAGCCGCCGGCAAGGCGGACCAGGTCGGCACGTTCCCGCATCAGGCGTATCGATTCCTCCACCGCCATGGGTACGCCGTCGGTGCGTTGGTGCAGGAAGGCCGCGAACTCGGCGGAGACGTGCTCGTCGGCCAGCATCGAGGAGACGAAGGCGGCCGTGTCATCGACTGACAGCGGCTCGAGTTCCACCCTGGACAGGCGAGCGTCGGCGGGCAGCCGAGAGGACAGCCGCAGGAGCAACGAGTCGGCCGGTAGCTCTTCGGGCCGGTAGGTCACGACTATGCTCGCCGGCTGGGGGCGGCGCGAGACCAGGAACAGCAGGAACTCAAGGGTGGCGTCGTCGGCCCAGTGCACGTCCTCGAGCGCCAGCACAGCTACGTCGAGGCGGCCGAGCAACTCGACGAAGGCGCGGAAGAGTCGGTGCCGCGCCGCCGTCGGATCCTCGATCGGCTCCGGTGCGGGTGGCAGGTCGGCCGCCCATTCGGGAAACAACGGCCGAAGCGCTCCGGCCAGGCCGCTCAGCCGCAGCCCGGCGACATTGCCGACGCCCTCGCGCACCGCGTCGACCACTGCGCCGAGGGTGTAGGGCTCACGCAGCGGTGGGCAGGAACCGACGAGGGCCCGGTGACCCTGACCGGCGGGAGATGCCAGGAACTCCCGCAACAGCCGGGTCTTGCCGATGCCGGCCTCGCCCTCCAGCAGGACCACGGCGGGCGGTTGTCCGAGTGCGCCGAACAACGCCCGCATCTCGCGGTCCCGCCCCACGAAACGAGGAGTGGAGATCGTTGGCGGTTGACGACGATCGACATCAGTTTGGCTGTTCATGGCCGCCTCCTCCGGCAGATCACCGGTCGGCCGACTCTGGCCTGGAGGTTAGTCCATGATCAAACTTTAGCAAATATTACTCTTCAGTAGCTGATCTATCTCTCGTTGAAACGAACGACTTGACAGGTCAGCGGACCATCGAGCCGACGACCGGCTTGGTGAGCAGGGCGGACTGGTTGCGCTGGATGCCCGGGTCCAGGGTCTTCGCCACGAAGATGGCGTGCCAGATGCAGAAGATCAGCACGGTCCACACCTTGCGGGAGTGGTCGGCCTCCTCCCGCTTGTGCTCCTCCAGCAGGCGCAGGGCGTACGACAGGTCGAGCAGGTCACCGGCGCCGGAGGTGCTCAGCACGTGCCGGGCCCACTCGTACATCTCGCCGCGCAGCCAGACCCGGGTGGGGGTCGGGAAGCCGAGCTTCTTGCGGTTGACGATGGCCGGCGGCACCACTCCCTGCAACGCCTGACGCATGGCGTACTTGGTGGTGTCCGAGCGGGGTGGCAGCTTCAGCTCCACCGGGATCTTGGCCGCCACCTCGAAGACCGCCCGGTCGAGGAAGGGCACCCGCACCTCCAGGGAGTGCGCCATGGAGATCCGGTCGGCCTTGACCAGGATGTCGCCGCGCAGCCAGGTGTAGAGGTCGACGTACTGCATCTTGGTGACGTCGTCCAGCTCGGTGCACTCGGCGTAGATCGGGGCGGTGACGTCGGTGTAGCGCACCGAGGGGTCGTAGCGGCGCAGCAGGTGCTGCTTCTCCTCCTCGGTGAACATCCGGGCGTTGCCGTAGTAGCGCTGCTCGATCGGGGTGGTGCCGCGCTCCAGGAAGCTCTTGCCCTTGACTCCCTGCGGGATGGCCTTGGACACCGCCCGCAGGCCCTTCTGCACCCCGCCGGGCAGCCCGTTGACGCCGCTCAGGGAGAGGGGTTCCCGGTAGATGGTGTACCCGCCGAAGAACTCGTCGGCCCCCTCGCCGGAGAGCACCACGGTGACGTGCTCGGCGGCCTTCTTGGCGACGAAGTAGAGCGGCACCAGGGCCGGGTCGGCCACCGGGTCGTCCAGATGCCAGACGATCTTCGGCAGCGCCTCGATCATGTCCTGCGGCCCGATCTTGGTCGGGATGGTGGTCACGTCGAGGTGCCGGGCCGACTCCTGGGCGACATCGATCTCCGAGTAGCCCGGGACGTCGTAGCCGACCGTGAAGGTGAGGATGTTCGGGTTGAACTCCCGGGCCAGGGCCACCACCGCGGTGGAGTCGATGCCGCTGGACAGAAAGGAGCCGACCGGCACGTCCGAGCGCATGTGCATCCGTACGCTCTCCCGCAGGGTCTCCCGGATCTCGTGGTAGAGCTGCTGCTCGTCGGCGACCGGGGCGGGCCGGAACACCGGGCGGTACCAGCGGCGGATGTCGATCCGGCCACCCGGGGACCAGGTGAGGTACTCCCCCGACCCGATCCGACTGATCTGCTTGTGCAGGGTGCCCGGCTCGGGGACGTACTGCAGGGTCAGGTAGTGGCTGAGGTTGGCCGTGTCGACCCCGGCGTCGCCGATGTGCGCGGAGTGCGCGAAGGGCAGCAGGGCCTTCTTCTCCGAGGCCAGGTAGAGCCCGTCGGCGGTCTCCAGGTAGTGCAGCGGCTTGATGCCGTAGTAGTCCCGGGCGCCGAAGGCGCGGCGGGCCTGCCGGTCCCAGATGACGAAGGCGAACATGCCCCGTAGCCGGGTGAGCACCTGCTCGCCCCAGTAGTGGTAGCCGGCGACGATCACCTCCCCGTCACCGTTGGTGGCGAACCGGGCCCCGTGCTCGCGGATCAGCTCCTCGCGCAGCTCGATGTAGTTGTAGATCTCGCCGTTGAAGGTCAGCAGGTAGCGCCCGTCGGCGTAGGGCAGCGGCTCATGGCTGAGCGCGACGTCGATGATCGCCAACCGCTTGTGGGCGAAGACCCCGTCCGCGTACTGGCCGGTGGCGTCCCCGACCACCTCGACACCGGTCTCGTCCGGGCCGCGGTGGTGCAGGCATTCCAACGCTCCGGCGATGCTGTCGCGGTGAGCGGCGGCGTCGCCGCGCGCACTGAAAAAAGCCAGGAGTCCGCACATGGTCGTCATCTTTCCATGCGTACGAATCGGGCGTTGCGGCACGGGCGGGCTCCCCCACCGAGGGCCCGGAGAGGGTCCCGGCGCGCAGCACGAAATGATCACCATGGCCGGTGCGGACCGGATTCGCGGTACGGTCGGGGCCAGCGACGACATGAAGGGAGCGGGCATGACCGAGGAACGCACCGACGGCAAGCCGGCCGACGGCACCGAGTCACACGACCCGGACTTCCCCCCGGCGTTCCTGGCGTTCATGCGGCAGGGTTGGCGGGACACCACCCTGCCGGTAGGCCCCCGACCGGAGGTGCCGAACTACGCCAAGCGGCGAGCCGCGCTGTCGGCCGCCTTCCCGGGCGAGACCCTGGTGATCCCCACCGGCGGGGAGAAGATCCGCGCCAACGACACCGAGTACCGGTTCCGTCCGGGCAGCGACTTCGCGTACCTGACCGGCGACCACGACCCGGACAGCGTCCTGGTGCTGCGGCCCAACGGTTCCGGGCACGACCCGATCCTGTACATGCGGCCCCGCAGCTCGCGGGAGAACGACGAGTTCTTCCGCAGCCGGCACGGCGAGCTGTGGGTGGGCCGGCGGCACACCCTCGGCGAGAAGTCCACCGAGCTGGGCCTGCCCACGGTGGATCTGGCCGAGCTGGACTCGGCGCTGGCCGAGCTGGCCCCGGCGCGTACCCGGGTGCTGCGCGGTTTCGACCCCCGGGTGGACGCCGCGGTCCGCGCCTACGACGGTCCGCGCGAGGAGGGTCAGCCCGCCCGGGACCGGGAGCTGGCCATCGCCATCTCCGAGCAGAAGCTCGTCAAGGACGAGTGGGAGATCAGCCAGTTGCAGGAGGCGATCGACGCCACCGTACGCGGCTTCGAGGATGTGGCCCGGGTGCTGCCGGCCGACCGGGGGGTCTCGGAGCGGCTGCTGGAGGGGGTCTTCGCCCTGCGGGCCCGGCACGACGGCAACGACGTCGGCTACGGCTCGATCGTCGGCGCCGGGGAGCACGCCACGATCCTGCACTGGGTGCACAACCACGGGGTCACCCGGCCGGGCGAACTGCTGCTGATGGACATGGGGGTGGAGGGCCGCAACCTCTACACCGCCGATGTGACCCGGGTGCTGCCGGTCAACGGCCGGTTCACCCCCCTCCAGCGCCAGGTCTACGACATCGTGTACGCCTCGCAGCAGGCCGGCATCGACGTCATCAAGCCGGGGGTGGCCTTCAAGGAGGTCCACCTGACCTGTATGCGGGTGCTCGCCGAGGGCCTGGCCGACCTGGGGCTGCTGCCGGTGAGCGTGGACGAGGCCATGGACGAGAACTCCACCGTCTACCGCCGGTGGACCCTGCACGGCTTCGGCCACATGCTCGGCATCGACGTGCACGACTGCTCCAACGCCCGCAAGGAGGCCTACCGCGACGGCAACCTGGGCGAGGGATATGTGCTCACGGTCGAGCCGGGGCTGTACTTCCAGCCCGAGGACGAGCTGGTCCCCGAGGAGCTGCGGGGGGTCGGCATCCGGATCGAGGACGACATCCTGGTCACCGACTCCGGTGCGGTGAACCTGTCGGCGGGCCTGCCCCGCCGCTCCGACGAGGTGGAGACCTGGTTGACCGAGCAGCGCGAGGCGGGGCCGCGCCTGCCCGGCTGACCGCGCCACGACCGCCCGACGGGCCCCGCCCGGCGGTGTGCGACGTTTCGTACGTCCAGCACACCCCGAGCGGGGCCCGTCCTTGTTTGGTCCGGTCACCCGCTTCTTGCCCAGGCTGGCGCTGTGACCGGCACATGCCCGGAATACATCTAATGCGGGGGTTTTTCGGATACGCCCGTGTCGCGAGGATCCTTCTCATACGGTGGTCGTCGGAGGCTGCAACCGATTTGTAGCTGACGCGCCTCCTTCGGGTGGTGCGAGCCCGTTTGGTAGCAGGAAGGGCGGAAAGCTCTGATGTCCAACCTAACGACTCCCTCCGGTGAGGCCCCCATGGCCCCACCGAGACGAGGACGACGGAAACTTTGGGTGGCCGCCGGGGTAGCCGGCTTGACCGGCGTCGTCGGCCTGGCCGCCGTGGGCGGCGTGGCCGCCCGTAACCAGAAGTCCGGCGAGCGGCAACAGGCGTCGAACACGCAGGCGTCGGCACCGAAACAGCACGTCAGCGACGCGGACAAGGCCGAGGAGACCGGTGGCACGGAGTCCGGCAAGGGCGACCGAGGCGACCGGGACGGCAAGGGCGACCGGGACGGCAAGGGCAAGCGCTTCGACGGTCGAGAACGGGTGAAGGAGGTGCCGTGCGACACCGACAAGCTGATCGACGCGATCACCCTGGCCAACCGGACCGACGGCGCGACCCTGAAGCTGGCCGAGCACTGCACCTACACGCTGACCCGGCACGACGAGTGGGGTAACGGCCTGCCACGGATCAATCAGCCGATCACCCTCAAGGGCGACAAGACCCGGATCGAGCGGGATCCGACGGCCAAGCCGTTCCGCATCCTCAACGTCGGCCCTGGCGGGGAACTCACCCTCAAGGGCCTGACCATCAAGGGCGGCCAGCTCAAGGACGACAAGAAGAAGGACGACTCGAAGCCCCGCGTACGGTGGGGGTCGAAGGGGGAAACGACGGCTCCCACGGCCACGCCGGAGGCGGCTGACGCCGCGCCCGGGACACCGGCGGTCGCCCCTCAGGCAGCAGCCGCGCCTCGGGCGGCAGCGGCACCGGCGGCCGCGCCCGGAGCCGGCGAGCCCGGCTCGGAGGTGACGCCGGCTCCGTGGCCCACCGGCGGGCACGGGCACACGCCCACCGAGGGCGCGGGTCTCCTGGTCCACCAGGGTGGTCGCGCCGTCGTCGAGCACAGCACCTTCGTACAGAATCACGCGGCCGGCGACGGCGGTGCCATCGCCAACTTCGGCGCCACCCGCATCGACGGGACCCTGATCGAGCGCAACAGCGCCGGTGGCTTCGGCGGCGGCATCTTCAACGCCGGAGCTCTCCAGGTCGAGCAGTCCGAGGTGGTTCGCAACAGCGCCGAGGAAGGCGGCGGCGGCATCGCCAACGGCTCGTCCGACAAGTACGGGATCGAGGGCGGCACCGTCTACATCTTCAAGAGCAAGATCAGTCACAACCGGACCGCGGGTGACGGTGGCGGCCTGGCCGACAACGGCGGGACCACCTCGGCCAGCCACAGCGAGTTCACCGACAACACCGCGGGCTCCGATGTCGGCGGTGTGCTCGCCAACGTCGACAGCCAGCTGACCCTCAAGCACGTGCTCGTCGCGAAGAACTCCACCCAGGGCCGGGCCGGCGGCATCGGCATCGGTACGGGCACCAAGGCCGTCATCGAGCACAGCCTCGTCAAGGAGAACGTCTCCGACGGCGACGGTGGCGGAATCTTCAACTTCGGCTTCACCGTGCTGCGGGACACCGAGGTACTCGCCAACCAGGCGGTCGGTGGGTATGCACAGGCCGGCGGGATCTACAACGACGGCGGCAAGGTCAGTCTGATCCGGTCGAAGGTGGCCTTCAACTTCTCCACCAAGAAGCCGGGCGGCATCTTCACCAACAACGACCGCGTCGACATCGACAGCAAATCCACGGTCGTCGACAATCGCCCGACCAACTGCCTCGGCAGCCCGGTCATTCCGGACCGCTGCTTCGGCTGAGACATACCGAGAGAGCTAGACCACATAGCCGGAGGGCTTCTCCGGGCCGCCACCCGGCGCCCCGGAGAAGCCCTCCCCCTTCTCCCGCCGCCCGCCCAGCCATGTTGATCGAGAAGGTTGCGTCACGAATGGCGTGTAGCACGACCAAAAGCTCTTGATCAGCCGCCTGTCCGGGGTGCGGCCACGGTGGGGTGGGGATGAGGGCTTGGGTGCGCGGGACAGCGAATGCACCTAATGCGGGTTCCTTTCGCATTTGACCGCGAGGTGAGGAAGATTCTCTTACTGTTGGTTTCGGGAGCTACAACCGATTTGTAGCGGGGGACGCCCGCCTGAGGCGGAGCGACCCTGTCTGGTACGAGGAGAGGGCAAAAGCTCCGATGTCCAACTACCTAGCGAACAACGATGATCGGCCGACGCCGAAGCGTCGCCGCAAGCTCTGGGTGGCCAGCGGCGTTGCCGGATTGACCGGCGTGGTCAGCATCGCCGCGGTCGGCGTCGCTGGTGCCGGGGCGGTCGGCGGCAGTGACGGGGTGAAGTGGTCGACCACCCAGCAGGTCATCCGCGACGACG
Source organism: Micromonospora sp. NPDC047134 (assembly GCF_040643455.1). Lineage (NCBI taxonomy): Bacteria > Bacillati > Actinomycetota > Actinomycetes > Micromonosporales > Micromonosporaceae > Micromonospora > Micromonospora sp. NPDC047134. Next base: position 76,321 of record NZ_JBEYUI010000004.1, read on the forward strand.
TCCAGGGCGAAGCGGAACACGGCAAGGAGGCGGAACACGACGGCAAGAAGCGGGACCGCGATCGGCACGATGAGCGGGCGAGGGAGGTGCCCTGCGACACCGACAAGCTGATCGAGGCGATCACCCTCGCCAACAACAGGAACGGTGCCACCCTGAGCCTGGCCGAGCACTGCACCTACAAGCTCACCCGGCACGACAAGTGGGGCAACGGCCTACCGAAGATCACCCAACCGATCACCCTCAAGGGCGACAAAACCAAGATCGAGCGGGATGCCACGGCCAAGCCGTTCCGCATTCTCAATGTCGGTCCCGGCGGGGACCTCACCCTCAAGGGCCTGACCATCAAGGGCGGCCAGACCGGGCCGGCCAAGAAGGTCTCGGCGCCGGAGCCGCGGAAGACGTGGTCACAGTTCTCGGGTTCGGGCGAGGCGACGGACGCCGTACAGGGCGGCAAGCCGCTGGCCACCGCGTTGCAGGCCGCGCCGAAGGCGCCGGCCGAGACCGACGCGGCGGCGGTGCCCGCCACCGCCCAGGTCGACGGGGAGCAGGAGTGGCAGTCCGAGGAGCAGGTCGAGGCCGAGGGCGACTGGGAGCCGGGCCGTTTTGACGGCGCGGGCCTGCTGGTGCAGCCGGGCGGCCGGGCCGATGTCCACGACACCGAGTTCGTCGAGAACCAGTCCGGTGCCAACGGTGGTGCCGTGGCCAACTACGGCCAGACCCTGCTCCACGAGAGCCGCGTCGTCGACAACACCGCCTTCCTCTTCGGCGGCGGCATCCTCAACGTCGGCGTCCTCAACATCGAGAAGTCGGCGGTGAAGAACAACCAGGCGATCATCGGCGGTGCGGGCATCTCCAACGGTCTGGTCAAGTTCAAGCCGCACAAGGACAAGCTGCACCACGCCGGCATCGACAACGGCACGTTGTACGTCGAGAAGTCCGAGATCGAGGGGAACGAGACCACCGGCTTCGGCGGCGGCATCCTCGACATCGGCGGTCAGACCTCCGTCAAGCACTCGAAGGTTTCCGACAACGCCGCGCTGATCGCCGGTGGCGGCATCCTCGCGGCCAAGAAGAGCCAGCTCACCCTGGCGCACAGCACGGTCGCGAAGAACAGCACCGCAGGTGTCGGCGGCGGCCTGGCAGTGGTCGACTGGAGCACCGCCACGGTCGACGACAGCGCCATCAAGGACAACATCGCCGGGTTCTTCGGCGCCGGCCTGTTCAACGAGGACAGCAAGACCACGCTGCGGGACACCGAGGTCACCGGCAACCGTGCCATCGGCCTGTTCGCTGTCGGCGGTGGCATCTTCAACAAGGGCGGCTGGGTCTACCTGACCAAGACCGAGGTGGCCCACAACTCCGCCCGCAACAAGCCGGGCGGCGTCTTCACCAACAACGACGGCGTGGTGTTGGACGACAAGTCCGTCATCACCGACAACCGCCCCACCAACTGCCTCGGCAGCCCGGTGGTTCCGGACGGCTGCTTCGGCTGATCCACCCGGTTGACCGGTACTGACACCGGCTCCGACCGCAGACCGGCTCCCTTCCGACCACGGAAGGGAGCCGGCCGTCGGTGGCTGATTGCTGCGGGCACGAACGGGGGCTGACCGTGCGGTCCAGCCCCCGTTCGTGGTGGTACGGCCTACCGCTGCACGAAGACGGCCACACTGCGCGCCGGGACGGTGAAGGTGCCGGTCGGCGCGGCGAAGGCGGCGGTCCGCAGCACCGGGTCGGCCGAGGAACGCAGCATCGGGTGCAACGTCACGTCCGCGCCCCGCAGCCCGGTCACCCGCTGGGTGGCCGCCTCCGGGGTGCCGTTGAAGACCACGGTCACGGACTTCCAGGCCCCGCCGAGGCCCCGGGCGTCCAGGGTCATGGTCAGCACCCCCGGCGTCTCGTCCGGCCCGGACAGCGGGAAGCTGACCCGCCGCTGCACCTCCTGTGCCGTGGACAGCCCGAACACCGGGGAGGAGTTACGGATCCGCAGCAGTTCGGCGTACCGGGCGTCGGTCAACTCGATCGCGGCACAGTCCGGCACCAGCAACGGATCGGCCAGCAGCGGCTTCGCGTACGGCCACTTGTCCCGGTTGTCCTCGGCGGGCGGCAGACCGGCGCCGAACCCGTTGCCCTGGGCGCAGTCCCAACGGATCTGGTTGAACCAGTCCCCCGAATTGTACGAATTTCGATCGAGTGACTTCGACCGCAGCCGCTCGGTGCCGGTGGTGACGAAGCCGGCCCCCTGACCCAGCACCACCGTGCTCAGGGCGAGCACCTGCATCCGGGCCCGGTCGGTGGCCGGGGTGGCCTGGGGCAGCTTGTACGCCAACGCGTCGTACAGGATCTCGTTGTCGTGGGCGTCGACATAGGTGATCGCCTCGCCGGGCGAGTCGGTGTAGCCGGCGGGCGAGCCGTTGTAGTCCACCTGGTCGCCGGTGACCGTCCGGCCCGCCGAGTCGGTGAACCGGTAGCCGCGCAGGTTGCCGACCAGCCCGACCTTGATCAGGTCCTGCTGGTGCAGCAGCCGGGCCCGCTGTTCGGCGGTGCTGCCGTTGATCGGGTCGCCGTTGGGGTCGCTGAACAGCCCGGAGGCGAAGCCCTGCTGACGCGGGTTGTCGTCGAAGGGCCCACCGCCGCGCACCGCGTCGCGCAGCCGGTCGTTGAAGGTGCCGATCCCGGTGCCGGCCATGTTGGCCTGGGTGGCCTGTACGAACCGGGCGTCGTCGGCCACCTCGCCGAAGTTCCAGCCCTCGCCGTAGAGCAGGATCTTCCGGCCGTCCACCCCGTCCCGGGCCACGGTCAGCTTGTCCAGCGCGGCGCGTACGGCCAGGATGTTCGCCTTCGGGTGGTGGCCCATCAGGTCGAACCGGAAACCGTCGACCTTGTACGCCTTGGCCCAGGTGACCATCGAGTCGACCACCAGCTTGCCCATCATCGCGTGTTCGGGTGCGGTGTTGGCGCAGCAGGTGGAGGTGGCCACCGTCCCGTCGTCGAGCAGCCGGTGGTAGTAGCCGGGCACGATCTGGTCGAGCACCGAGCGGGGGTCCGTACCGGCGGCCGAGGTGTGGTTGTAGACGACGTCGAGCACCACCCGCAGACCGGCCCCGTTGATCCCGGCGACCATCTGCCGGAACTCCGTGGTGCGCCCGGCACCGTCCGGGTCGACGGCGTACCCACCCTCCGGGACGGTGTAGTGCAGCGGGTCGTACCCCCAGTTGTAGCCGTCGCGCTCGCGCACCGCGGCGATGCACTCCTGCTGGCGCTCCGAGTCCGGCGGCAGGGCGGCCAGGTCGCAGTCCGGCTGCCGCTGGTCGGCCCGCCGTTCGGGAATGGTGGCGAAGTCGAAGGTCGGCAGCAGGTGCAGGTGGTTGACGCCGGCCTCGCTGATCGCCCGCAGGTGCTTCATCCCGGCCGTGTTCGGGTCGGTGAAGGCCAGGAAGGTGCCCCGCCGGTCGGCCGGGACGGTGCTGTCGGCGATGGAGAAGTCGCGTACCGACAGCTCGGAGATCTGCACCTTGGCGGCCGGCGGGGCGGCCGGCTTGCGCAGCTTCGCCCAGCCGGGCGGGGCCAGCTTCGGGTCGGCCAGGTCGACGATCTGGCTGTGGGTGGAGTCCGCCGCCAGGGCCACCGAGTAGGGGTCGGTCACCGAGGCGGTGACCATCTGCTGGGCGGCCGGTTGCCAGGCCTGCACCCGGTACCGGTAGTACCGGCCGGTCCAGTCCCGGGCCCCGCGCACCGACCAGACTCCGGTGCGGTCGTCCCGGCGCATCTGCACCAGGCGCGGAGTCGCGGTGGGCGAGTCGAACAGTTCCAGCGACACGCTGCGGGCCGTCGGGGCCCAGACCGCCAGGGTCGGTACCCCGCCGGTGAAGGTCGCCCCCAGTCGAGCGGCCGTCGCCGGGGCGTAGAGGTCGTCGAGCACCCCCGGGAGTTGCACCCCGGTCGCGCCGAGCAGGGTCCCGTCGGCGGCCCGCTCGGTCACCAACACCTGCCCGCGCAACGCGGCCGGCACCTTGGCCAGGTCTCGCCGGTCCAGGGTGAAGGTCCGGTGGTCCCACAGGTGCGGGAAGGCCGCCCGCTGGGCCTCGGTGAGTCCGTTGCGCTGCGCGGTCAACGGCAGCGAGGTGTACGCCCCGACCAGCTCGCCGTCGACCACCCGCACCCCGCCGGCCGGGGCGGTCACCAGGGCGTACGCCTTGCCGTCGCCTGCGCCGGTGCGCCAGGCCACGGTGGACCGGTCGATCCAGTGGGCCTTCTGCCGGCCGATGTCGGTGTCCGTACCGGTGCCGGTGGTCGTGGTCGGCAGCAGCCGGCCCTGGGTGGCGGCCAGCAACCACACCTCACGTCCGGCCTCGGCGAAGTCGAGCCGCTGGTCCTGCGGCAGATCCTTCTCGTCGCCCCGGTGGATGATGTAGCTCAGCCCGGTAGCGCCCTCGGCCAGCGGCACCCGGAACTCGGCGCCGAAGGAGTCGATCCGGGTCGGCGGCATCGGTCGCGCCCAGTCGGTGGGGTTGGCGGCGCCGTCCCACAGGTGCAGACCCCAACCCTCGTAGTTGCCGTCGGACCGGCGGTAGTGGAGCACCGCCGTGCCCTCCTCGACCGGCGGCGCGGGCCCACCGGCCGCCTCCTCCCGCCTCTGGTAGGTCGCCGGGTCACCCTGTTTGACCCAGACCTCCCCGGTCTGCGTCACATCCACCACCCGGTCATTGTCGACGTCCTTGGTGCCGTCCGCATCGACCACCAGGAAGCCGACCGATTTCGCGCCCGGCTTCAGCTTGACCCAGGCGAACCGGCCGTAGGCGTCCGTCCCGGCGAAGGGCTGCCCCTTCGGCCATTCGGTGGCGTACTCGGGGTCGATGTCACCCCAGGTGTAGAGCCCCCAGTCGGGGTAGTCGCCGTCGGGCCGCTGGTAGTGCACCACCAGCCAGTCCCGGGAGGAGCCGACCTGGTCGGGGGTGCCGACCGTGGTGGCCCCCCGGGCGGTCGCGGCGCGGCCCCGCCCGTCGCGGACCACCGCCAGGTAGTCGACCTTGGTGCCGGCGGCCAGCCCGGTCAGGTCGTGGTGCACGGTGTACGGCGCCCGATGGGCGGTGCCGAGCAGGGTCCACCGGCCACCGGCGACCCGGGCCGCCATCGTGACCGTGGCCAGTGGGTCCCCGGTCACCTGGGCGGTGACCTCGGCCCGGGTGGCCTGGGGTGCCTCCGGAGCGGTGATGGTCAGGCCCGGCTTGGCGGTGGGCAGGGCCACCGGCTTGCCGGCCCGGTGCACCACGGCCGACAGCGGCGGCACGGTGACGGTCAGCTTGCCGTCCCCGGCCGCCCTGGGCCGACCGGTGCTGCCGTAGACCCCGGCGAAGGTGGCACCGGGCGACCAGGTGTCCACCGTGACGGTCTGGGGGGTGGCCGCGTTGTTGACCGCCACCAGGTACTCGGTGCGGTTGTCCGGGTCGAACCGGGAGAAGGCGAAGACCCCCGGCCCCTCGGCCGCGTGCCGGGTCACCTGCACCCCGTCGCGCAACGCCGGGTGGGCCTGGCGCAGCTGGCCCAGGGCGGCGATGGTCCGGTACAGCGGGTGGCCGCGGTCGAACTGGTCCTGGGCGTGGGTGCGGTCGGTGCCGAGCAGGTCGTCGTCGAGGTAGTCCGGGGTCCGCGAGGCGAACATCGGCTGCCGGGCGTCCTTGTCCCCGCCCGCGCCGGTGAAGCCCTGCTCGTCACCGGAGTAGATCACCGGCTGGCCCCGGGTGAGGAACATCAGCTCGTGGGCCAACTGGTCACGGCGCAGGTGGGTGGCCGGGTCGGTGGGGCCGGCGGCGATGAAGGAGCCGATCCGACCCATGTCGTGGTTGCCCAGGAAGGTGGGCAGTCGCCCGGCGTGGGTGTCCCGGGCGGCGTACAGGTCGTCGCGGGCGTACACCTCGGCCAGGGTCTTGGCGGAGCCGTCGCCGGCGGTGTAGCCCCGGGCCGCCTCCTGGAAGGCGAAGTCCAGGGTGGCCGGCAGCCCACCCTGCCGTACGTAGCTGGAGGTGATCTCCTGGTCGGCGCTGTAGACCTCGCCGAACATGAAGAAGTCCTTCTTGCCGGCGCGGGCGGCGGCCTGGTCGATGCCCTGGCTGAACTGCGGCCAGAAGTCCATGTTGACGTGCTTGACGGTGTCCAGCCGGAACCCGTCCACCCCGGTGTCGCGTACCCAGTCGGCGTAGATCTTGGTCATGCCCCGGACCACCTCGGGCCGCTCGGTCCACAGGTCGTCCAGGCCGAAGAAGTCGCCGTACTCGCTGTTCTCGCCGACGAAGGTGGAGTCACCCCGGTTGTGGTACATGGTCGGGTCGTTCAGCCAGCCGGGCACCTTGACCTTGGCGTCCGCCGGGCTGGCGAAGGTCGGGGTGTACGGGAAGGACCGGTTGTTCACCTGCGGGAAGGTACGGCTGCCGTCGGCGTAGTTGCGGTCCTCGAAGGGCCGGCCCTGCGCGTCGCGGTACGGCGCGGTCTTCTTGTCGAGGTAGCTGTACCTGTCCTCGGCGTAGGTGATCACGTCGGCGGTGTGGTTGACGATCACGTCGAGGTAGACCTTGATGCCCCGTCGATGGGCCGAGGCGACCAGCTTCTTCAGGTCGGCGGCGGTGCCGAAGTGCGGGTCGACCTGGGTGAAGTCGGTGATCCAGTAGCCGTGGTAGCCGGCCGAGACGTCGTCTCCCTCGCCCTGCACGGGCCGGTTCTTGAACACCGGCGCGAGCCAGATCGCGGTCGTGCCCAGCCCTTGGATGTAGTCCAGCCGATCGGTCAGGCCCTTGAGGTCGCCGCCCTGGTAGAACCCCTTGTCGGTGGGGTCGTACCCGGTGCGCAGCCGGTCTCCGGTCAGCCCACCCCGGTCGTTGCGCGGGTCGCCGTTGGCGAACCGGTCGGGCAGTACGAAGTAGAACTGCTCGGCGCGGGCCGAGTTGGCGCCCGCCGCCAGCAGAGCCTTGGCGCTGGGCTCGGACTGCCAGGTGACGGCCCCGGTGGGACTCAGCGAGCCGGTGCCCGGGGCGGCCACGGCGGGGCTCTGGTGCACCACGACCGGTGCCCCGAGCAGGGTGAGGGTGAGCAGCAGGACGAGGGGGAACAGGGCGCTGCGGGGTTTCGGCGGGGGCTTCATCGACGGCCTTCCTCTGGTCGCTGACTGGCCCGCACGCTAGCCCTTGCCGAAAGGTTCTGCAATACCTTGCAAACGAACCGGCAATGTTGTCGACACCTTGCGCAAGCTTGAAAGCACCGCGCAACAGCGGGAGGGTCCTCAGAGGCCGTCGCAGGTCCGTCCGGACACGACACAACGCGCCGGGCGGGGCGAGGCGAACTCGATGTGGAACCGCAGGGCTACGGCCGCACCGGCCGCCAGATCCGGGCCGCTGCGGTAGGTCAGGGTGCCGCCGGCATCGCGGAAGGTCCCCTGCGGCACCCCCTCCAGCCAGGCGGTGACCACCCGACCGCCGGGGTACTCGACCCGGGCCACCCACTCCTGGTCGCGCCGGGAGGTGTTACGGATCGACAGCTCCGCGATGAATCCGCCGTCGAAGGTCTCGGTCACCCGGTAGCGCGCCTGAATCGGCGAGGCCGGTGTGGCGGGTGGACGGGCGATCGGCGGGCTGCTGACCTCGGGTGCCGCATAGGTCGGTGCCGCCGAGCGGGAGGGTTGCCCGGCCGAGGGCTCAGGCTCGGGCGCGGGCATGGCCGCCGTACCGGTCGGGGTGGGTGGGTCGGTGCGACGCGGAGACAGGCCCGGCACCGGCTGCGACGGTAGGCCGGAGGCCCCCCACCCGGCCGAGGTGGCGCGTGGCGGCGGCACCGCACCCAACGGCGGGGTGGGGTCGTAGTCGGCTCCGGGCCCCCGGTATGCCCCCACCGCGATGACGAGCAGCACCACCATCGCGCCCACCCCGATCGAGATCAGGATCCAGGGCGAGGACGCCACCGCGGTGGCACCGGGGGACGGCATCGAACGCGGAGCGCGACGCATACCGGACATGTCTCTCCTCAGCGGGCAGCCCGGCAAGGGTAACGATCATGACAGAACTCGGGAAGCACCCGACCGATCAATCAACAGTCCCGACTGTACGGTCAGCCCATCGCACAGGCTGAGCCGTTGACCGTGCATTGTGCCGGGTAATTCCGATTTCCGGTACGGCTGATTCGCAGATACACCGTCTGCCGCCCGCTGGCGGGCAGCAGACCGGTGCCACTGAGCTGGTACCAGCCCGCTCCCTTGATGCTCATCGACACCCCCGGCCCACTGGCGGCCCGAACGCCGGTGACCTCGCTGGTGAACCTCAGGTCGACCACCCATCCAGCCGGCTGATCGGTGCCGTTGTGGACAACCAACCGGGCCCGGTAATAGTCCGTCACGCTGAAGGTGACCAGATAGCTGGCGGCAAACTCCCCGGCGTCCACGGCCAACGACGGCGGGTCAGAGACATCGGGCGATTCGGAGGGTTCCGCTTCCCTGCGCGACGGCTCCGACACCGTACGCGACGGAAGCGCCGACCGTGTCGACGACGGAGTGACCGCCGGGCCGGGGGTCGCCCTCGGCGAGGGGGTGGGTTTGCGGGTCGCGCTGGGCTCCTGGGTCGGGGTGGGCTGGGTCGGCAGCAGCATCGGCGGACCGGGCGTCCACGCCGTTGGCTGTTCCGGCTGGCGAAAGGACATCGTCGCCACCACCAGCAACACCGCCAGCACCGCGACGCCGACCAGCACCACCACCCATGGTGCCGACCCGATCACGGTGGGCAAGGCCACCCGGCCGTGGCGATCTGCGCCCTCGTCGCCCGCCGACCGCTCCGGCATTCAGGCCCCCTCATGGTCACCGATGGGTCAGCCTAGCCAGGTGCGTCCGGGCGCGGAACGACCAAGCCGGCAGTGAGGCCCTGGCGGGCCGGAGGGTCAGCCGGTCCGGATCACTGTGCAGATGGCCGGTCCGTCGTCAGTGGATCGCAGCAGGTAACGGTAGCGTTCGCCCGTCACCTGCCGTCCCTGGCTGTCCAGGAACTCCCACCGGACGGCCACCATGGTCAGCAGCGCGGAGATGTGCTGGATCTGCTCGATCTCGGCGTGCGCGGCGATGAGTTCCCGCTCGCTGTAGTCCGGGGCGGCGCCCACGAAGGACAGCGCCACCGCTGCGGGCGAGGTGAACGAGAAGCTGTAGGTGTCGGCGACCACCAACCCCGGCAGGGCGTAGCAGCCGGCGATCGCGGGCAGGTCACCGGCGGTCAGGGCCACGCCGTACCGGTCGAAGAATTCGGTCAGGACGTCGAGATCGGTGGAGGCATTCACAGGCAGGAAGTTGCCGACCGGCCGGTCGACCAAACCTCAACGGGCCGGCATCCGTACCTCGATCTCGCTGCCCAGCCGGGCCCCACCGCGCAGCCCGAGGTCATCGCCGCTCCAGAAACGCCCCGGGTCGTACCAGTTGGGACGGCGACCGGCCGGCAGCAGCCCCATCGCCTCGTAGGTGACCGCCACGACCTCGGCGCAGTAGGCGCTCTCCAGGGTCGACTCGTCAGCGGCGGCCGTGCTTTGGGCGGTCGGCTCCGCCGAGCCGGCCGGACCCAGGGCGGTCGGCTCCGCCGAGGCGACCGGGCGGGAAAGGGCGGCGGGTAGCGGCAGGCGGGGCAGGCGCGGGGCAGGCACCCGGCCGCGAAGCCAGCGCCAGGCCATCTGGGCGGTGGACGGAAAGGGGGTGCCGTCCAGTCGGGCGATGGTCCGCAGCACCGCCTTCTCCATCTCCTGGTCGGCCGGCGGATCGAGTTGCCGCAGCCAGGCCCGCTGGCCGTACCGGTTGGCCCAGACGCAGACCGCGTCCCGCAGGTCGTGCAGCTGCACCCCCCGCTGGTGGGTACCGGTCCACATGTCCGGCAGGGAACGGCCGAGTTCGGCGTGCCACATCAGGGGTGGCATGTCGTCCAGCACCACCGCCATGCCGACATGGTTGACCGGGCTGTTCGTGGTCCACTGAATGGCCCGGTCCGGCGCGCTGCGGCCCCGGAACAGCCACATGTCGCCGGTACGGGTCAGCTCGACCGCGTCGTCCAGGCTGATGCTCATGAGGGTTTACCCTAAGCGGATGCGGCGACGGGTGCGGTGGTGGAAGGTTCTCGGTCTCGCCGGTCTGGCCGGTGTGGCGGCCTCGGGGGTGGTGATCGCGCGAGCCGAGCGACGGCGGCGCGCGTACACACCGGAGGAGATCCGGGATCGGCTGCGCAACCGGCACGCGGAGGCCAGTTCCTTCTCACCGGCCGGCGAGCAGGACTGACGCCCTCAGTCCACTTCGACGTGGTTGCGGTCCCAGCGACCGCCCTCCGGAGAGTTGTCCAGCCGTAGCGGCCCATCGGCGTTGCCGGCCAGGTCGTTGTCCTCGACCCGGCAGGACACGCAGCGGCCCCGCGGGGTGATCCACATGGCGTAGCTCTGGGTGGGGTCCTCGCGGTTGTCCCAGATCCGGTTGCCGCGCACGCTGGACGAACGCAGTTCGGAGTTCACGGTGATGCCGGCGCGTACCGGGGCCGGGCCGGGCAGTTCGTAGGCCGCACCGGGCGGCGGCACGTCCTCGTTCCAGGCGTTCTCGGCGTCCGGCCGCAGGTCGGCCAGGGCCAGATCGGTGTCGGTGTTGGCGACCACGACCGCGTAGCGGGTGCCGACCCGCAGCACCTTGCCCCGGTGGCCGTCGATCGGCCAGTGCGCCGACCGGTCCGTCACGGCACGGCGGGCGTAGTGCACCGATTCCCCGGACCCGGCAGCCGCCGGGGCGCACTGCCGCCCGTTGTTGCGGATCCGGTTGTTCACCACCACGGTGTCCACCATCGGCCGGTCGATCCGGATCCCGTCCAGCCCGTTGTCCCAGAACTGGTTGCCGTCGATGACGATGTCCAGGGCCGGGCCCTCGTAGCCCGTGCCGAGGTCGTGCTGGTGATAGCCGTGGCGCCCGTTGCCGCTGATCCGGTTGCCCTGGATGGTGTACGGGCCGGGGGTGTTCCCCATGCTGATCCCGTCACCGACGTTGCGGTCGATGACACAGTTGGCCAGGATGCCGCCGCGACCGGCGATACCGGCCGTGCCGTTGGCGGAGACGTCGAAGCCGGCCTCCAGGTTGCCGGTGATGGTGCAGGCGGTCACGATCAGTCCGTCGGCGCCCCAGTCGGAGATGCCGAACCGGTTGGCCTGGCTGTGGCAGGCGACGATGCGGTACCCACGCGGCGGGGTCCAGTACGGCTTCTGCAACTCCAGGAAGATGCCGTTGGTGCCGTTGCCGAGGGTGGTGCAGTTGGAGATGGTGCAGCGTTCCACGTCACCCCACCCGCCGATGCCGACGCCGATCCCCGCCCCACCCATCTGCTCGCCGTTGTCCAGTCGGCCGCAACCCACCACGACCACCCCGTCGATCAGGCAGTCCTGGAGGAAGTCGCAACCCAGCCCGGTGGCGCCGGTGTGGTGGATGTACAGATTGCGGAACACCCCGCGTACGACGTACTGCAACCCCAGGCCCTTGGCCAGGTAGTTGTACTGGGTCATGGCCACGCCGGAGCCGTCGATCTCGAAGTCGGCGAAGGTGCAGTCGGCGATGTGCCGGTCGCGGTCCGCGCCGTGCTGGAGGGTGGTCCAGTACGCCAAGGGGGTCGGCTCGGCGCGGTTGCCCTCGTTGCTGAGCAGGAACCGGGTCGCGCCCGAACCGGCACCGACCAGGGACACCCCGCTGCGCCAGACCGTGCCGGCGTCCCGGATCGAGTAGATCCCGGGCGGGCAGTAGATGACCCGGGCCCGCCCGTCGGCGGCGTACCCCTCGCCGAGGCGGTCCACCAGGGCCGCCAACGCGGGCTGGTCGTTCGTCGTACCGTCGCCCTGTAGTCCGTAGTCCCGCGCGTCGCACCACAGCGGCGCCCCGGCCACCGGGGCCGGGTGCTGACGTACGGCGACGGATCGGCCCTGCTGCCCCACGGGCCCTCCCTGGATCGTCGGCTACCTACCCGCCGCGCTTTCCCCCTCCCCCTCCCCAGAAACCCACCCCCTTGGCCCTCTCTTCGCCCCGTTGGGGCGGGGTGGGGTGCCGGGAGGGGGTCCATACGGTGGCACTGGGTTGCGTGCATAGCAAGACGGACGTACGGTTTTGATGACAGGGAGAATCGGCGGTAAGTGTCCCCTAACCACGGCGGCGCCCCGACCGGTGCGACAGACTGCTCAGGACTACTCACGGTCGCTGGTGTGAAGGAGTACGACGTGGCGAGCCTCGACACCTTCGGTGCGAAGACCCAGCTACGCGTCGGAGACGCGAGCTACGAGATTTTCAAGATCAGTCAGGTGGAGGGGCACGAACGGCTCCCCTACAGCCTGAAGATCCTGCTGGAGAACCTGCTGCGGACCGAGGACGGCGCGAACATCACCGCCGAGCACATCCGCCAGCTCGGCTCCTGGGACCCGAACGCGGACCCGAACGTCGAGATCCAGTTCACCCCGGCCCGGGTGCTGATGCAGGACTTCACCGGCGTACCGTGCGTGGTCGACCTGGCCACCATGCGTGAGGCCGTCCGCGACCTGGGCGGCGACCCCACCAAGGTGAACCCCCTGGCCCCCGCCGAGCTGGTCATCGACCACTCCGTCATCGCCGACCTGTTCGGCCGTGAGGACGCCTTCGAGCGCAATGTCGAGCTGGAGTACGCCCGCAACAAGGAGCGCTACCAGTTCCTGCGCTGGGGCCAGACCGCCTTCAACGAGTTCAAGGTGGTCCCGCCCGGCACCGGCATCGTGCACCAGGTCAACATCGAGTACCTGGCCCGTACGATCATGGAGCGGGGCGGTCAGGCCTACCCGGACACCGTGGTCGGCACGGACTCGCACACCACGATGGTCAACGGCCTGGGGGTGCTGGGCTGGGGCGTCGGCGGCATCGAGGCCGAGGCCGCCATGCTGGGCCAGCCGGTCAGCATGCTGATCCCCCGGGTGGTCGGCTTCAAGCTCTCCGGTGAGATGCCGGCCGGCACCACCGCCACCGACCTGGTGCTCACCATCACCGAGATGCTGCGCAAGCACGGGGTGGTCGGCAAGTTCGTCGAGTTCTACGGGCCGGGCGTGAGCGCGGTGCCGCTGGCCAACCGGGCCACCATCGGCAACATGTCCCCGGAGTACGGCTCCACGGTCGCGATCTTCCCGATCGACGCCGAGACCGTCCGCTACCTGGAGCTGACCGGCCGCGATCCGCAGCAGGTCGCCCTGGTCGAGGCGTACGCCAAGGAGCAGGGCCTCTGGCACGACCCGGCGGCCGAGCCGGAGTACTCCGAGCGCCTGGAGCTCGACCTCAGCACCATCGAGCCTTCCCTCGCCGGGCCGAAGCGCCCCCAGGACCGGGTGCCGCTGGGCAGCGCCAAGACCCTGTTCCGCGCGGCGCTCACCGACTACGTGGCCGCCGACGAGACCGGCGGCGAGCCGGGCCGCAAGCCCGGCGTGCCCCCGCAGGAGAAGGCCTTCGGCGCCGCCGGCCCGGCCGACGAGGCCAGCGCCGAGTCCTTCCCGGCCAGCGACTCCCCCGCCAACGACGTCAACGACCCGGCCGACGCCCCGCGTGACCTGGTCACCGCCGCGGTCGGCTCGGGTGGGCGGGCCAGCAACCCGATCCAGGTCACCGGCACCGACGGCAACACCTACGAGCTGGACCACGGCGCGGTGGTGATCGCGGCCATCACCTCCTGCACCAACACCTCCAACCCGCAGGTCATGATCGGCGCGGCGCTGCTGGCCCGCAACGCGGTGGACAAGGGCCTGAACCGCAAGCCGTGGGTGAAGACCACCCTGGCGCCGGGCTCCAAGGTGGTCATGGACTACTACGAGCGGGCCGGTCTCACCCCGTACCTGGAGAAGCTCGGCTTCCACCTGGTCGGCTACGGCTGCACCACCTGCATCGGCAACTCCGGCCCGCTGCCGGAGGAGATCTCCGCCGCGGTTAACGAGGCCGACCTGGCGGTCGTCTCGGTGCTCTCCGGCAACCGGAACTTCGAGGGCCGGATCAACCCGGACGTCAAGATGAACTACCTGGCCTCCCCGCCGCTGGTGGTGGCGTACGCGCTGGCCGGCACGATGGACATCGACCTGGCCAACGAGCCGATCGGTGAGGACAGCGAGGGCAACCCGGTCTTCCTGCGCGACATCTGGCCGAGCACCGCCGAGATCCAGGAGGTCATCGCCTCGGCGATCGGCGCTACCGGGTTCAGCGCCGCTTACGCCGACGTCTTCGCCGGTGACGAGCGCTGGCAGTCGCTGCCCACCCCGACCGGTGACACCTTCGCCTGGGACGGTGACTCCACCTACGTGCGCAAGCCCCCGTACTTCGAGGGCATGGCCCCGCAGCCGACCCCGGTGACCGACATCGCCGGTGCCCGGGTGCTGGCCAAGCTGGGCGACTCGGTGACCACCGACCACATCTCCCCGGCCGGCTCGATCAAGGCCGACTCCCCGGCCGGCGAGTACCTCGCCGCGCACGGGGTGCCGCGCCACGAGTTCAACTCGTACGGCTCGCGGCGGGGTAACCACGAGGTGATGATCCGGGGCACCTTCGCCAACATCCGGCTGCGCAACCAGCTGGTGCCCGGGGTCGAGGGCGGCTTCACGGTCAACCACCTGACTGGCGAGCAGACCTCCATCTACGACGCCTCGATGGCCTACCAGACCGCCGAGGTGCCGCTGGTCATCCTGGCCGGCAAGGAGTACGGTTCCGGCTCCTCGCGGGACTGGGCGGCCAAGGGCACCATGCTGCTCGGGGTCAAGGCGGTCATCGCCGAATCGTACGAGCGGATCCACCGCTCCAACCTGATCGGCATGGGGGTGCTGCCGTTGCAGTTCCCGGCCGGCGAGAACGCCGACTCGCTGGGGCTGACCGGCACGGAGACCTTCACCATCACCGGGGTGACCGACCTCAACGAGGGCTCGACCCCCCGTACGGTCAAGGTCACCACCGACAGCGGGGTGGAGTTCGACGCCGTGGTGCGGATCGACACCCCCGGTGAGGCGGACTACTACCGCCACGGCGGCATCCTGCAGTACGTGCTGCGTCGGATGATCGCCAGCTGACGGTCGGACACGTAGAGGGGCTCCTTCCCGTGCGGGGAAGGAGCCCCTCGATCGTTTCCGCCCAGCGGCTAGGGTCGGCGCGGTCTCAGCCGCCGGCGCGCCGGGCCTCGCGGAGCTTCATCGCGTGCTCGACCAGGGTGATCAGCACCTCCTTGGCCGACTCCCGTTGCCGGGCGTCGCAGAGCAGCACCGGCACCTCCGGGTCGAGGTTCAGTGCGGCCTGCACCTCGTCCAGCCGGTACTGCCGGGCCCCCTCGAAGCAGTTGACCGCCACCAGGAAGGGAGTGCCCCGCCCCTCGAAGTAGTCGATGGAGGGGAAGCAGTCCGCCAGCCGTCGGGTGTCGGCCAGCACGACCGCGCCGATCGCACCCAGCGCCAACTCGTCCCAGACGAACCAGAACCGGTCCTGGCCGGGGGTACCGAACAGGTACAGCACCAGGTCGTCGCTGATGGTGATGCGACCGAAGTCCATCGCCACGGTCGTCGTGCGCTTGGTCTCGACCCCGGACAGGTCGTCGATGCCCACCCCGGATTCGGTGAGCACCTCCTCGGTCCGCAACGGGCGTGTCTCACTGACCGCGCCGACCAGCGTGGTCTTGCCCACCCCGAATCCGCCCGCGACCAGAATCTTGATCGCCGTGGGCAATGCGACCGCGCCCGACGGCCGCTCAGAGTGCCCGTAGTCCATTGATAACCGCCTCGAAGATGCTGTTGTCGGGTATGCCGACGGTGCTGTGTGGCTCCCGGATCTGAACCAGGCTGCGCGCTACCAGGTCGCCGAGCAGGACCCGCACGGTGCCGACCGGCAGGTCAAGATGCGCCGCGATCTCGGCGACCGACTGCATCCGCTGACACAAACCGACGATCGCCAGGTGCTCCGGGCCCAACCCGACCTCCGGTGAGACGTCCGTCCGGGTCGCCATCACCAGCGAGATCAGATCGAACGTGCCGGTGACCGGGCGGGCCCGGCCGCCGGTCACCGCGTACGGGCGGACCACCGGACCGGCATGGTCGTCCACCCACTGGTGGTCGGCGGACTCTCCCTGCACCGTCATGTGGGTTACTTCTCCCCGTTGGTCTGTTCGGCTGATCGTGTCGGCGACGCGACGAACTTGCCTACCCGGGTGACCAGCATGGCCATCTCGTACGCGATCAGCCCCACGTCCGCGTCCTCACTGGCCAGGACCGCCAGGCAGGCGTTGCGACCGGCGGCTGTGACGAACAGGAACGAAGACTGCATCTCGATGATCGTCTGCTGCACCTGACCACCGCCGAACCGCTTCCCCGCGCCCCGGGCCAGGCTCTGGATTCCCGCCGCCATCGCCGCCAGGTGCTCGCCGTCGTCGCGGCTGAGCCCCTGCGACGAGGCCATCAGCAGACCGTCGGCGGACAGTGCGACCGCGTGCTCGGCCTGCTTGACCCGACCGACCAGATCGTCCAGCAACCACGTCAGGTCGGCACTCGAAGCCGTCTTCTGCGCCACTTCGTCGTCCTCTTCTCCCCCGGCTCATCGCCGTGCTCATCTGGTCCTGACCGTCGGTCGGGCGGATCGCCGCACGACCGGCACCCCGGTCAGGACTCCTGTTGGTCGGCGTCGTCAGACTCGTCCGTGTCGCCTGACCGACCGCCACCACCCAGCAGCCGGGCGGCGTCGGTACGGCCGCGCTGGGTGCCGGTCTGGTACGAACTCATCATTCGCCGAACCTGTTCCGGTTCGCGGATCACGTCCTCGTCCTCCTCCGCGGCCTCAGACTCGGCGCGCAACGCCGGCGTGATGCTGGCCTGCCGGATGCGGACCGGCAGGCCCGATTCGGTGCGGGTCGACTCGGCCGGGGCCGTCTCGCCCGGCTCGGCGGTCGCCGGCACGCTGCCGGCCGGGGAACTCGCCGGGGCGGGTGCGGCGGCGGGCCGGGTGTCCAGCGGACGACGCGGCAGCCCGGATCCGCCCGCGGGCGGGCTGGCGACCGGCACACTGATCGGAATGGTCGGACCGTCCAGGGCGGAGTGCCCGGGTCGACGTCGTGACCGGGTCGGCAGCCCACCTTCGGGGTCGGTTTGGACCTCCACCGGGGTGTCGGCAGCGACTCCGCCCGGCTGCCCCTGCTCGGCCTCGGTGTCGGCCACCGGTTCGCGGGTGGGGCGGGGGGCGGGCGGCAGCGCCGGGGCGGCCAGGGCCACCGGTGCGCCCGACCGCTGGGCGGTGATCGCCGGCACCGGCTCGCCGCCGCGCACCGCGCCATCGGTGCCCGGCCCGGCGACGCTCTGCGGCTCGCTGCCGTCGACGATGATCAGGTTGCTCGGGATCAGCACCACCGCGGTCGTGCCGCCGTACGCGGACTCCTTGAGCCGGACCCGCACCCCGTGCCGGTCGGTCAGCCGACTCACCACGTAGAGGCCCAGCCGGGAGGCGTCGGCGAGGTTCAGCTCGGACCGGTCCACGATCCGGTGGTTGGCCGCGGCCAGGTCCTCCTCGGTCATGCCCAGACCGCGGTCCTCGATCTCGATGGCGAACCCGTTGGCGACGAGTTGACCGCGGACCTCGACGTTGGTGTGCGGCGGGGAGAAGGACAGCCCGTTCTCGATCAGCTCGGCGAGCAGGTGGATGACGTCACCGACCGCCCGTCCGGCCAGGGACACCCCGCCGACCGGCAGCACGGTGACCCGGGTGTAGTCCTCGACCTCACCGACCGCACCGCGGATCACGTCGACCATCGGCACGCTGCGTCGCCAGGCCCGGCCCGGGGTCGAGCCGGAGAGCACGATCAGGTTCTCCGCGTTACGCCGCATCCGGGTGGCGAGGTGGTCGACCCGGAACAGGTCCTCCAACTCCTCCGCGTCGTGCTCGCGCCGCTCCATCGCGTCCAGCAGGGTCAGCTGGCGGTGCACCAGGGCCTGGGTACGCCGGGCCAGGCTGAGGAAGACCTCCCGGACCGCCCGGCGCAGCTCGGCCTGTTCGACCGCCGTACGGATGGCGGTCTCCTGCACGACGTTGAAGGCCTTACCCACCTGGCCGATCTCGTCGTCACCGAACTGTAGGGGTGGGGCCTCCTTGGCCACGTCCACCTGGTCACCACGACCCAGCCGCTCGACCACGCTGGGCAGCCGCTCGTTGGCCAGTTGGAAGGCCGCGTCGCGCAGCCGTTGCAGCTGCTGCACCAGGGCTCGCGCGGTGGTGATCGAGACGACCACGGAGGCGATGACGGCCAGCAGGCCGAGACCGGCGGCGAGCACCAGCCGGACGACCACGCCGATCGCGACCGGGGTGGCCCGCTTGACGATCTCGTCACCACCGGCCAGCACCACGTCGCCGATCTCGACCAGGGCGGCCGAGGAGATCTCGTTCCACTCCTGGCTGTCGAACGGCAGGCGCGACGTTCCGGAGGCGAGCATGATCTGGTTTTCCAGATTGGCCAGCCGGGTGAAATTGACGCCGGCAATCATCTGCTCGTAACGGCGCTGATCTGCCGCGGGCAGCTGGGTGACCGCCTGCTCGGCGAGGAACTGCCGGGCACCCACCACGCGGGTGAACTCCGCCCGCTCGTTCTGGGTGATTCGGCCGGCGGCCAGAATTCCGGCCAGCAGGGCGTCCTCCTGGGACACCAGTTCCCTGGCCCGGTTGAGCCGGATCAGCTGTGCGGTGTTCTCGGCCACCTCGTCGTCATCCAGGTTGCCGAGTTCGTCGTAGACGCCGTAGATCGATTCGATCACTTCGGTGAACGCCGTCATGGCCTCACCCCGGCCGATGTTGCGCTGGTCGACCGCATCACGGGTTTCCGACAGCGCGGCCAATCCCCGGTTCAGGGCGGTGATGCGCTCCTCCAGATCCTTGCTGCCGAGCAGACGCACCTGCCAGTTGTCGGTCGACTCGACGAAATCGGCCGCCGCCTCGTCGGTGCGCTGCCGCAGTTGCGCCAGTTCGGTGCGCCCGCCTTCGTCCGGCCGTCCCAGGTAGACCACGGAGGTACGGCGTTCCAACTGCAGTTGCATCAGCAGCGGTTCGGTGGGGTCGAACACCCGGGCGTCGAGCGCCTGCACACCGACGAGGTTGACTCCCTCTCGGACGGTGACCCAGGCGGTGAAGCCCCAGAGTGCCACCAGCGAGGCCAATAGAGCCACGACCTTGGTACGCAGATTCGAACTGCGGGAACCCATTACACCGTCCCTGGCACTGAGCTAATTGATCGGT
The DNA here is from genome assembly GCF_040643455.1 of Micromonospora sp. NPDC047134. Taxonomy (NCBI): domain Bacteria; kingdom Bacillati; phylum Actinomycetota; class Actinomycetes; order Micromonosporales; family Micromonosporaceae; genus Micromonospora; species Micromonospora sp. NPDC047134. The sequence goes on from NZ_JBEYUI010000004.1 coordinate 95,585, forward strand.
CGGTCAGCAGTGCGTCACGCACATCGACCCCGGCGCACGCTAACAGCGTCACCGCGCCAACTCAAGCGGTCGTGATCATGCCTGACCCGGTCCCCGCTTCCCGTGTGGCCGGCAAAGCCTGGTTGAATGTCGGCACCGCCGCATGAGCCAGTTTCCGCGCTGCGATCACCGCCGACCGGACAATGAGAATGGGCGCGTACAGGTCTTTGTCGTGCCACAATGGAGGATGGTCGAGCCGATTGACATGCAACTGCGCGAATGCCCGGCGCACGGCCGCGGTCATCTCCGGTCGGATCGGCCGGCCCCCGGCCAACAGGATCTGCACCGCGTAGGCGGTCTCCTCGGTGGTCGTGGACCAACGCCCCCAACCCCCGTCCTCGCGTTGGGTGGCCAGGATCCGGTCCACGGCACGATCGATCGCCGGGTGGGCCACCTCCGGCGGCGCGTACGCGGCCAGCGCCGACACCGCGCAGTAGGTGGCGTAGTAGGGCGAGGCGTGCCATCGGTCCACCCAGAGCCCGTCCGGCTGCTGCACCTCCCGCAGCCACCCGGCCAGTGACCTGACCCTGGCGGCGTACCGGTCGGCGCCGTCGGTGGTGTAGCGGGCGTGCCAGCCCAGCGTCTCCAGCACATGGGCGTTGGTGGTGATCGACTGCCCGTCCTCCCCCTGCCAGGTGCAGAAATGACTGCCCAGGTCGTAGCGGAGCAGGCTGGCCGGGTCCACCGGGTGACCCAGCCGGGCCAGGGCGTACAGGGTGGTCGAGGTGGTGTCGGCGTCCGCGGGCAGCCCCGGTCCGGTGGCCGCCCCCTCCGGCCCCAGGGCGGCGACCAGCTCCGCCACCAGCCGCGCGCCCGGGCGCACCGGCACCCCCGCCCGGGCCAGGTTCGCCAGGGCCCAGGAACGCTCGAAGACCGTGATCGGCGCACAACACGGCACCGGGCCATTGTGCCGGGCCACCACCGCGTCGAGGTACGCGCGGGCGGCCCGGTCCTCGGCACCTCGGTGGCTCAGCCACACCGCGGTCGCCGCGGGCGAGGCTCCGACCGCACCCTCGATCGGGGCGACCTCGGTGCGGGCGGCGGCGGCCGGTCCGAGCACCTCGTAGGCGTGCCACAGCTTGCTGGGCACCGGTCGGCCGCCGGCCAGCAGGGCGTCGACCGCCTCCACCCGACGCCGGTCGACCCGGGGCAACGCGGCGGGTGCCCCGGTCAGGGCCGGGTCGCCCGCCAAGGCGAGCAGGTCCGTGTCGATCCGCGCCACCAGGGTAGGCACGATCAGGTCGGCGGCCGGGGTGTCCGGCAGGGCGGTACCCTCGCCCAGATACCGGGCCAGCGCGACCAGCCCCCGGGTGGCCGCGGCGGCGACCGCGGCCCGGTCCGGTCCGGCCGGGTCGGGCGGATCGCACCGAACCAGGCTGGCGAGCAGGGCCTGCACCGCGCTAGCCGTCGGGACCAGGGCGTACCCGCCGGCCGGACCCCAGCCGCCGTCCTCCCCCTGCTCGGCCAGCAGGTACGCCAGCCGCTGCGGATGCCCGGCCACCCACGGGGTGTCGGCCACCAGCCGCCCGGTCTCGTAGACCGAGGTGCTGACCTGCCCGTGGGGCTGTGCTTCCAACTGCGCCAGCAGCGCACCGACCTCCTCGGCCAGGGTCGGCTGCGCCACCGCGACGACGGTGAGGGGCGGTGCTGTCACGGCACCCCCCAGAAGTCGGTGGACCGGTAGAAGCCGCTGCTGAAGCCGATCTGTCGGGCCAGGTAGTCGGCCTGCACCGGGCAGTTCTCCCGCAGCGCCGCCAGCAGGTCGCGGGCCTGCGCCACCAGCTCGGCGATGCGCTGCTCGACCTCGGCCCGGGGCACCAGCAGCAGGGCGTTGAGGTCGCCCCAGCGCAGGTCCCGCTCGTAGCTGCCGAGGTCGTTGACCAGCCGCAGGATCCGCTGCACGCAGTCGCTGGCCGTGAGCATCGCGTCCAGGTGGGTCAGGGTGGCCGGGTCGGCCGTGTGGATCCAGTGCACGACATTGACCACCGTGCAGGCCAGGTTGTCGGCGTTGTCGAGGTACTCCTCGAAGCCGGGCAGCTGGTCGGGGATCTGCTTCCAGGTCCACTCCCGCGCCATGGCGGTGAGCACCTTGTCGGTCTCCTGGCGCCAGTGGTGGCCGTACTCGGCGAAGGCCGGCACGGTGGCCAGCTCGTCACGCAGCTCGGCCAGGAACGCACCGAGGGAGTCCCCGGATTCCGGGGCGGCACCGTCGGCCACCGCCAGACAACGGGCGGCCAGTCGGTCGATCTCGTCGCGCGAACCCGCCTCGTGGTCCACCTGCCAGTCCAGGGCGAACCCCCACAGCACCGCCCGGTTGGTCAGTCGAAGCTGAGCCACCTCGCACCAGGGCGCGCCGAAGGCGATGGCCATGGCCACGTTGCCGAACAGGGTCGCGTCGAACGGCTTGGCGGGAAACAGATCCGGGTAGCCGGCGGCGACCTCGGCCAGGTCCCGCTGGCCCTTGGCGGCCAGGGCGCAGATGCGTCCCTGTTCCGCGGCCACACTCATCTGGTCGCCGCCGGTGTCCGGCGGCGACTGGGTCACCAGACTCACGCCGCTACACCCGCCACGGGCCGCAGGGTGACCTCCACCCGGTCCCGGGGACGCAGCGCGGCGGCCACCTTGATCCCGGGTACGGCCGGGCGGCTCAACCGGAACCGGTACCGGCTGAGCAGGGTGGCGACGATCAGGGTCGCCTCCAGGTAGAACAGGTGCATCCCGATGCACTGGTGCGGACCCCCGCCGAACGGGAAGTGCGCGTACTTGGGCCGGCCGCGGACCAGTTCCGGCCGGAACCGGTCCGGATCGAAGACCTCGGGCCGGTCCCAGAACTGCGACATCCGCTGGGTGATCAACGGGCTGACCACCAGGGTGGAGCCGGCCGGGATGCGCACCCCGCCCAGGGTGTCCTCCTGCACCGCCATCCGGGGGAAGAGCCAGCCGATCGGATAGAGCCGGAGCAGTTCGTCGAGCACCTGCCGGGTGTAGCGCAGCTCGCGCAGGTGCTGCCCGCGTACCGGCTGGTCGCCGACCACCCGGTCGAGTTCCTCGTAGAGCCGGTCGGAGATCTCCGGGTCCTGTTCGAGGTGGGGCCAGAGCCAGGTGAGCACGCTGATGGTGGTCTCCGTGGTGGTGGCCACCATCGCCACGGTGTCGTTGCGCACCTGGCGTTCGTCCAACCGGCCGCCGTCCTCGGTGCGTCCCCGCCAGAGGGTGGAGATGATGTCGTCGGAGTCGGCCTCGGCGGTTTTTCGGGCGGCCCGGATGGTCGGCATCAGCAGGTCGTCGATGAGTTGCACGGAGCGGCGGAAGGTCCGGTCACCGGGCATCGGCGCGGCCAACGGCGCCCAGGGCACCAGGATCCGCGGCATCACCGACCAGGCGATGGCGTCCTGGGCCTCCATGATCTGCATGGCGTCCGACACCGAGATCTTGTCCGCGAAGAAGACCCGCATGATCGCCGAGCAGACCACCTGGGCCTGCACCTTGCCCATGTCCACCGACTGGCCGGAGCGGGCCGGTTCGGCCAGCTCGTCGATCGACTCCTCGATCGCCACGGCCAGGCGGTCGACCAGCCCGTCGATGCGCCGGGCGGTGAACAACGGCTGGAGAATCTGTCGACTGTTGGTCCAGTGTTCACCGTCGCTGAGAATGCCCTCGCCGAACAGCCGCTTGAGTGGCCGCCACTGGAGCCCGTCCCCTGCCCGCACATAGTTGTCGGCCCGCTCCCGCAGCACCCGCTGGAGGTGTTCGGGGTGGGTGACGAGGAACGGTCGGAAGGAGCCGAGGTTCAGCCGCACGACCTCGCCGCCGGACCGTTCGCCGCACTCCACCAGGGCGCGGGCCGGATCGCGCAACAGGCCCGGCAGGACGTGTCGCAGCGGTACCGACTCTGCGCGTCGGCTTTGGACATTTGTCGCGTGGTTGTTTCCCACTCGCACAGACTCCCCGGGGTGTGGGTTTACTCTTTGGAATGCCACGATTGCGAAGAGCATGACATCGCAGTGGTATCCCTCACTAGTCGCGTGTCGAGAAATCTTCATGGTCGACATTCCCGCTGTCCAGAACGGATTTCGCCTGGCCCGACGGCCTTCCGCCGCCGCGTTCCGGCATCCCCGCCCACCCAAGGACCACCCCGTCCACCTGGCCGCAGCGCGTTTGCCCAGCTCAGATGGGGTCATCGACGAGACGACGGCACTGCCGGTATCCGTCAGCACACGGGCCGTCGATCGACGGATCAGATCGGATAGGGTGATCTACGTCATGTCCGGCATGGCACGGTCGGGATCCCCGCGCCTCGGGGTGCGGGCCGGTCCGGCCGGCGATCGAGCCACGCCGCCCGGGTGAATTCAGGCGGTGGGCCGTATCGCTGTGCCAGGCTCAGGGGATGGACGACAAGACCATCCTGGGCCGGATCTCCGAGCTGGTCGACGAGGAGCACCGGTTGCGCGCGGACGCGCAGGCCACCGAGGCGGGCACGGACGACACCACCCGGACCCGGCTGCGCGAGCTGGAGGAGTCCCTCGACCAGTGCTGGGATCTGCTACGCCGCCGCCGGGCCGCCCGGCAGGCGCACGGCGATCCGGAGGCGCAGAGCCCCCGACCGACCGAGGAGGTCGAACGGTACCTCCAGTAGCGGCGCACCGGCTCCGGGTGGCTTCCGTCCCACCACCCGGAGCCGGGGTTTCAGCGCAGGGGTCAGCGCGGCCGGGGGTTCAGCGCAGGCCCGCCTCGCGGGCCAGCGCCTCGGTGAGCACGACCGGGTCGGCCAGGCCCGCCGGCAGCCCCCGGGCCACGAACCAGGTGGCGACCACCCGGACGTCCCGGGCCAGGAAGTCGCGTCCCTGCGGGTTCGCCACCACATCCACCACCTGCGGCAGGTCGATCAGCACCAGCCGGTCGGCGTGCACCAGCAGGTTGTACGGCGACAGGTCGCCGTGGGCGTACCCGGCCCGGGCCAGCACCGTCAGGGCCTCGACCAGTTGCTCCCACAGCCCGCGTAGCTCGGCCGCGGCCGGCCGCAGTTCGGCCAGCCGGGGAGCGGCCCGGCCGGTGTCCGGGTCGCCGAGGAACTCCAGCATCAGCTCGGTCCCCCGCAACTGCACCGGATACGGCACCGCGATCGTCGCGTACCGCTGGTCGATCTCCCAGAGCCGGGCCAGCGCGGCGAACTCCGCCGCCGCCCACTGCCCGGCGATCATCTGCCGACCGAAGGCCGTCCGGCCGGTCATCGCCCGCATCTCCCGGGACCGGCGGACCCGGCGTCCCTCCAGGTATCCGGCGTCCCGGTGGAACAGCCGGTGCCGGGGATCGCGGTACCGCTTGGCCGCCAGCAGGCAGGAGCGGTCGGTGCCCGGTACCGCCCGGCGGACCAGGTGGACGTCCGCCTCCTTACCGGTCTTGAGCACCCCCAACTCGGTGTCCTTCGCGGCCAGATCGGTGACCAGCCAGGCCGGATGGGGTTGCGGGCCGTGCAGGGCGTCGTCCCAGGAGGACCAGACGGCACCGGTCTCCGGATCGGGTTCGTCGGCCGGTTCGGCCGGTACGGAGACGCCGGCCTGCCCGCGCTTCAGGAAGTACGGTTCGTCATCGTCGTCGAAGCGGCGCTTGCCGCGGGGGTGGCGCTCCCGCGCCGAGAAGTCGTGATCGCGCACTGCGCTGATATCCCTTGGTCGAGGTGACTGGAGGCAGGAAGTGACCTGCGAAGACGGCCATGACCGACCCCCTCTCCTCGACCGGGCGCACGCCCGGATGCACGATGCGCAGACGATGTTCGCGGTGCCCTGAGCCCGCGTCAACCGTATTTCGCACCGACCGCCCGTCACGCCCCCATGACGGCGGCGACCGCGGCGATCACGGTGTCCACCGTGACGGTCGGGGCGAAGCGGGTGTCGCTCCAGCGTCGTCCCCGGTGCAGCCAGATGCTGGGCAGACCGACGGCGGTCGCGCCACCGATGTCCGCCTCGGGGCCGTCACCGATCACCCAGGCACCGCGCAGCGGCATCCGGACCCGCTGGGCGGCCAGCGCGAAGATCCGGGGATTGGGCTTGCTGACCCCGGCCTCCTCCGAGATCACCCAGTCGGCGACGTACCGGTCCAGTCCGGTCCGCCGGATCTTGGCGTCCTGCTGGCGTACCGCTCCGTTGCTGACCACCACCGGCATCCAGCCGGCGCCGTCGGCGATGCGCAACGCGCAGGCGACCAGGGGATCGAGTCGGGTGAACTCGACGACCCCGTCGTGCAACTCCTCGACCAGGTCGATGGAGGGAATGCGCAGTCGGTAACGGTCCCGGATGGCGTCCGCGACATCCCACCGGTCGGTGAGGCCGTCGGCATCGATCGACAGCAGCCATTCGATGTCCCCCGGCGGGGCCCCGATGCCGTCGAGGAAACGCTCTGCCCAGATGCGGAACGGCCCGGCCCGATCGAGCAGGGTGTTGTCCAGGTCCAGCAGGAGCAGTGGCACTCGGGAACCCTACGGTAATCGGGTAGCCGACCGACAGGTCGCAATGTTACGGACTCGGGTCAGGACCGGGCGCCTTGCCGCCTCGACCAGGAAACCAAGCCGTACGTACGGTTTGCCTTCCCCCTGGTGGGCTGACACGATCGGACTGTGCCCAGAGTAAGTCAGGATCAGCTCGACGCCCGCCGGCAGGAGATTCTCGCCGCCGCACGGCCCTGCTTCGCCCGGCACGGCTACGAGGGCGCCACCGTCCGCCGGCTGGAGGAGGCGACCGGGCTGTCCCGGGGGGCCATCTTCCACCACTTCCGGGACAAGGACTCGCTGTTCCTCGCCGTGGCCGAGGACGACGCGGCGGCGATGGTGGCCACGGTCGCCCGGCACGGCCTGGTGCAGGTGATGCGGGACCTGCTGGCCCGGGCGGTCTCCCCGGACACCACCGGCTGGCTGGGCAGCCAACTGGAGGTCTCCCGCCGCCTGCGTACCGACCCGGCCTTCGCCAAGCGCTGGGCGCAACGGTCCGAGGCCATCGCCGAGGCCACCCGGGACCGTCTGGCACGCCAACGCGACGCCGGGGTGCTGCGCGACGACATTCCGATCGAGGTGCTGGCCCGCTTCCTCGAACTCGCCTACGACGGGCTGGTGCTGCACCTGGCCATGGGGCGACCGGCCGGTGACCTGGGCCCGGTGCTCGACATGGTCGAGGAGGCGGTACGCCGCCGGTAACGACGGGGTAACTGCGCATCGGCACCCATCGACCACTGGCACCGCCGCCGCACAATGAAGCGCGTTCCCCCTCGCCCGACAGGAGCCGGCCATGATGGCGCCCACCGCAGAGTTCGACACCTGGGGTGTTCCCAGTCGCACCTTCCTGATCCTCTACCTGCTGGCCACTGTCGTACTGGTCATCGGCGTACTGATCCACCGGCGGCGTACCCTGGCCGGCCGCTCCGCGCCCTCCGCCGATCAGCTCACCCCTGAGCAGGTCGCGTACCTCAACGACGGGCCCGACCGGGCGATCTGGTCCTCGGTCAGCAGCCTGCGCAGCCACCGGGCGCTCGGGGTGCAGGACCGCGGCGCGCTCATCGCCGAAGGCCCGCTACCGGCCGGGGCCACTCCCCTCGACCGCGCGGTGCACTACGCGGCCGGCCAGCACGTCCCCGCCCGACAGTTGCGCTCTACCGAGTGGGTGAGCCGGGCCCTCGACGAGTTGCGCGACGGACTGGCCCGCCACGACCTGTTGGTCGGCTCGGACCGGCGGGCCAGGCTGCGCCTGGGAGCGTTGCTGCTGGCCGCACTGGTGGCGCTCGGGGTCGCCCGCATCGCCGCCGGCGTCGCCAACGACCGTCCGGTGTGGTACCTCGTGTTCATCGTCGGGCCGCTGGCGGTGTTGACCATGATCCTGTTCTTCCGGGTGCCCCGCCAGACCCGGGCGGCCAAGATGGCCCTGCTCGGCCTCCGGCACCGAAACCGCCACCTCGCACCCGCCTCGAAACCGGCGTACACCGTCTACGGCTCGACCGGAGTGGCGATGGCGGTAGCCCTCTACGGCACCGGCACCATCTGGCTGATGGACCCGACCTTCGCCCAACAGGCCGACATCCAACGCCAGGCGATGGCGACCGGGGGCGGCAGTACGGCGGGGGGTTGCGGTGGCGGCGGTTGCGGGGGCGGAAGCGGAAGCAGTGACAGCGGAGGCGGTGGCGGCGGCTGTGGTGGCGGCGGGTGTGGCGGATGACCGGTCCGCAGGGGGTGGGCATCGGCTGGCGGCCCGAGATCGCCGGGTTCGTCGCCGAGCTGCCCGGCCTACGGTTCGTCGAGGTGATCGCCGAGTCGGTGCCCACCGCCGGGCCGCCACCTGAGGCCCTGGTCGAGTTGCGAGAGCGCGGGGTGACGGTCGTACCGCACGGGGTGCGGCTCTCCCTCGGCGGGGCCGAGCCGGTCGAGCCGGCCCGGGTGGCCCACCTGGCGGCGGTCGCCGAACTGCTGGCCGCGCCGCTGGTCAGCGAGCACATCGCCTTCGTCCGGGCCGGCGGAATGGAGGCCGGGCACCTGCTTCCGCTGCCGCGCACCCGGGAGGCGGTCGACGCGGTCTGCGCCAATGTCGCGCGGGCCCAGGCCGAACTGCCGGTGCCGATCGCCCTGGAGCCGATCGCGGCGCTGTTCGACTGGCCGGACGACGAACTGGACGAGGCGGCCTTCCTCAGCGAGATCCTGGCCCGTACGGACGCGCTGCTGCTGCTCGACATCGCCAACGTGCACGCCAACGCCCGCAACCGGGGCACCGACCCGCTGGCCCTGCTGGATCGGCTGCCCCTGGAACGGGTGGCGTACCTGCACGTGGCCGGCGGTGCGGAGCAGGGTGGCTTCTACCACGACACGCACACCGATCCGGTGCCCCCGCCGGTGCTGGAACTGCTAGCCGAGTTGTGCGCGCGACGCCGTCCACCGGCGGTGTTGCTGGAACGCGACGGGCACTACCCGCCCGCCGCCGAACTCCGCGCCGAACTGGACGCCGTGGCCGCCGCCACCGGCTTTCCCCTGGTGACATGAGCGCTCCTCCGGTCGACGGCACGGACTCCACCGGCGAGCTACCGACTCCGGCCACCGGGTCGCTGGCGGCACGGCAGGCGGAACTCGTCGCGGCCCTGGTGGCCGGTGGGCCCCCACCGCCGGGCTTCGCACCGGCCCCGCTGGCCGCCGCCCGAGCCGCCTTGCTGCGCAAACGCGCCGGGGAGGTGGCACGCCACTGGCCCCTGCTGGCCGCCGGGCTGGGCCGGCGATGGCCGGCCGCCTTCGTCGAGTGGGCGGCGGACCGGCCGAACCTCGGTGGTCTACGCGACGGCTGGGAACTGGCCCGCGCGTTACACACCCGCCATGCCCTGCCGGCGCTCGGGGCCGAGGAACTGGCCGCCCGGGAGGCCACCCACCGCTACGACGGCACGACCGCCCCCCGCCACCGCCGGTGGCCCGCCATCGGCCGGGCCGACCGGGCCGTCGCGGTGCAGCTGGCCGGCCGGGTACGCCTGCTCCGCTCGGCCCGGTAGCAGCATCGACGCCCGGCCGGGGGACCCAACCCCGGATGCTTGCCGGGGACCCGCTGCGGCAGGATCGGCGGTATGGATCTGGGATTGACCGACCGGGTGTACGTGCTCACCGGCGCCTCCCGCGGCCTCGGCTACGCCACCGCGCAGTGCCTGGTCGCCGACGGTGCCCGGGTGGTGATCTCGGCCCGGCGTGCCGACGAGGTGGCCGCGGCGACCGCCGCCCTGGGCGGGCCGGACCGGGCGGTCGGCATCACCGCCGATCTGGCCGACCCGACCACCCCCGGCCGGCTGGTGGAGGCCGCGCACCAGCACTTCGGCCGGCTGGACGGGGCCCTGGTGTCGGTGGGCGGGCCCACCCCGGGCAGCGCCGCCTCCATCGAGGACGACCAGTGGCGACACGCCTTCGAGACGGTCTTTCTGGGCAGCGTACGGATGGTGCGGACGGTGGCCACCGCGCTGCCCGAGGGGGGTGCGATCGCTCTGGTGCTCTCCACCTCGGCCCGGGGGCCGGTGCCCGGCCTGGGCATCTCCAACGGCCTGCGACCCGGCCTGGCCGGGGTGGCCAAGGATGTCGCCGACGAGTACGGCCCCCGTGGGGTACGGGTGGTCGGCCTGCTGCCGGGGCGCATCCTCACCGACCGCAACCGGGAACTCTTCGCCGCCAGTGGCGACCCGGAGCGGGCCCGCGCCGAAGCGGAGGCCGGCATCCCGCTGCGGCGCATCGGCGACCCGGTCGAGTTCGGGCGGGTCGCCGCCTTCGTGCTCTCCCCCGCGGCCAGCTACCTCACCGGGATCACCCTCCCGGTCGACGGCGGCGCGCTGCGCGGCCTGTGACCGTCGAACCGCCCGCCGAGGGGGTCACCGAGCCGGGTGCGGCGGTGGCCCCCCGCCCGAATCCGCGCCCCAGCCGGGAGGAACTGGCCGCGGCCGTGGACAAGACCCTGCCGGATGTCATCCGCCCCGGCCTGGAGGTGCTGTTCGTCGGCATCAACCCGGGGCTGTGGTCGGCGGCCACCGGTTGGCACTTCGCCCGCCCGGGCAACCGGTTCTGGCCGGCCCTGCACCGCAGCGGGTTCACCCCCCGCCTGCTGCACCCCAGCGAGCAGGACACCCTGCCCGCACTGGGGCTGGGCATCACCAACATCGTCGCCCGGGCCAGCGCCCGGGCCGACGAGCTGACCGCAGCCGAACTGGTGGCCGGGGCCCGGGAGTTGACCGAGAAGGTGGCCCGGTACCGGCCCCGCTGGGTGGCCGTGGTCGGGGTGACCGCCTACCGGGTGGGGTTCGCCCGACCCAGGGCGACCTTCGGTCGGCAGCCCGAGCCGCTGGCCGACGCCCGGCTCTGGGTGTTGCCCAACCCGAGCGGCCTGAACGCCCACTACACCCCGCAGACCCTGGCCGCCGCCTTCGCCGCCCTCCGCGAAGCGGCCACCGAGTAACCCGCCGGGCCGGTAGCCCGGCGGATCCGCTGGCGGCGGCCGACGGACAGCCAGGCGGGGCTCGGTTGGCGGCGGGCGATCGGGGTGGTAGCCCGCCGGGGTGGTCAGTTGGCGGCGGCGGGCGGCAGGGCTTCGTCGGCCAGGTACTCGCGGGTGGGGATGACGACCGGCTCCGGGTGGGCGGCATCGGCGTACGGGCTGGGCGAGTCGGCCAGCGCGAACTGGGTGCGGTACAGCTCGGCGTAGAGGCCGCCGACCGCGACCAGTTCCTCGTGCCGGCCCCGCTCGACGATCCGCCCCCCGTCCAGAACCAGGATCTGGTCCGCGTCGCGGACGGTGGAGAGCCGGTGGGCGATCACCAGGGCGGTGCGTCCGGTCAGCGCCACCGACAGGGCTCGCTGCACGGCCGCCTCGCTCTCGGAGTCCAGGTGGGCGGTGGCCTCGTCGAGGATGACGATCGAGGGTGCCTTGAGCAGCAGCCGGGCGATGGCGATGCGCTGCTTCTCCCCGCCGGAGAAGCGGTAGCCCCGCTCCCCCACCGTGGTGTCCAGCCCGTCGGGCAGGGATCGGACCAGGTCGGCCACCTGGGCGCCGGCCAGGGCGGCCCACAGTTCCTCGTCGGTGGCGTCGGGCTTGGCGTACCGCAGGTTCTCCGCGATGGTCTCGTGGAACAGGTGGGAATCCTGGGTGACCACGCCGATCTCGTCGCGCAGGGAGGGCAGGGTGGCGTCCCGCACGTCCACCCCACCGACCAGCACCTGCCCGTCGGTGACGTCGTAGATGCGGGAGATCAGCATGGACAGGGTGGACTTGCCGGCACCGGAGGGGCCGACAAGGGCCACCATCTGACCCGGCTCGACCGTGAACGAGACGCCCTTGAGCACCGGGTCGTTGATCGTCCGGTCCAGGGTGGCGACCTCCTCCAGGGAGGCCAGCGAGATCTCCGCCGCGCTCGGGTAGCGGAACCGCACGTCGCGGAACTCCACCTTGCCCGCGCCCTTGGGCACCGGCACCGCGTCGGGTCGTTCGGTGATCGCCGGCTTCAGGTCGAGCACCTCGAAGACCCGGTCGAAGGAGACCAGGGCGCTCATCACGTCCACCCGGACGTTGCTCAGCGCGGTCAGCGGACCGTAGAGCCGGGTGAGCAGCAGCGCGAGGGTGACCACCGTGCCGGCGCTGACGTCACCCCGGACCGCCAGCCAGCCACCCAGGCCGTAGGTGAGTGCCTGGGCCAACGAGGCCACCAGCATCATCGCCACGAAGAAGGTCCGGGAGTACATCGCCGACTGGATGCCGATGTCGCGTACCCGCTCGGCGCGGCGGGCGAACCGGTCGGCCTCGGCCTCCGGCCGGCCGAACAGCTTGACCAGCAGCGCGCCCGACACCCCGAACCGCTCGGTCATGGTGGCGTTCATCTTGGCGTCCAGGTTGTACGACTCGCGGGTGATCTCGGCCAGCCGCCGCCCGACCCGGCGGGCGGGGATGATGAACACCGGCAGCAGCACCAGCGACAGCGCGGTGATCTGCCAGGACAGGGTGAACATCACCGCGGCGGTGAGCAGCAACTGGATCACGTTGCTGACCACCCCGGACAGGGTCGAGGTGAAGGCCCGCTGGGCGCCCAGCACGTCGTTGTTGAGCCGGCTGACCAGGGCACCGGTCTGGGTGCGGGTGAAGAACTGCAGCGGCATCCGCTGCACGTGGTCGTAGACCCGGGTACGCAGGTCCAGGATGATGCCCTCGCCGATGCGCGCCGAATACCACCGTTGGGCCAGCGAGAGCAACGCGTCGGCGACGGCCAGCCCGGCGATGAACAGGGCCAGCCGGATCACCACGGACCCACCCTCGGGGCCGCCCCGGGTGATGGCGTCGATCACGTCACCGGCCAGCAGCGGGGTGGCCACCCCGATCACCGCTGCGACGATCACCGTCAGCAGGAACACGATGATGTCGCGGCGGTAGGGCTGGGCGAACGCGACGATCCGCCGGGCCACCCCCCGCTTGAGGCGGTGGGTGGAGATCTCGTCGCGACTGCGCATCGACCGGAGCATGCCCCAACCGCCGCTGGCCATGTGGTTGGACAAGCGTCACCTCCGGGTCGTCACTGGCGATCGAATCGTCAGTCGATCTGCCGTCGGGTCAATTCTCCCGATGCCTACGACAACCTCGTAAGTAACCCGGTACTTCCCGATCGGTCCTTACTATTCTCGTCGACTATTCGCCGCGCCCGGTGAGATCACGCAACCGTCGGGTCTGCGCCTCCCGTTCGGCCCGCTGCTGCTCGGCGTGGCTTCGGCCGCCCGCCCCGGCGAGCAGGGCCTTGATCTCCACGACCGCGTTACGGTCGTTGGCGAGCAGGCCCGCGGCGAGGTCGCGTACCGCGCCGTCAAGCTCGTCGTTGGGCACCACCAGGGTGGCCAGGCCGATACGGTCCGCCTCGGCGGCGTCCATCCGCCGGCCGGTGGCGCAGATCTCCAGCGCCCGGCTGTAGCCGACCAACTCGACCAGGCGTTTGGTGCCGGCCAGGTCCGGCACCAGCCCGATGGTCGCCTCGGCCATGGACAGCTTGGCGTCCGTGGCCAGTACCCGCAGGTCGCAGGCGAGGGCCAACTGGAAGCCGGCACCGATGGCGTGCCCCTGCACGGCGGCGATGGAGATGATGTCCGGCCGGTGCAGCCAGGTGAAAGCGGCCTGGTAACCGGCGATCTGGTCGGCGCACTCCGACTCCGGCAGGGCGGCCAGCTCGGCGAAGGAGTCCGGGCCGGAGGCGCCGGCTGTCGACAGGTCCAGTCCCGCCGAGAACGCCCGCCCCTCCCCACGGAGGATCACGACGCGTACATCGCCGGGCAGGACCCGGGAGAATTCGCTCATCGCGCGCCACATCGCCGGGGTCTGCGCGTTGAGCACGTCGGGCCGGCACAGGGTGACTGTGGCCACCGGCCCGTCGCATTCCAGCCGGACCCCGGTCGCCTCGGCGGTCACCGGGCGGCCCGGGTCACGGCGATGGTGGGCGCCGTGGACCGGCGCGTCACGCCTTCTTCCGGCGCCGAGCGCCGCCGCGCTGCCGCAGCTGCACCCCGGACTCGGTGAGTACCCGGTGGATGAATCCGTAGGAACGGCCGGTTGAGGCCGCGAGAGCACGAATGCTCTCTCCCCCGGTGTACCGCTTGACGAGGTCCTTGGCGAGCGTCTGACGCTCGGCTCCGACGATCCGGCGACCCTTCTCAGTGCTGGTGGCTGTGCCCGTGGCTGCCATGCTGTGTCCTCACGTCCCAGACTGTGCGGTTCGGATACGGTCCCACCTATTAGACCGTCTCGAACGATCATGCGCCAGATATCAACTATTCGCCAACCGACACGCTATGCAATGTCAGCTTCCCGATAGGTGACGCCAGCCAGGGCAGCACCAGCTCACCCACCCCTCGGCCGCGAACTCCGACGATCACCTGCCGCAGTGATCCAGTTACGCTACGCCAGTTCGACGAGTTCCAGGAGGTCGTCGCTCCAGGCGTCCTCGTCGCCGTCCGGCAGCAGGATGGCGCGGTCCGGCTTGAGCGCCAGCACGGCGCCCGGGTCGTGAGTGACCAGGACGATCGCGCCGGGATAGCGGGCGATGGCGTCGAGAACCTGTTCCCGGCTGACCGGGTCCAGGTTGTTGGTCGGCTCGTCGAGCAGCAGCACGTTGGCGCCGGAGCAGACCAGGGTGGCCAGGGCCAGTCGGGTCTTCTCCCCGCCGGAGAGCACCCCGGCGGGCTTGTCCACGTCCTCGCCGGAGAAGAGGAAGGCCCCGAGGATCTTGCGCAGCTCGGTGTCGGTCTGCTCGATCGACGCGGCCCGCATGTTCTCCAGTACGGTCCGGGTCACGTCCAGGGTCTCGTGCTCCTGGGCGTAGTAGCCCAGCCGCAGCCCGTGCCCGGGGTGCACCTCGCCGGTGTCCGGCTCCAGCAGACCCCCGAGCATCCGCAGCAGGGTCGTCTTGCCGGCGCCGTTGAGCCCGAGGATGGCCACCCGGGAACCCCGGTCCACCGCCACGTTGACGTCGGTGAAGATCTCCAGGGACCCGTACGACTTGGACAGGCCGGTCGCGGTCAGCGGGGTCTTGCCGCAGGGGGCCGGGGCGGGGAAGCGCACCTTGGCCACCTTGTCGGAGACGCGTACCTCCTCCAGGCCGGACATCAGCCGCTCGGCCCGGCGGGCCATGTTCTGCGCGGCGACGGTCTTGGTGGCCTTGGCCCGCATCTTGTCCGCCTGGGCCATCAGTGCGCCGGCCTTCTTCTCGGCGTTGGCCCGCTCCCGGCGGCGACGCCGCTCGTCGGTCTCCCGCGCCTCCAGGTACGCCTTCCAGCCCAGGTTGTAGACGTCGACCACGGACCGGGTGGCGTCGAGGAACCAGACCTTGTTGACGACCGATTCCAGCAGGTCACCGTCGTGGGAGATGACCACCAGCCCGCCCTTGTGGTTGGCCAGGAAGCCGCGCAGCCAGGTGATCGAGTCGGCGTCGAGGTGGTTGGTGGGCTCGTCGAGCAGCAGGATGCCGCCGCCGTTGTCACCGGCGTCGCGGAACAGGATCCGGGCCAGTTCGATGCGGCGGCGCTGACCGCCGGAGAGGGTGCCGATGGTCTGGGCCAGGGCCCGGTCGGGCAGGCCCAGGTTGGCGCAGATCCGGGCCGCCTCGGCCTCGGCGGCGTACCCACCCAGGGCGGCGAACTGGTCCTCCAGCGCGCCGTAGCGGCGGACCAGCTTCTCGTCACCGCCGTCGGCGAGCTTGGCCTCCAGCTCCTGCATGCCGGCCATCAGGACGTCCAGGCCCCGAGCGGAGAGCACCCGGTCGCGGCCGGTGACCTCCAGATCGCCGGTACGCGGATCCTGCGGCAGATAGCCGACCGGGCTGCGCCGGTCGACCTGCCCGGCGTACGGCTGACCCTCTCCGGCCAGCACCTTCAGCGTGGTGGTCTTGCCGGCACCGTTGCGGCCGACCAGGCCGATCCGGTCACCGGGCTGCACCCGCAGGGTGGTGTCGGACAGCAGGATCCGGGCGCCGGCGCGCAGTTCCAGGCCGCTGGCAGTGATCATGTCGGGGTACTCGCTCTCGGGATCCGGAGGGCTGACTCAGGGCACACGAAAGCGCCGGCGGATCTCGGTGACCCGTCGGCGCGGGGCGTTCAGCCTTCGCAGAGCAGCACGGCGACAAGTGTACCGGGCCCCGCTGGATGGGCACCGGGGATTATCAACCAAGATCGTCGGGTACCGGATCGCCCACCGGGGCCTGTCTCCGGCACCGCGACCATCAAACTGATCACCGACCGATCGGGGTCATCATGGAGCTGAACGAGAACGCCCGCATCGACACCAGCCAGATCGACGACCGGCGGGGCAGCGGAGGCGGAGGCGGCGGGATGGGCATCCCCCTCCCGACCGGCGGCGGGCGCGGCGGCATCGTCGGGATCGTCATCGCCGTCCTGGTGGCCCTGGTCGGCGGCGGTTTCGGCCTGAACGCGATGACCGGCGAGGAGGGCGACAACACCGCGCTGGAGCAGCGCTGCGAGGCCCCGGACGCGTTGGAGCACCTGGACTGCCGCAACAACCTGTACGTCAACTCGATCCAGGCGTACTGGCGTACCGCCCTGCCGGAGGCCTTCGGCGAGCAGTACCGGCCCACCCGTACGGTCTTCTTCGACCAGGCCGTCAACACCGCCTGCGGCTCGGCCGACTCCGGGGTCGGACCCTTCTACTGCCCGGCCGACTCCCTGGTCTACATCGACCTGAGCTTCTACGAGGTGCTGGCCGGGCAACTCGGCGCCACCGGCGAGTTCGCCCAGCCGTACGTGCTGGCCCACGAGTACGGCCACCACGTGCAGAACCTGCTCGGCACCAACGAGCAGGTCCGCCGCGCCCAGCAGCGCGACCCGGGAGCGGCCAACGAGCTGTCCGTACGGCTGGAGTTGCAGGCCGACTGTTTCGCCGGCGCCTGGGCCAAGAACGCCACCGGCACCGCCGACGAGCAGGGTCAGAAGATCTTCACCAGCATCACCGAGCGGGACATCGCCGAGGCCATCGACACCGCCGAGGCGATCGGCGACGACGCCATCTCCGAGCGGGCCAACCGGCCGGTGAACCCGGACGAGTTCACCCACGGCTCCTCGGCCGACCGCAAGCGCTGGTTCAACCGGGGCTACGAAAGCGGCGACCCGGCCTCCTGCGACACCTTCAGCGGCGCGGTCTGACATCTGGGGTGGGGGTGTCGAACGGTGTCCGACACCCCCACTGAACCAGCTATGCGACGGCAGGAAGTGAGCCGAACTTCAGCCGACGAAGGTCTTCGACATAGACGAAGCTCTTGCCATCCGGTGACGAACTGGGATGGTACGCCTCCTCACCATCCGCCGCCGCAGACCGACGTGGGAGCAGCTTGATCCAGAACACGTTCCCCGGACAGCTGTGTCGACTGCTGCCGCCACACTGCCTGCCGTTGGATGCCTCTTCCCGCAGGAAGTACACCCACCCGTCGCTCGACCAGACCGGATCGGTAACCGTGACGTACACGATCGAGGGTGGCCACTGGCACCCGCCGGACACCGCGAGGATCAGCAGAGCCAACGGAGCAGCCAGGAAGGCCCGTCATTTCTCGATGCGCGTCTGCCGTAGCCGCCGTCCAGTTCGTGGCACGCCTCAACCCCCGGTTCGATCATGGCAAGCCAGCCGTCACGGGTACACAGCGAGGCCACCCTCATCTTCCGCCGTTCCAGCAGAATCGCCGCCGTCGTTGTGCGGTCAGGCGGGGTCGCGGACGAGGATGCGGACCGCGCGGGCGGCGATGGCCGCGTCCTGCAGCACCGCGTACCGGGGCTCGGGAACGTCGAGCAGCCGCTCGGCGCGCAACCCGGCCAGCGGAGCGAGTCTGCGGTCAGCGAGAATGCCGTCCACCGTCCGCCGGTCACCGCCGACGACCAGCGCGGCCAGGCGGTCGGCCTCCGGCAACAGCAGCCGCACCGCCAGGTCCGCCGCCTCGCCCAGGGCCGCCTTCGCCTGGTTGTCCCGCCGCCGCGCGAAGCGCTGCTGCGACCAGCCACCGGCGGCGGTACGCCCCTGCACGTACCGGGTGTCCACCTTGTGCACCGGCAACTGTTCCCCCTCGGCTATGCCGACGGCCACCGCGCCCTTGCGGGCCAGCAGCAGCCCGATCCGGCGGGGCGCGACGGCCTGCGCGGCGAAGGTCTCCAGATCCGGTGTCGCGGGCGCGCCGGGCGGGGTGTGCAGCTCGGCGGTGGCACCGTCCGGTGCCGACAACAGCAGGCCGTACTCCTCGATCGTGGTGGACGGCGGGCCGTGCCGTTCGGCGAAGCCGGCGACCCAGCGGGTCAGGCGGGGCGGGTCGACCTCGACCCACCGGCCCCCTCCGGCGGCGGGTCGACTGCTCATGCCCCGACCGTACGACACCGGGCGGCGGCCCCGGCGCGCGGGACGGCCCCCGACACCGCCGGGCACGCCGAACTCCACGCCGAGACACCGGCCTGAGGGCCGTGGCCGCCTGCCAGGCCGGGCCGGCACGCCGGCCGGAAAACGGTAACGCGGGAGGACACCTGAGGTGGTGTCCTCCCGCGTCAGTCACCTGTCGGTCAGTGCACCGTGAGGTTGCCGCCGGTCAGGTTGACCTCGCCGGTCCCCGTGCCCGTCCAGTCGGACGAGGAGAGCAGGACACCGCCCTGCCACAGGGTGAGCCCGACGGAGTCGTTGCGCCCGGGGGCGCCCCGGTCGGTCACCGTCACCGCCAGCGTCAGGCCGCTGGCGACCAGCTTGCCCTTGCTGTCGTACAGGCTGGCCTGGTAGCGCAGGTCGGCCCGGTTGCCCGCGGAGGTGATCCCACCGCCGGCGACCGTGGTGGCCTTGATCGTGTAGGTCTTGCCGCCGGAGCGGAACTCGATGTCGGCCTTGCCGGAGGCGGCCTTCTTGCTCGTGGCCGGCTTGGCGTTCAGCTCCACCGAGACCTTCGAGTTCCGGTCGGCCGGGTAGGCCCCGGCGGACCGACCGGCGGTGAAGTGGCCACCACCGGTGAGGAAGCCGCCGTCGGAGACGGCCACCCGCACCGTGGCGGTGGTGCTGCCGGTGTAGTGGCCGCCGACCGTCGCGGTGACGGTGTGGGTGCCCGCCGGCAGGGTGGCCGTGCAGGCCGCCGAGCCGGTGGTGGTGGCCGTGCCGAGCAACTGCACCGCAGCGGTGCAGAGGGTCGCACCGCTCGCGGTGAAGGTGACCGTGGCGTTGCGCAGGTCGCCGGCGGTGGTGTCGGTCGTCGACGGGAGCACCGAGCTGTCCCGCAGGACGGCCCGCAGCAGGGCGCTGCCGGCGGCACCGCTGGTGGCGGTGCTCACCAGGGTGTCCCCGGCCCAGGTGGCCGCCGCGTTCTCCGGGGTCACCCGGATGGTGAAGGCGGTGCTGCCGACCAGGCCGGAGCCGTCGGTCACGGTGACGGTGACCGGGTAGTCACCCGGTGCCGCCGCAGTGGTGCCGGTGACCGTCCAGGTGCGGGTGCCGGGTCGG
Source organism: Micromonospora sp. NPDC047134 (assembly GCF_040643455.1). Classification (NCBI taxonomy): domain Bacteria; kingdom Bacillati; phylum Actinomycetota; class Actinomycetes; order Micromonosporales; family Micromonosporaceae; genus Micromonospora; species Micromonospora sp. NPDC047134. The sequence goes on from NZ_JBEYUI010000004.1 coordinate 115,105, forward strand.
GTGTCCGCACCGGAGGTGGCGCCCACGGTCAGCACCAGACCGGCCGGCAGGCCGGTGGCGGAGGCGGTGAGCGCCGAACCGGCGGTGTCGCCGTCGGTCGCCCGGATCGTCACCGTCGGCGCGAGCGCGTCGCTGTACTGCACGCTGACCCCGCCGGCCGGGGCGTCGTGGGACACCTCGGGCGCAGACCGGATGGTGAACTCGGCGTCGTTGACGGCGAAGAAGACGTTGCCGACCGCCTCGATCTTGATCCGGGCCTTGTCGGTGGCCACGTTCGGCAGGTTCACCGTCGCGGTACCGGTGTTCGGGGTGCTCTCGGCCAGCACGTACGGGAAGGTCTCGCCACCGTTGACCGACAGCGTGATCTTCACGTTGCCGGTGTTCACCGGTGCCGCGTCGGTGCCGGCGACGTCCCAGGTCACGGCCTGCGCCGAGCCACCGTCGACGGTGGTGGCGGCGGCCTGCGAGGTGACCAGGAACGGCCCGGCGTCCGGCGCCAGGGTCAGCGCGACGTTGGCGCTGCCGACGCCGCCACCGCCGAGGCGACCGTCACGGGCGGTGAGCTTGAAGTTCAGCGTACGGTCGTTGTTGAAGCCGACCCAGTCGCGGGTGGGCAGGAACTCCGAGTAGCAGTCCAGGATCTCCGGCGGGACGTTCGAGGCGCTACCGCTGGTCGGCGGGGCCGGAGCGGTCGGGCAGGCACCAGTCTTGGCGTTGGTGTTGCCCACCAGGATCTGCGACATGTCCGGGAAGACCCGGGTGGAGTTCGTGGTCACCGCGTTCTGGCCCGGCGAGTGGTACTTCAGCGCGTCCTCCGGGGACACCCACGCCGGCTCGCCGAAGACCCGGAACAGCGGGCCGTTGGTCTTGGTGTTGTTCATCAGCGCGGTACCGGCGCTGCCGCCCCGGTCGTTCTGCTCCCACAGGTAGGTGAGTGTGTCACCGTCGACGTCGGTGGCGCTGCCGGTGAGGGCGAACGGGGTACGCACCGGGATGGTGACGTTGGCCGGCACGGTGACCACAGGAGCGTGGTTGGCGGTCTGCTCGACCAGGTACCCACCGTTGTCGATGGCACCACCCTTGGCGGTCTCGCCGACGAAGCCGGTGACCTCGTTGAGGTTGGTCAGGGTGAGCGGGGCGACGTTGGTGGCGGCCAGGGCGCCGGTGAAGGTGACCTGGAAGCCGGTGTCGTTGAGCGCGCCGCTGCCACCGAAGGCGGCCACGTTGACCGTGGCCCCCGCCGGCCAACCGGCGATGGACTCGATCGCCGCCTTGATCCCGGCGGTGGTGTAGTTGACCCCGCGCACGATCGGCGCCGAGTCGACGCCACCGTAGTTGACGGTGAACGAGTCACCGTCGGTGTCGAAGCCGATCAGCGACACCGTCTGCACCTCGTTGATGGCCGGCCGGTTCGCGGTCACGAAGTTCGTGATCTCGGTGAAGGTGCGGTGCGACCAGTACGGGTCGGTGTGCGGCTGGAGGTTGTCCTGCCGGCAGATGCCGGCGTACGCCATGATCGACGAACCGCTGCCCGGCTCGTACGAGTTGGCAGCGCTGCGGTTGCCACCGGAGCAGTTGTGCTGGTTGCCGTTGAAGGTGTGGTTGCCGGCGAACTGGTGACCGATCTCGTGTGCCACGTAGTCGACCGCGAAGTAGTCACCGACCGGGTTCGGCAGGCCGGTGCAGCCACGGGCCTTGCCGTCGCCGCCGACCACGCCGAGACCGGCGATGCCGCCGCCGCTGAGGCCGAGGCCGATGTGGCCGACGTCGTAGTTGCTGGCACCGATGATCTGGCCGAGCACGATCCGGTTGCGGTTCAGCAGGCCGCCGCTGCACCCGGCGACCTGGGCCGGGGTGTAGCACGGCGCCGAGCCGCACGGGCCGTTCGGCTCGGTGGCCAGGGCCGGGGTGTTCAGGTTGGTCTTGTCAGTGTCGTTGACCAGGACGAGCCGGATGGCGGTCTCGTCCTCGTAGATCTGGTTCACCCGGTTGATCAACGTCACCTTCGCCGCGGTCACGTTCTCCGCACCGAAGTAGTTGGCGTACGTCGGGTCGGTGACGAACGCGAGGCGGTAGGTGCGCAGGTTCACTCGCGGGCCGGCCACCGGCTCGTCGAGCGCCTCGTGGATCTCGTCGTGCAGGGCGTGGGCCGCCGTCTCGACGTCCTCCCGCTCGACGAAGTCGCCGTGCCGGTCCTCCAGGTCCCGGGCGAAGTAGCTCGCGTACAGGCTCTGGTCGCGCTCGTAGAGGGGGTCGATGTACCAGGCGCCTTCGGCCGAGCGGATCGAGGCGTGGAAGCCGAGCGGGGTGAGGTCCGCCCGGATCGTCGCGGTCGGGTCGTCCAGGCCCTTACCCGCGTACGTGGTGATCTCCGGATGCTTGGCGGCCAGGCCGGCCTCCATCACCGGCGACTTGACCAGCTCGAAGCGCTGGAAGGTGCCATCCGGCGCGGGCAGTGACACCACCTTCTTGAGCTGGCGCAACGCCCGGCGGTTCTCCGTCGGGGCCTGGTCCAGCACGCCCTTGATGCCGGCACGGTCGAGAGTGTAGGCACTGAGCCGCTTCGCCTTGATCGCGGCCGCTCGGCCGGACTTGGTCGCGGCGGGCTTGCCGTCCACCTTCCGCCACGGTCCCTCGGCAGAGGGTGCTGCGGAAGCGGGCGCCGGTGCCGCCAGGACCGGCAGCAACGCCGCGGTCATCACGGTTGCCAGGAATGCGGCCAGTCGACCACGGCGTGACCGGCCGTGGATCGACCGACCACCCGATGGGTGGGTGAGGGGGGTCCTCAAGTCAGCTCCCTGTTGATGGAGGGGTGAGACCGACCACGCCTGCCCGGGTCCACGGGACAGGCGTGAATGATCTACGGATCTGACAGCACCCTAAGCGGACAGCGAGAGTCAAACATCCCCTGAACAGGGCAGAAACTGGCCGCCAGTCCACCTGCTACCCGCCGGGCCGCAGCATCGGGAGCGGACCACCCTATGTGGAGCCTCTGCGTCGACCAGCTTCGACGCAAGACCAAAACGCTTGCATCGCGTAAACCTTTCGGACGGCGATGGCAATCGCCGTGATTTCTATCGTGTTAACGGCTGCCGACCGGAGATCCTGGATGACAACCGACCCAGAGTACGGGACAGGCAAGCTAAATCACATATCTAAATCTCTAGATGTTTTGGCCTTAGCATCCATGTCAGCCAGTTCCACAGTCACCGGTGGGCCTGTCACAAACAGGCTGGCCGTGCATCGGAAAGGAGGCGGGAGATGATCTTCTCCCGGCCACCCCGGCGCCTCGGGCGCCTCGGACTCACCGCCACTGCGGCGCTCACCACCCTGGCGTTCGCCGCACCAGCGAACGCCGAACCGGCGCAGGGTCGGATCATGCACGCCGACGACCGAAGCGCCGTCGCCGGCTCGTACATCGTCGTGCTGAAGGACAGTGCGGTGAGCCGGGCACAGGTCGGGGCGACCGCCAAGTCGCTCGCCGACAAGCACGGCGGCAGCGTCGCCCGTACCTACCGCGACGCGCTACGCGGCTTCGAGGTGCGGCTGTCCGAGCGGGCCGCCAAGCGGCTGGCCGCCAACCCCTCCGTCGAGTACGTCCAGCAGAACCGCACCGTATCGATCGCCGGCACCCAGTCCCCCACCCCCTCCTGGGGTCTGGACCGCGTCGACCAACGGGCCCTGCCGCTGAACAACAGCTTCACCTACCCCAACGACGGCACCGGTGTCACCGCGTACATCATCGACACCGGAATCCGGTTCTCCCACTCCGACTTCGGCGGGCGGGCGGTCACCGGATTCGACGCCATCGACGGCGGCAGTGCCGACGACGGCAACGGGCACGGCACCCACGTGGCCGGCACGGTCGGCGGCACCGCGTACGGAGTGGCCAAGGGAGTCACCCTGGTCGGCGTACGCGTCCTGGACAACAGCGGCGGCGGCACCTACGCGCAGGTGATCGCCGGCATCGACTGGGTCACCGCAGACCACCAGCCGGGCGAGCCCGCGGTGGCCAACATGAGCCTCGGCGGCGGCTACGACCAGGCCACCAACGACGCGGTCAACCGTTCCATCGCCGACGGCGTGGTCTACTCCATCGCGGCCGGCAACAGCAGCGCCAACGCCTGCAACTACTCGCCGGCCAGCACCCCGGCCGCGATCACCGTCGGCGCCACCACAAACACCGACGCCCGCGCCAGCTACTCCAACTTCGGCACCTGCCTGGACATCTTCGCCCCGGGCAGCAGCATCACCTCGGCCTGGATCGGCAGCGACACCGCGACCAACACCATCAACGGCACCTCGATGGCGGCCCCACACGTCGCCGGGGCGGCGGCCCTGGCGTTGGCCGCCAACCCCGGCTACACCCCGCAGCAGATCCGCGACCTGCTGGTCAACGACGCCACCAACAACGTGGTGACCAACCCCGGCACCGGCTCACCGAACAAGCTGCTCTACACCGGCAACATCGTGCCGCCCACCCAGGACTTCGGCCTCACGCTCACCCCGGGTGCCGGCGCCGTCGCCCCGGGCGGGTCGACCACGGTCACGGTCAACACCACCACCACGGTCGGTACGCCGCACAGCGTCGCGCTGAGCGTCAGCGGCCTGCCGGCCGGGGTGACCGCCGGCTTCAGCCCGGCCGCCGTCACCTCCGGTGGCACCGCCACGCTGACCCTGAGCACCGCCGCCACGACCGTGCCCGGTCTCTACACGCTGACCGTGGTCGGCACCGGACCGGAGACCTCGCAGGGCGCCACCTTCGCCCTCACCGTGAACGGTCCGCCCGGCTGCACCCAGACCAATGCCACCGACCACCCGATCAACGACAACGCCACAATCGAGAGCACCGTCGTGATCCACGGATGCGGACGCAACGCCAGCGCCACCAGCATCGTCGAGGTACGCATCTACCACACTTGGATCGGTGACCTGACCGTGTCGCTCATCGCCCCGGACGGCACCGCGTACGTGCTGCACAACCGCACCGGCAGCAGCGCCGACAACATCTTCCAGACCTACACCCGGAACCTGTCCGGCAAGGCCGCCAACGGTGCCTGGAAGCTGCGGGTCCAGGATTCCGCCTCCCTGGACACCGGCTACCTGGACAGCTGGGGGTTGACCCTGTGACCTGACCCGACGCCGTGTCCGCGACTGACCTGCGGACAGCACAGCGCCCGGAAATCCGGCCATCAGCCGGCTCTCCGGGCGCTGGTGCGTACGCTCAGACGTTGAAGCCGAGGGAGCGGAGCTGGTCCCGACCCTCGTCGGTGATCTTGTCGGGGCCCCACGGCGGCAGCCAGACCCAGTTGATCCGAATGTCGTTGACCAGACCCCCACCCGGGCCGGTGGTCAGCGCCTGGCGGGCCTGGTCCTCGATCACGTCGGTGAGCGGGCAGGCCGCCGACGTCAGGGTCATGTCCAGGGTGGCCACGTTCTCGTCGTCGACGTGCACCCCGTACACCAGGCCGAGGTCGACCACGTTGATGCCCAACTCCGGGTCGACGACGTCCTTCATGGCCTCCTCGACGTCGGCGACGGCGGCCTTGCTGCGCGCTGCCGGCGTGACACCGTCGGCGGCGGGGGTCGCGGCGGGCTCGGTCGCCACGGCGCCCGACTCCGGCGTGCTGGTTTCCTCGGTCATGCCTTCACCTCCGTCGGGCTCGCGCCCACACCGGCGCGTGCCGCGGCGTCCTTGAACGCCATCCACGGCAACAACGCGCACTTGACCCGGGCGGGATAGCGGGCTACGCCCTCGAACGCCACCCCGTCGCCGAGCACCTCCTCGTCCGGCGTGACCTGGCCACGGCCGGACATCAGCGCCACGAACGCCTCGTGCACCTGGAATGCCGCCCCCGCCTCCCGGCCGGTCAGCAACTCGTGCAGCACGCTCGCGGACGCCTGGCTGATCGAACAGCCCATCCCGTCGTACGACACGTCGTGCAGCACCTCGCCGTCGGTGGCCACCCGGACGGTCACCTCGTCACCGCAGGTGGGGTTGACGTGGTGCGCCTCGGCCACCCGGTCGGTCGGCTCCACCGGGTCGCGCAGCCCCCGCCCCTGCGGGTGCTTGTAGTGATCCAGGATGATCTCCTGGTAGAGCGATTCAAGCTGCATCAGCCGAATACCTTCCGCACCTGCTCCAGGCCCGCCACCAGGGCGTCGATCTCCTCCGTGGTGGTGTAGAGGTAGAACGAGGCCCGGGTCATCGCCGGCACCCCGAACCGGGTGCAGACCGGCCGGGCACAGTGGTGACCCACCCGCACCTGCACCCCCAGGGAGTCGAGCACCTGCCCGACGTCGTGCGGATGCACGTCGCCGAGGGCGAAGGAGATCGTGCCACCCCGGCCCACCGGCACCTCCGGGCCGAAGATCCGCAGGCCGGGCACGCTACCCAGAGCATCCAGGGCGTACGCGGTCAACTGCTTCTCGTGCCACTGGATGGCCCGCATGTCCAGCGCGGTGAGGTAGTCCACGGCCGCGCCCAGGGCGACCGCCTCGGCGATCGGCGGGGTGCCCGCCTCGAACCGGGTCGGCGGCGCGGCGAAGGTCGAGCCGGCCAGGCTCACCGTCTCGATCATCGAGCCGCCGCCGAGCACCGGCGGCATCGCGGCGAGCAGTTCCCCCCGCCCCCACAGCACCCCGATGCCGGTCGGACCACACATCTTGTGCCCGGTGAAGACGATGAAGTCCGCGTCCAGGTCGACCACGTCGATCGGCATGTGCGGCACGGACTGCGAGCAGTCCCACAGCAGCAGCGCGCCGACCTCACGCACCCGGGCGGTGATCCGCGCGGTGGCGTTGACCGTGCCGAGGATGTTGGACATGTGCACCAGCGAGACGATCTTCGTCCGCTCGGTGACCAGCTCCGTCAACCCCGACTCGTCCAGCCGGCCCTGCTCGGTGACCGGGAACCAGCGCAGCGTCGCGCCGGTGCGCTCGGCCAGCAACTGCCACGGCACGATGTTCGAGTGGTGCTCCATCTCCGAGATGACGATTTCGTCACCGGGGCCGAGCCGGAACCGAGGGTCGGCGTCCGGGCGCAGCGAGGCGTTGGAGAAGGCGTACGCCACGATGTTGATCGCCTCGGTGGAGTTCTTGGTGAACACCACCTCGTCGACGCTGGGCGCGTTGACGAAGCCGGCGACCTTCGCCCGAGCCGCCTCGTATCCCTCGGTGGCCTCGGTGCCCAGTGTGTGCACCGACCGGGACACGTTGGCGTTGTGCCGCTCGTAGTGTTCGCGCAGCACGTCGAGCACCTGACGCGGCTTGTGCGAGGTGTTGGCGCTGTCGAGGTAGACCAGCGGATGGCCGTTGATCTCCCGACCCAGGATCGGGAAGTCGGCGCGTACCGCCGCCACGTCGAAGCGCGGTACGTCGTCGTACTGCGGCATCCCCGGCGGGATCGCGATGGTGGTCATCGTCGTGACCAGCCTTTCCTTGGAGGTCAGGCCCGCGCCGAACCGGCCCCGGCCGCGTACCGCTCGTAGCCTTCTTCCTCGAGCTTGTCGGCCAGCTCCGGGCCGCCCTGCTCGACGATCCGGCCGGCCACGAAGACGTGCACGAAGTCCGGCTTGATGTAGCGCAGGATCCGGGTGTAGTGGGTGATCAGCAGCAGGCCGGTGTCGCCGGTGTCGCGCACCCGGTTCACGCCCTCGCTGACCACGCGCAGCGCGTCGACGTCCAGGCCGGAGTCGGTCTCGTCGAGGATGGCGATCTTCGGCTTGAGCAGCTCCAGCTGCACGATCTCGTGCCGCTTCTTCTCACCACCGGAGAAGCCCTCGTTGACGTTGCGCTGGGCGAAGGCCGGGTCCATGTGCAGGCGCTCCATCGCCCCGCGCAGCTCACCGCCCCAGGTACGCAGCTTCGGCGCCTCGCCGTCGATCGCGGTCTTGGCGGTACGCAGGAAGTTCGCCACCGACACGCCCGGCACCTCGACCGGGTACTGCATGGCCAGGAAGAGACCGGCGCGGGCCCGCTCGTCGACGGAGAGTTCCAGCACGTCGACACCGTCGAGGGTCACCGAACCGCCGGTGATCTCGTACTTCGGGTGCCCGGCGATCGAGTACGCCAGGGTCGACTTGCCAGAGCCGTTCGGGCCCATGATGGCGTGGGTCTCGCCGGAGCGGACGGTCAGGTCGACACCGGCCAGGATCGGCTTGAGCTCACCCTCGGGCAGCTTGACCGACACCTGCAGGTCACGGATCTCCAGGGTGCTCATTATCGGGTCACTCCATTGCTCGGCTGCGGGCGGCCGTCGTCGCCCACGGGAAGGTAGATGTCGCCGTCGCGGACTTCGACGGGGTAGACAGGAACGGGTTCGGTCGCGGGCAGGCCGGTCGGCTCGCCGGTACGCAGATCGAAGCGGGAGCCGTGCAGCCAGCACTCCAGCGTGCAGCCGGACACCTCGCCCTCGGAGAGGGCCACGGCGGCGTGCGAGCACTCGTCGTGCACGGCGTAGAACCGGTCGTCCTCACCGTGCACCAGAGCGATCTGGGTGCCCTCGACGTCGGCGCTGATCGCGGTGCCCTTCGGCAGATCCTCGACCGCACAGATCCGGATCATCAGGCGCCCGCCTTGGCCAGCCGCGCCTCGATGGCCTCCCCCAGCCGCTCGCGCAGCTCCTCGACCGGGATCTTGTTCAGCAGCTCGGCGAAGAAGCCCCGCACCACCAGGCGACGGGCCTCGGCCTCCGGGATGCCCCGGGCCATCAGGTAGAACAGCTGCTCGTCGTCGAAACGGCCGGTGGCGCTGGCGTGGCCGGCGCCGGCGATCTCGCCGGTCTCGATCTCCAGGTTCGGTACGGAGTCCGCCCGGGCACCGTCGCTGAGCAGCAGGTTCCGGTTGATCTCGTATGTGTCGGTGCCGGTGGCCTCGGCCCGGATCAGCACGTCACCCACCCAGACCGTACGGGCGCTGTCACCCTGCAACGCGCCCCGGTAGCCGACGTAGCTGCGGCAGTCCGGCACGGTGTGGTCGACCAGCTGACGGTGCTCCAGGTGCTGGCCGGAGTCGGCGAAGTAGACCCCGTACAGCTCGGCCTCGCCACCCCGGTCGGTGTACTCCACCGTGGTGTACTGCCGGACCAGGTCACCGCCGAGGGTCACCTGCACGTGCAGCACCCGGGCGTCGCGGCCCAGCTTCACCTTCAGGTGCTGGGCCTGCACGGCGTCGTCGGCCCAGTCGGCGACCGTGACCAGGGTCAGCTTCGCCCCGTCCCCGACGGTCACCTCGACGTTGTCGGCCAGGGTCGCCGAGCCCACCTGCTCCAGCACCAGGATCGCCTCGGCGAACCGGCCCACCTCGACGAAGGTGTGCCCGAAGGCCACCCCCTCGCTGCCCTCGCCGACCACCCGCAGCAGGGCCGGACCGCTGATCACCGCGTCCTGGGCCACCCGCACCAGCAGGGCCTGCGCGAAGCCGCCGTAGGCCAGCGCGCTGACCCGGTCGACGGGGGTCAGCACGCTACCGACCCGCTGGTCGTCGCGGCTGATCCGCTCCACCGTCACGCCCTCGGGCAGGTCGGCGTACTCGTGCCGGACCGTGCCGGTGGCGACCCGGTCGTCGCCGACCAGAGCGCGCAGCCGCTTGAGCGGGGTGAAACGCCACTCCTCCTCCAGGCCGGTCAGGGCCGGGAAGTCGGCGACGTCGTACGAGCGCAGCGCCTGCGACTTGGTGGTCGGCGGCGCGGAAGCCTGGATAGTCATCTCGTCCTTGGTCTGTTCTTGCGACGACGGTGAAGGTGCTGGGATGGCGGGCCGGAGGTACCGGCCCGCCGGGCGGGTCAGCCGACCGCGCCCTCCATCTGCAGCTCGATCAGGCGGTTGAGCTCCAGGGCGTACTCCATCGGCAGTTCCTTGGCGATCGGCTCGATGAAGCCACGCACGATCATCGCCATCGCCTCGTCCTCGCTCAGGCCCCGGCTCATCAGGTAGAAGAGCTGGTCCTCGCTGACCTTGGAGACGGTGGCCTCGTGCCCCATCGAGACGTCGTCCTCACGGATGTCGACGTACGGGTAGGTGTCCGAGCGGGAGATGGTGTCCACCAGCAGGGCGTCGCACTTGACCGTGCTGGCGCTGCTGTGCGAACCCTCCAGCACCTGCACCAGGCCCCGGTACGAGGTCCGGCCGCCGCCCCGGGCGATCGACTTGGACACGATGGTGCTGCTGGTGTGCGGCGCCGCGTGCACCATCTTGGCCCCGGCGTCCTGGTGCTGCCCCTCGCCGGCCATGGCCACCGAGAGCACCTCGCCCTTGGCGTGCTCGCCGGTCATGTAGACCGCCGGGTACTTCATGGTCACCTTGGAGCCGATGTTGCCGTCGATCCACTCCATGGTCGCGCCCTCGTGGCACACCGCGCGCTTGGTGACCAGGTTGTAGACGTTGTTCGACCAGTTCTGGATGGTGGTGTAGCGGCAGCGGGCGTTCTTCTTGACGATGATCTCGACGACCGCGCTGTGCAGGGAGTCCGAGGAGTAGATCGGGGCGGTGCAGCCCTCGACGTAGTGCACGTAGGCACCCTCGTCGACGATGATCAGGGTCCGCTCGAACTGGCCCATGTTCTCGGTGTTGATCCGGAAGTAGGCCTGCAGCGGGATCTCCACGTGCACGCCCTTCGGCACGTAGATGAACGAGCCGCCGGACCACACGGAGGTGTTCAGGGCGGCGAACTTGTTGTCGCCGACCGGGATCACCGTGCCGAAGTACTCCTTGAAGATGTCCTCGTGCTCCTTGAGGGCGGTGTCGGTGTCCAGGAAGACGACACCCTGCTCCTCCAGGTCCTCGCGGATCTTGTGGTAGACCACCTCGGACTCGTACTGCGCCGCGACCCCGGCGACCAGCCGCTGCTTCTCCGCCTCCGGGATGCCCAGCTTGTCGTAGGTGTTCTTGATGTCCTCGGGCAGGTCCTCCCAGCTGGTGGCCTGCTTCTCGGTGGACCGGACGAAGTACTTGATGTTGTCGAAGTCGATCCCGGTAAGGTCGGCGCCCCAGGCCGGCATGGGCTTGCGCTCGAACAGCCGCAGGCCCTTCAGCCGCAGGTCGAGCATCCAGGCCGGCTCGTTCTTCTTGGCCGAGATGTCCCGCACCACCGCCTCGTTGAGGCCACGCTGGGCCGCAGCCCCGGCGACGTCCGGGTCGGCCCAGCCGTATTCGTAGTTGCCCAGGGCGGCTAGCTGCTCCTCCTGGGTCAGGGGCTGGACGATCTGCTCGGTCATCTATCTGTCCTCACAGTGGTGACGGTCATACCGGACTGGGCAGGCGGCGAACCGGGAATGTGCGTGGTGCACACCCCGTCACCGTGCGCGATGGTGGCCAGGCGCTGCACGTGCGTGCCGACCAGGCGGGAGATCACCGTGGTCTCGACCTCGCACAGCGCGGGAAACTCGGCGGCCACGTGTGCCACCGGGCAGTGGTGCTGGCAGAGCTGGCCGCCGGAGGCGATCGTGGACGCACTGGCAGCGTAACCCTCGGCCGTCAGCGCGGCGGCGAGTGCCTCCGCGCGGGCCATCGGGTCGTCCCCGGCGTCGGCCAGGGCCGCCCGGCAGCGGGCCTCCAGGGCGGCCACCTGCTCGGCGGCGAACTGCTCCACCGCCTCCGGTCCCCCGGTACGCGCGATCCAGCGCAGCGCGGCGGTGGCCATGTTGTCGTAGTGGTGGGTGCCACAGCGGCTACGGGCGGCGTCCGTCAGCAGGAAGACCTTGGCCGGTCGGCCCCGTCCCCGGTGACCGCGTACGGTCTGCTCGCGGGCGATCACGTCGCCGTCGGCGAGCATCGCGTCGAGGTGCCGGCGGATCGCCGCCGGGCTGAGCCCCAGCGCGCCGCCCAGTTGGGCCGCGGTGGCGGCGCGGCGCTCCAGCAGCAGCTGGGTGACCCGGTCGCGGGTCGACAGGTCGGCGCTGGAAGCACCCTCGCCGGCCGGGCGGGCGGAGGCGGGCGGCACCGTACGACCGGCGGCCGAATCGCCCGCCGGCGGGTGCTCAGGGAGCCCTGCCGCCTTTTTCACAACGCCCACGTTACGTAATTCAACCAGGCCCTGCAAACGGGGTACCGGTGATCCGAACCACCGATCGGGCGGAGTCACCCGATCGGGAACAACTACGGTGCGTAGGATTCGCTCCGTGAAGCCACCTGCCCGGTTCTCGGTCTCCACCACGCTGCTCCGCCGCCTGGCGTTCGCCAACATCGTCGCCAACGTGGTGATCGTCGTCACCGGCGGGGCGGTCCGGCTGACCGCCTCGGGCCTCGGCTGCCCCACCTGGCCCAGGTGCACCGATGATTCGTACACCACGACCGCCGAGATGGGCATGCACGGGGTGATCGAATTCGGCAACCGGCTGCTGACCTTCGTCCTGGTGGCGATCGCCGGTGCCACCCTGCTGGCCGTCCTGGCGCACCGCCCGCGTCGAAGGGGCGCGCTGTCCCTCGCGCTGGGCGTCGTGCTGGGCATCGTGGCGCAGGCCGTGATCGGCGGCATCACCGTACGCACCCAGCTGCACCCCTCGGTCGTCGGCATCCACTTCGTGGTCTCGATGCTGCTGCTGCTCGTCTCGTACGCCCTGTGGCGGCAGGTGCGCGAACCCGAGGGCCCGAAGGTCGCCCTGGTCCCCCCGGCGCTGCGGACCCTGACCTGGATCACGGTCGTGGTCAGCGCGGCGGTGATCATCGTCGGGGTGCTGGTCACCGGCAGCGGCCCGCACGCCGGTGATGCCGACGCGGTCCGCAACGGCCTGGACCCGCAGGCCATCTCCCAGGTGCACGCCGACCTGGTCTTCCTGCTGATCGGCCTGACCGTCGGCCTGTGGCTGGCGCTGCGCGCCCTCGGCGCCCCGGCCGGGGCGGTACGGGCCGCCCGCACCCTGCTGCTGGTCGAGCTGGCCCAGGGCGTGATCGGCTTCGTGCAGTACTTCACCAACCTGCCGGTGCTGCTGGTCGGCGCCCACATGCTCGGCTCCTGCCTGGTCTGGCTGGCCACCCTGTCGGTGCTCTGGTCGATCCGGGAACGTCGCCCGATCGCCCCCGACCCCACCGCCCCGCACACCCGGACCGGCACACCGACCCAGGAGCCGGCGGCCGCGAGCGCCTGACCCGCCCCAGCGCCGAGCCTCGGCCCAGCGCTGGAACCGCCGCAAGATCACGCTCGATGCCGGATCGAGTGGCTTCGGTCGCGAGGAAGGCCACTCGATCCGGGATCGTGTCAGCGCGGCTCCGCCGCCCGCCCTCTGCTAGGCGGTGCGGGTCAGGTGGAGGCGGATGGCCTCGGCGAGGCGGTCCGGGGCGCCCTCGGCGTAGCCGAGGAACAGGGAGGGCTCGGTCAGCTCCAGCTCCACCAGCACGGGGTCACCCTCCGGGCCGGGGATCAGGTCCACCCGGGCGTAGAGCAGTCGGTCCGACCCGCCGGGCAGCGCGGCCAGGGTCTGCTCCGCCACCGCCAACTGGTCCCCGGTGGCGGTTCGCGGGTCGATCTCCTCGGCCTTGTACAGCCCCTCCGTACCCAGGTCGGGGCCGGTGAGCATCGGCCCCTTGCGGATGGCGTGGCTGAACGCCAGCCCTTGCGGGCCGGCGAAGTAGAGCAGGGCGGTCTCCCCCACGGTGTCCACCGCACTCAGGTACGGCTGGATCATGGTGATCCGGCCCGCAGCGCCGAGCCGACGGACGTGGGCAACGGCCAGTTCCCGGTGCTCCGGATCGGCCAGGTCGTAGCGGCCGGTGTCCTGGCTACCGGCGCTGACCGAGGGCTTGATGACGTACTCGCCGTCGTCGGCGGGGGGTTGCCAGTCCTCGCCGGGCAGCACCCAACCGGTGGGCACGGTGGGCACCCCGGCGGCGGAGAGCTCGTCCAGGTAGCGCTTGTCGGTGTTCCACCGCACCACATCGGCCGGGTTGGCCAGTCGGGGTACCCCGGCGGCCCAGGCGACGAACTCGGCGTGGCGGGACATGTAGTCCCAGGGTGAGCGGAGCACGACCAGGTCGTATCCGGCCCAGTCGACGGCCGGGTCGTCCCAGACGGCTGGTTCGGCCGTGATGCCGCGCTCGGCCAGCGGGGCGATCACCAGGCGATCGTCCGCTTCGAGGTCGGTGAATTCGGTGCAGGTGACGAGAGCGACCCGGGGTTCCCCCCGGGTCGACTGGTGGTGGTCGGTCAATTTATCTCAACGGGCCATCGTGCGTCGGGCCATCGATCGCCAGAGGTCGTTGCTCGGGCGCATCTGGTCCATCAGTTCCCGCTCCCAGGCGTTCTCCACGGCTACTCCGGCCTGCGCGCAGGCCTCCCGGGCGACGACCGTGTCCTGTGCGAACTGGTCGCCCCACGCACCGTCCGAACCCACCAGGACGATCCGTGCGCCGCGCTTGCCGACGTACTCGATGACCGCCTTCGCCCCGCCGTGTCCGGCGGCGAACGACTTGATGCCCGCGACCAGCCCGTTGGGGGCCGACCCGGAGGCGGTCTGATCAGCCGTCAGCGTCGTATCGGAACCATCTGCCATAACGCGAAGCCTAAGCAGACATGGGGCCGTACGCAGGAGAACCGTAAGCGTTTTGTGATACCGATAACGCCGAGGTTTAAGCAGGCCGGGAGGATTTTTGCCCGTATTTACCCGGACCAAAGCGGCCACAACGACCGGCTAGACCGGGGCGAACGACCCGGATCACCCGAGTTGGTCGATAATCCTGATTGGCCGACAATTCAGACAACCGAATACCGCATCACAGAAGAAGCCTGGCGTTGATCGAGAGCCCGGCTGACGCCTCAGAGGAGGGCGTCGAGGGCGGCGGCGGCGAAGACGATGGTCAGGTAGGTCGTGGACCAGTGGAACAGCCGCATCGGCTTGACCGCCTCGCCCCGCCGGGCCCGGCCGGCAAGCTTGTGCGCCTCGATGATGAAGATCGCGCCCACCACGGCGGTCGGCACCCCGTACACCGGGCTCAGGCCCAGGGCCCAGACGGCCAGCGAGGAGAGCACCGTCAGCCAGGCGAAGAGGATGATCTCGGCGTTCACCCGGCGGACGGAGGCCACGACCGGCAGCATCGGGATGCCGGCGCGGGCGTAGTCGTCCCTGTACTTCATCGCCAGGGGATAGAAGTGCGGCATCTGCCAGAAGAAGACCACCGCGAACAGCCCCCAGGCCACCGGGGACAGGGTGCCGGTCACGGCCGCCCAGCCGATCAGCACCGGGGCGGCTCCACACGCTCCGCCCCAGAAGGTGTTCGCCGCCGTGGTCCGCTTGAGCCACAGGGTGTAGACCAGGTCGTAGTAGACGATCGCGGCCAGGGTCAGCCCGGCGGCCAGCAGGTTGGTGAAGGCCGCCATCAAGACGATCGAGACCACCGCCAGCACCAGACCGAAGATCAGGGCGTTACGCGGCGTCACCGTGTGGGCGGGCAGCGGACGACGCTTGGTCCGCCGCATCACCTGGTCGATGTCGCGGTCGATGTAGCAGTTGAGCACGCTGGCCGCCCCGGCGGCGAGCGAGCCACCGACGAGCACCACCGCCATCAGCCACAGCGAGGGCAGGCCGCCGTGCGCGAGCATCATCGCCGGCACGGTGGTCACCAGCAGCAACTCGACGATGCGCGGCTTGGTCAGCGACACGTACGCGGCCACCACCGCCCGCACCTCGCGGGAGCGGGCCGGCGACTCCTCCGCCGAGCGCACCGGCGACTCCCCGTCAGGGTTACTGACCGGGCGCTCGGTGATCATGCTCACGGATTGCCACCTTCCAGCGTGGGCAGGGGAGGTCGGGACGGTCGGACCCAGCGGATCGACACACAACCGCCCCACACACTACGCGCTGTCGTTTTGGCTGCCCGGGCGACCCGGCAACGGTGCCAACCGTCACACCGACGGTGGATCCGCGCAGCTGAACCCGGCAACCGACCGGAACCGTACAGACCAGCATGTTGAGATCCTCGGGCGCACGTTCAGACACGCTCGATAGGGTCACCAGTGAGGGTTCCGCCCAACTCGCCGAGGAGCACTAACCACCGTGGCTGCCAAACGACCCGAGCACCCCGCACTTGACTGGTCCGACCTCGACCGCCGCGCCGTGGACACCGTCCGCGTGCTGGCCATGGACGCCGTGGAGAAATCCGGCAACGGCCACCCCGGTACGGCGATGAGTCTCGCCCCCGCGGCATACCTGTTGTTCAACCGGGTCATGCGGCACAACCCGGCCGACCCGTCGTGGCCCGGCCGGGACCGCTTCGTGCTGTCCGCCGGCCACTCCAGCCTGACGCTGTACATCCAGCTCTTCCTGGCCGGCTACCCACTGAGCCTGGACGACCTGAAGTCGCTGCGGCAGTGGGGCTCGCTCACCCCGGGGCACCCCGAGCACGGGCACACCCCGGGTGTGGAGACCACCACCGGCCCGCTCGGGCAGGGCATGGGCAACGCCGTCGGCATGGCCATGGCGGCCCGCCGCGAGCGCGGCCTGTTCGACCCCGAGACCGAGCCCGGTGACTCCGTGTTCGACCACCACATCTGGTGCATCGCCTCCGACGGCGACATCGAGGAGGGCATCAGCCACGAGGCCAGCGCCCTGGCCGGGCACCAGCAGCTGGGCAACCTCTGCGTGATCTACGACGACAACGAGATCTCGATCGAGGACGACACCCGCATCGCGATGAGCGAGGACGTGGCGGCCCGCTACGCGGCGTACGGCTGGCACGTGCAGACGGTCGACTGGCGCAGCGGTGACGCCGACCAGGGCGACTACCACGAGAACGTCGAGGCGCTGTACGCGGCGCTGCTGGCCGCCAAGGCGGAGACCAGCCGCCCCTCGTTCATCGCCCTGCGCACCATCATCGGTTGGCCGGCGCCGAACAAGCAGAACACCGGCAAGATCCACGGCTCGGCGCTGGGTGCCGACGAGGTGGCCGCCACCAAGGAGATCCTCGGCTTCGACCCGGCTGTCTCGTTCGAGGTGGCCGAGGAGGTGCTGGCCCACGCCCGGGGCGCCCTGCGCCGCGGCGAGGCCGCCCAGCAGGAGTGGTCCACCGCCTTCGGCGCCTGGTCCGAGGCCAACCCCGAGCGCCGGGCCCTGTACGACCGACTGGCCGCCCGGGCCCTGCCGGAGGGCTGGACGGAGGTCCTGCCGGAGTTCCCGGCCGACCCCAAGGGGGTGGCCACCCGGGCCGCCTCCGGCAAGGTGCTGGGCGCCCTGGCCCCGGTGCTGCCCGAGCTGTGGGGCGGCTCCGCCGACCTGGCGGAGAGCAACAACACCACGATGAAGGGCGAGCCCTCCTTCGTACCCAGCCAGTACGCCACCAAGGAGTTCCCCGGCCACGAGTACGGCCGCACCCTGCACTTCGGCATCCGTGAGCACGCCATGGGCGCGATCCTCAACGGCATCGCCCTGCACGGCGGCACCCGCCCGTACGGCGGCACCTTCCTGGTGTTCAGCGACTACATGCGGCCCTCGGTGCGGCTGGCCGCGCTGATGAAGCTGCCGGTGGTCTACGTCTGGACGCACGACTCGATCGGTCTCGGCGAGGACGGCCCGACCCACCAGCCGGTGGAGCACCTGACCGCGCTGCGCGCCATCCCCGGTCTGGACGTGGTCCGCCCGGCCGACGCCAACGAGACCACCTGGGCGTGGCGGCAGGCCCTGGAGCACACCGACCGGCCGACCGCCCTGGCGTTGAGCCGTCAGCCGCTGCCGACCCTGGACCGTTCCCAGCTGGCCGGTGCCGAGGGGGTCGCCAAGGGCGGTTACGTGCTGGCCGAGGCGTCCAACGGCAAGCCGCAGGTGATCCTCATCGGCACCGGATCCGAGGTGCAGCTCTGCCTGACCGCCCGGGAGCGGCTGGAGGCCGACGGCACCCCCACCCGGGTGGTGTCGATGCCCTGCCAGGAGTGGTTCTTCGAGCAGGACGAGGCCTACCGGGAGTCCGTGCTGCCGCGCGGGGTAAAGGCCCGGGTGAGCGTGGAGGCGGGCATCGGGATGTCCTGGCGCGGGATCGTCGGCGACTGCGGCGAGAGCGTGAGCCTGGAGCACTACGGCGCCAGCGCCCCGCACTCGGTGCTGTTCGAGCAGTTCGGCTTCACCCCCGACCGGATCGTGGCGGCCGCGCACGCGGCGCTGACCCGGGTCGGGGACATCACCGGTTTCACCACCGGCAACTGAGGGGAGCGTTGGCGCACATGACTACCGACAGGCTGGGCGAGCTTTCCGCCGCGAAGGTGGCGGTCTGGCTCGACGACCTTTCCCGGGTACGACTGTCCTCCGGCGGGCTGGACCAGCTGCGCCGGGAGAAGCACGTGGTCGGGGTGACCACCAACCCGACGATCTTCGCCAAGGCGTTGAGCGACGCCGACACCTACGACGGGCAGCTGCGCGACCTGGCCGTGCGGGGGGTCGACGTCGAGGAGGCGGTCCGCATGCTCACCACGTACGACGTGCGGTGGGCCTGCGACGTGATGCGCCCGGCGTACGACGCCAGCGGCGGGGTCGACGGCCGGGTCTCCATCGAGGTGGACCCGCGGCTGGCCCACGAGGCGGAGCGCACCGTGGCCGAGGCCAAGGCGCTGTGGTGGCTGGTCGACCGGCCGAACCTGTTCATCAAGATCCCGGCTACCGAGGACGGCCTGCCGGCGATCACCGCCACCCTGGCCGAGGGGATCAGCGTCAACGTGACCCTGATCTTCGGGCTGGACCGCTACTCGCAGGTGATGGAGGCCTTCCTGGCCGGCATGGAGCAGGCCAGGGCCAACGGCCACGACCTGTCCAAGATCGCCTCGGTGGCCTCCTTCTTCGTCTCCCGGGTCGACACCGAGGTGGACAAGCGGCTGGAGAAGATCGGCTCGGAGGAGGCCAAGGGCCTGCGCGGCAAGGCCGCCGTGGCCAACGCCCGGCTGGCGTACGAGCGGTACAGCGAGGTCTTCGGCAGCGACCGCTGGCAGGCCCTGGCGGCGGCCGGGGCGCACCCCCAGCGCCCGCTGTGGGCCTCCACCTCGACGAAGAACCCGGACTACCGGGACGTCATCTACGTCGAGGAGCTGATCGCCCCCGGCACGGTCAACACCATGCCGGAGGCGGTCATCCACGCCTACGCCGAGCACGGCGAGACCCACCCGGACACGGTCACCAACGCCTACGACGACGCCCGGCAGGTCTTCGAGCGGCTGGCCGCGGTCGGCGTCGACATGGCCGACGTGATCGAGGCCCTGGAGCGTGAGGGCGTGGAGAAGTTCGAGGCCAGCTGGCAGGAACTGCTCGACGGGGTACGCAAGTCGCTGGTCGCCGCCGCCAAGGGCACCGGCCACCCGGGCGGCGCCGCCCAGGCGTAGGCACCCCGGTCTCCCCCGCGCCGCCGCCGATGACCGGTGGCGGCGCGGGTGATCCGAGGGGGTGATCCGAGGGCTCACGGTTGGGTAGCGTTCTTCAGACAACCGGTACGGTCGATGTTGATCTGCCGGTACCCGGTGGGCCGTACTCCTGAGAGGTGCTGCCGGCGGGCCCGGGCCGGTCGGTGCACTGTGGGGCATGACGATGGACGATGTGGACGAGCGGAGCGAGGAGGCGGCGTGAACCCGCTGCGCGACCCGCAGGACCGGCGACTACCCCGGATCCCGGAGCCCTGTGCTCTGGTGATCTTCGGGGTGACCGGGGACCTGGCCCAGAAGAAGCTGTTGCCGGGCATCTACGACCTGGCCAACCGGGGGCTGCTGCCACCCGGCTTCGTGGTCGTCGGGTTCGCCCGGCGTGACTGGGTCGACGGCGACTTCGCCTCGCTGGCCCGGGAGGCGGCCAAGAGCCACGCCCGCACTCCCTGGCGCGAGGAGGTCTGGTCGCGCCTGGAACACAACATCAAGTTCGTCGGTGGCTCGTTCGACGACGACACCGCCTTCGACCGGCTCAACCAGTGCCTGGACGGTCTGCGCGACAGCCACGGCATCCACGGCAACGCGGCCTTCTACTTCTCCATCCCGCCGGCCGCCTTCCCGGTGGTGCTCAAGCAACTGGCCCGTACCGGCATGGCCGACAACGAGCGGTGCGGCGGCTGGCGTCGGGTCGTGGTCGAGAAGCCCTTCGGGCACGACCTGCCCTCGGCGAAGGCCCTCAACGACCTGGTCGACGACGTGTTCACCCGGCGGGACGTGTTCCGCATCGACCACTACCTGGGCAAGGAGACCGTTCAGAACATCCTCGCCCTGCGCTTCGCCAACAGCCTCTTCGAGCCGCTGTGGAACTCGCAGTACGTCGACTCGGTGCAGATCACCATGGCCGAGGATGTCGGTATCGGCTCCCGGGCCGGCTTCTACGACTCCGTCGGCACCGCCCGGGACGTGTTGCAGAACCACCTGCTGCAACTGCTGGCCCTGGTGGCCATGGAGGAGCCGACCAGCTTCGACGCCGACGAGATCCGGGCCGAGAAGCTCAAGGTGCTCAAGGCCATCACCCTGCCCAAGGACGTCAGCGAGGGCACCGTACGCGGGCAGTACCTGCCCGGCTGGGTCGGTGGCCAACGCGCCAAGGGCTACCTGGAGGAGGACGGGGTTCCCCCCACCTCGACCACGGAGACCTATGTGGCCGTCCGGCTCGGCATCCAGAACCGCCGCTGGGCCGAGGTGCCCTTCTACATCCGGGCCGGCAAGCGGCTGCCCCGGCGGGTGACCGAGGTGGCGGTGATCTTCAAGCGGGCCCCCCACCTGCCGTTCAACACGACCGACATGGAGATGCTCGGCAACAACCAACTCGTCATCCGGGTCCAGCCGGACGAGGGGGTGGTGCTCAAGTTCGGGTCCAAGGTGCCGGGCACCACGATGGAGGTCCGGGACATCGCGATGGACTTCCAGTACGGCGAGGCCTTCACCGAGTCCAGCCCGGAGGCGTACGAGCGCCTCGTGCTGGACGTGCTGATCGGTGACCGGACCCTGTTCCCGGACGCCGCCGAGGTCGAACAGAGCTGGGCCGTGGTGGACCCGCTGGAACACGCCTGGGAGGGCACCAAGCCCGAGTCCTACCGGGCCGGCGAGTGGGGTCCCCGCGCCGCCGACGAGATGCTGGCCCGCGAGGGTCGGGCCTGGCGGCGGGCGTGACCGGACACCCCGAGCGAACCTGGAGGCTGCGTTGATCGGACTGTGGGACACCACCGGCAACGAGGTGGTCAAGGCGCTCGCCGCGGAGCGGCGCAGCGCCGGTGGGGTGGCCAGCGGCATGGCCCTGACCCTGATCGTGGTGGTCGACGAGAAGCGGGTCCGCGACGCCGAGGCGGCGGCCACCATCGCCGCCGCCGCGCACCCCTGCCGACTGCTGGTGGTCGTCCGCTCCGACCTGGAACGGGACCGCAGCCGGCTGGACGCGGAGATCGTCGTAGGCGGGCGACTGGGCCCCTGCGAGGCCGTCGTCATGCGGATGTACGGGCGGCTGGCGTTGCATGCCGAGTCGGTGGTGATGCCGCTGCTGGTGCCGGACGTACCCGTGGTGACCTGGTGGCACGGCGAGCCGCCGATGGAGATCGCCACCGACTTCCTGGGGGTGGTGGCCGACCGGCGGATCACCGACTCGGCCCAGGCCGCCGACCCGATCGAGGCGCTGCGGCAACGCGCCCGGGACTACGCCCCCGGCGACACCGATCTGGCCTGGACCCGGATCACTCCGTGGCGGGCCGTGGTGGCCGGGGCCTTCGACACCACGGAGGCCCAGCTGACCGAGGCGGCCGTCATCGCGCCGCCGAGCGACCCCACGGCCGCCCTGATGCGCGGCTGGTTGCGCAGCCGGTTGGGCATCAAGCCACGCTGGGAGCGGACCAGGGAGTTCCCCCGGATGCGTGAGGTGCAGCTGCGCTGCGCCAACGGCGACGAGCTGACCCTGACCCGGGACGACAACGTGGCCATCTTCCGGCGTACCGGTCAGGAGGACCGGATCCTGCCCCTGGTCCGTCGGCCCCTGGGCGACGAGTTGGCCGAGGAGCTGCGCCGACTCGGCCCCGACCAGGTGTACGCGGAAGCCCTGGGTGCCTTCGCCGGACTGACCACCCTGGACCGTCGGCCCAGCCAGCGGGTGCACGTCTGGAAGGACCCGGCCACCGCGGAGCGGGCCGAGGCCGGGGTCACCGCGCACGCCTCCACGAGTACCCAATCCTGACCGCCCACCCCGCAAGAGGGCACTACACCGACCGCCCGGGCGGTCGCGGAAGGACACCATGAGCGAGGCGAGTGTCGCCGTACACGCCGATGCCGACCTGCTGGCCCAGGCGGTCGCGGCGCGGTTGGTGGTGAAGTTGCTCGACGCCCAGGCCGAGCGTGGCCAGGCGGCCGTGGTGCTGACCGGTGGGCGGATAGCCGCCGCGGTCTACCGGGCCGTCGCGGCCCTGCCGGCCAAGGACGCGGTGGACTGGTCCCGGGTCGACATCTGGTGGGGTGACGAACGGTTCCTGCCCGCCGGTGACCCGGAGCGCAACGAGACCCAGGCTCGGGCAGCGCTGCTCGACGCGGTGCCGGTGGCACCGGAGCGGATCCATGCGATGCCGCCCTCGGACGCCGGTGCCGACCCGGAGGAGGCCGCCGCCCGGTACGCCGCCGAACTGGCCCGGGCCGCCCGCCCCGGGACGGCCGTACTCCCCCACTTCGACGTGCTGATGCTCGGGGTGGGCGAGGACGGCCATGTCGCCTCGGTCTTCCCGGAGCATCCGGTGCACTACGAGAGCCGGCCGGTCAGCGCGGTGCGGGGCAGCCCCAAGCCGCCCCCGGTGCGGATCACCCTGACCCTGCCGGCGATCAACACGGCCGAGGAGGTCTGGTTGGTGGCCAGCGGGGCCGACAAGGCCCGATC
This sequence comes from Micromonospora sp. NPDC047134, assembly GCF_040643455.1. Lineage (NCBI taxonomy): Bacteria > Bacillati > Actinomycetota > Actinomycetes > Micromonosporales > Micromonosporaceae > Micromonospora > Micromonospora sp. NPDC047134. The sequence goes on from NZ_JBEYUI010000004.1 coordinate 137,879, forward strand.
GGTCGGGATGGCCCTGGCCGGGGCCGGGCCGGTGCAGATCCCGGCCGCCGGGGTGCAGGGCACCAGCCGCACCCTGTGGCTGCTCGACCGGGCCGCCGCGGCCGACGTCCCCGCCCGCTTCCGCAGCCTCCGCTGAAAGGAGGGGCCCCTTATTAACGCCTCGCGTAGTACAGGGGCCCCCGCTTAACACATCGGTCTGAGGCAGGCGGTGGCGTGCAGGCGGCGCTCAGCTCCCGCCACGCCGGTTGCGTAGGGCGGCGAGGGCCTCGGCGAGGATCGCCTCCCCCTCGGCGTCGGTACGCCGCTCCTTCACGTACGCCAGATGGGTCTTGTACGGCTCGCTGGTGACCCGGCCGGGTGGATCCTGGGCGTCCGGGCCGGCGGGCAGCCCGCAGCGGGGACAGTCCCACAGCTGCGGGGTCGCCGCCTCGGCAGCGATGCGGATGTCGGTGCGGTGCCCGTTGCGGCACCAGAAGCTGACCGAGCGGCACGGCACCGGCCGGTGGCGTTCGGGGTGGCGGGGCGGCGCGGACCCGACTCGGGCGCCTCGGATGACATTGCCGTTCGACACGGCGCTCGCTCCTGTCGTCGGAGGGGACCGCCGTCGAGGGGTGGACGGCGGGCGACGCGGTGCAGCGGGTGAAACGACGTGCGCGCGGCCCGTCGGGTGACGGACCGCGCGCAGATTGTACGACTAGTGGCGCCTGATCAGACGCCGACCTGCAACCGAAGCCAGAGGCCGAGCCCGACGATGCAGGCGAACCAGACGATGCCCACCAGCACGGTGTAGCGGTCCAGGTTCTTCTCAGCCACTGACGACCCGGCCAGGCTGGAGCTGACGCCACCGCCGAACATGCTGGACATCCCACCACCCTTGCCGCGGTGCAGCAGAATAAGCAGGACGAGCAGTACGCTCGTGATGACCAGCAACACGATCAACGTGTAGGCGAACCAGATCGGCATGGCGGGGGTCAGTCCTCTCGTTACGATCCTCGCCCGGGCAGTTCGGGCACGGCGGCACCGACCGGCGGACGGGCGGAGTCAAGGATAGCGAGCGATCAGCCGGTGATGTGCTCCGGGAACCGGCAGATCTTCGCGAACTCCTCGGCGTCGAGGCTGGCACCGCCCACCAGAGCGCCGTCCACGTCCGGCTGGGCCATGATCGACGCCACGTTCGACGACTTCACCGAGCCGCCGTAGAGGACCCGTACCTGGTCCGCGGTGCCCTGGTCGAAGGTCTCGGCGAGCCGGGTACGCAGCGCGCCGCACACCTCCTGGGCGTCCTGGGGGGTGGCCGTCTTGCCGGTGCCGATCGCCCAGACCGGCTCGTAGGCCACCACGACCTTGGTCACCTGCTCGGCGGAGAGCCCCTTGAGGGCCCCGTCGAGCTGCTCGGCGCAGTGCGCTACCTGCCCGCCCTGCTCCCGGACGTCGAGCCCCTCCCCCACGCAGAGGATCGGGGTGAGCCCGTTGGCCAGGGCGGCCTGCACCTTGGCGCCGACCAGGGCGTCGTCCTCGCGGTGGTACTCCCGCCGCTCGGAGTGCCCGACCACCACGTAGGTGCAGCCCAGCTTGGCCAGCATCGACCCGGCGATCTCGCCCGTGTAGGCGCCCGAGGCGTGCGCGGAGAGGTCCTGTGCCCCGTAGCCGATCAGCAGCTTGTCGCCCTCGACGACGGTCTGCACCGTACGCAGGTCGGTGAACGGCGGCAGGACCACCGTCTCCACCTCGGTCAGCTGCTTCTCGGTGAGGCTGGCCGCCAACTTCTGCACCAGCAGGTTGGCTTCCAGGTGGTTGAGGTTCATCTTCCAGTTGCCGGCCATCAGGGGCCGGCGAGGGGCGCTCGCCATCAGTTCTCCAGAGCCGCGATGCCGGGGAGGGTCTTGCCCTCCAGGTACTCCAGGGAGGCGCCGCCGCCGGTGGAGATGTGTCCGAAGGACTTATCGTCCAGGCCCAGGGCCCGCACCGCAGCGGCCGAGTCACCGCCACCGACGACACTGAAGGCGTCGGAGGCGGCGATCGCCTCGGCGACCCCCCGGGTGCCGTTGGCGAACGCCGCCATCTCGAACACCCCCATCGGGCCGTTCCAGAAGATCGTCCGGGCGTTGGCCGGGCCGTCGGCCGAGGAGCCCCGCAGGGCGGCGGCGAAGCCGGCCACCGTCTCCGGCCCGATGTCCAGGCCGACCCGGTGGCTGGGGATGCCGTCGGCCGGCACCACGTCGTGCGCGGCGTCCGGGGCGAAGGCGTCCGCGGCCACCACGTCGACCGGGAGCATGATCTTGCCTTCGGAGCGCTCCAGCAGATTGCGGCAGGTCTCGACCATCTCCTCCTCGCACAGCGAGGTGCCGATCTCGTGGCCCTGCGCCTTGAGGAAGGTGAAGCACATGCCGCCGCCGATGAGCAGCCGGTCGACCGTGGGTAGCAGCGCCTCGATCACGGCGAGCTTGTCGGAGACCTTGGAGCCGCCGAGCACCACGACGTACGGCCGTTCCGGGTTGCCGGTGAGGGTGGAGAGCACCTCCACCTCCCGCAGCACCAGGCGACCGGCGACGTGCGGCAGCCGGGCCGGTACGTCGTACACGCTGGCGTGCTTGCGGTGCACCGCGCCGAAGGCGTCGTCGACGTAGGCGTCACCGAAGGCGGCCAACTGGTCGGCGAAGGCACCCCGCTCGGCCTCGTCCTTGCTGGTCTCCCCCTTGTTGAAGCGGAGGTTCTCCAGCAGCGCGACCTCGCCGTCGCCCAGCGCCGCCACGGTCGCCTGGGCGGACTCGCCGACCGTGTCGGTGGCGAAGTGCACCGGGGCACCGAGCAGCTCGCCGAGCCGCCCGGCCACCGGGCTGAGGCTGAACTGCGGGTCCGGGCTGCCCTTCGGCCGGCCCAGGTGCGAGCAGACGATCACCTTGGCGCCGGCCTCGGTGAGCGCACCCAGGGTGGGCAGGACCGCGCGGATGCGGCCGTCGTCCGTGATGGCACCGGTCTGCTTGTCGAGCGGGACGTTCAGGTCGGCGCGCACCAGCACGCGCCGACCCGACACCCCCTCGGCGAGCAGATCGTCGAGGGTACGGATGCTCACAGAGCTAGCCTCCCGTTCGTGACTGCGGGGCTCGCAAGCTCACTCCTCGCACTCACAGCGACTGACCGACCAGCTTGACGAGGTCGACCAGGCGGTTCGAGTAGCCCCACTCGTTGTCGTACCAGCCGACGACCTTGACCTGGTTGCCGATGACCTTGGTCAGCGGCGCGTCGAAGATGCACGACGCCGGGTCGGTGACGATGTCGGCGGAGACGATCGGGTCCTCGTTGTAGGTGAGGATGCCCCGCAGCGGACCCTCGGCGGCGGCCTTGATCGCGGCGTTGACCTCGTCCACCGTGGTCGCCCGACCGACCGTGACGGTGAGGTCGGTGGCCGAGCCGGTGGGGATCGGCACCCGCAGGGCGTACCCGTCCAGCTTGCCCTTGAGGTCCGGCAGCACCAGGCCGATGGCCTTGGCCGCACCGGTCGAGGTCGGCACGATGTTCAGCGCGGCGGCCCGGGCCCGACGCAGGTCCTTGTGCGGCGCGTCCTGGAGGTTCTGGTCCTGGGTGTACGCGTGGATGGTGGTCATCAGACCACCCTCGATGCCGAAGGTGTCGTGCAGCACCTTGGCCATCGGGGCCAGGCAGTTGGTGGTGCAGGAGGCGTTCGAGATGATGTTGTGCTTGGCCGGGTCGTAGGAGCCCTCGTTGACCCCCATCACGACGGTGACGTCCTCGTTCTTGGCCGGCGCCGAGATGATGACCTTCTTGGCCCCACCGTCGAGGTGCGCCTTGGCCTTGGTGCCGTCCGTGAAGAAGCCGGTGGACTCGATCACCACGTCCACACCGAGGTCGCCCCACGGCAGCGCCGCCGGGTCCTTCTCGGCGTACGCCTTGATGCTCTTGCCACCGATGGTGATCTCGTCGGCGGTGGCCTTCACCTCGTGCGGCAGGCGGCCCAGGATGCTGTCGTACTTGACAAGGTGGGCGAGCGTGGCGTTGTCGGTGAGGTCGTTGACCGCAACGACCTCCACGTCAGCGCCGGACGCCAGCACTGCCCGGAAGAAGTTACGGCCGATGCGGCCGAAGCCGTTGATGCCAACCCGGATGGTCACAGGTCCCATCTCCTCGCGTTCTGGTTCGCCGGCGTGGAGACCCTCGGCCGGCGAAGCGGTGTGCGCCGACCGTTGGAGCCGGCCGTTGACGATTCATCTCGGCCACCCCGCCGCGGTCCGAGGGACCTGACCGCCCGAGGCGGTGGGTACGGCGGGTGCACCGGTTCCGGCCCCCTTGCCGTACGCAAGCGACCCTATCCGAGCGCGTCGAGCCGCGCTGCGTCGGGTGGTTGTCCACCCCACACCACACGGGACACCGCACCGCGCCGACGGCGCGTGTCGGCCCGACACCGACCCGCCCGCCGGACGACCCACCGTCCTATCAGACCACGAGCATGTCCGGCGTGACTGCCGCTTCGGTATCCGGGATGCCCAGGTCCCGGGCCCGCTTGTCGGCCAGGGCCAGCAGCCGGCGGATCCGACCGGCGATGGCGTCCTTGGTCAACGGCGGGTCGGCCAGGGCACCCAACTCCTCCAGGGAGGCCTGCCGGTGCTCCAGCCGCAGCCGACCGGCCGAGGTCAGGTGCTCCGGCGCATCGTCGGCGAGGATCTCCAGCGCCCGGGTCACCCGGGCCGCCGCGGCCACGGCCGCCCGCGCCGAGCGGCGCAGGTTGGCGTCGTCGAAGTTCGCCAGCCGGTTGGCGGTGGCGCGTACCTCCCGGCGTACCCGACGTTCCTCCCAGGCCAGCACGCTGGCGTGGGCTCCTATGCGGGTGAGCAGGGCGGCGATCGCGTCGCCGTCCTTGACCACCACCCGGTCCACCCCCCGCACCTCACGGTTCTTGGCGGTGATGCCGATGCGGCGGGCCGCCCCGACCAGGGCCAGGGCCGACTCCGGCCCCGGGCAGGTGATCTCCAGGGCGCTGGAGCGGCCCGGCTCGGTCAGCGAACCGTGCGCCATGAAGGCCCCCCGCCAGGCGGAGACCGCACAGCAGACGTTGGCGGCCACCACGTGCGGCGGCAGTCCCCGCACCGGCCGACCCCGCACGTCCAGCAGGCCGGTCTGCCGGGCCAGCGCCTCGCCGTCCTTGACCACCCGGACGATGAAGTGGCTGCCCTTGCGCAGCCCACCGGAGGCCAGCACATGAATCTCACTCGGGTAGCCGTAGACCTCGGCGACCTCCCGGCGCAGCCGACGCGCCACCGCGCCGGTGTCCAGTTCCGCCTCCACCACCACCCGTCCGGAGACGATGTGCAGCCCACCGGCGAACCGCAGCAGCGCGGCCATCTCCGCCCGCCGGCAGCAGGGCTTGGGCACGTCGACCCGACTCAGCTCGTCCTTGACCGCAGCCGTCATCGCCATTGTGCGTCCCCTCACGGACCGGTTCCGGCGTGTCGCCGGAGATTACGTACGTGTCTAACGATCGGCGCCCAGTACGGGCACCAGGGCGGCGGCCAGTGCGGCCGGATCATGACGGGGAGTACCGTCGTCGACCGCGACGGGAGCGAGGACCAGTCGGGCCCCCAGGGATTCTGCCGCACGGTAGACCGGGGCCGGATCCCCGACGGCCTTGGAGTCGGCGAGCACGTAGTCGACCGTCAACTCCGGCAGGTACCAGCGCAGGGCCGCCAGGTGGTCGGCGACGGACAACCCGAGGGTCTCCTGCTCGGCGGCCAGGTTCAGGGTGACCAGCCGACGAGCGGGACTGGCCAGGATGGCCGCGGCCAGCTGGGGTACCAGCAGGTGCGGCAGGACGCTGGTGTACCAGCTGCCCGGCCCGAAGATCAGCCAGTCGGCGGCAGCCGTCGCGGCGACCGCCTCCGGACATGCCTCCGGAGCCTGCGGGGTCAGCCGCAGGGACTCCACCCGGCCCGTACTCACCGCCACCTGGTGTTGGCCGCGTACGGTCCGCACCTCGTCCGGCCGGTCCGGATCGGTGCCGCGTACCTGCGCCTCGATGTCCACCGGCTGGCAGGACATCGGCAGCACCCTACCGACCGCGCCGAGCATCGCCCCGGCGTGCTCCAGGGCGGCCACCGGGTCACCCAGCAACTCCATCAGCCCACAGAGCACCAGGTTGCCGACGGCATGACCGGCCAGGGCGTCCCGGCGCCCGCTGTCGGCGGCCACCGCGGCGAACCGGTGCTGGAACAGCCCGGCGCTGCGGCGGGTGGCCGGATGATCCCCGGCCAACGCGACAAGTGCCTGCCGCAGGTCCCCGGGGGGCAGGCCACCCCGCTCGGCGCGTAACCGCCCGCTGGAGCCACCGTCGTCCCCGACGGTCACCACGGCGGTGATGTCCAGATCCAACTCGGGTGCGCAGCGGCGCAGGGCCCGCAGCGCGGCCGACAGGCCGTGCCCACCCCCGAAGGTCACCACCCGGATGGTCATTCCCGCCCCAGGTCCCGGTGCTGCGCGTTGGCGGCCAGGCCGGCCCGGCGCAACCGGGCGGCCAGTTCCTCGGCGATGGCCACACTGCGGTGCTTGCCGCCGGTGCAGCCCACCGCGACCGTCAGGTACCGCTTGCCCTCCCGCTCGAAGCCGGCCGTGGTGGCGCCGACGAGATCGGTGTACGCCGAGACGAAACCGTCCGCCCCCTCCTGCCCCAGCACGTACGCGCTGACGGCCTCCTCCCGACCGGTGTGCTCCCGAAGTTCCGGCACCCAGTACGGGTTGGGCAGGAACCGGGCATCCAGCACGAAATCGGCGTCCGGCGGCAGGCCGTACTTGAAGCCGAAGGAGATCACCGTCACCCGCAGCTTGCGGGCGTCCTCCCCACCGAACAGCTCCTCGATACGCCGACGCAGTTGGTTGACGTTCAGGTGGCTGGTGTCGATGATCACGTCGGCCTGGTCGCGGGCCTCCTCCAACAGCCCCCGCTCGACCGCGATGCCGTCGGCCAGCCGCCCGTCACCCTGCAGGGGGTGGGAACGGCGCACACTCTCGAACCGGCGGATCAACACCTCGTCGTCGGCGTCGACGAAGACCACCCGGGGCGCGTAGCCCCGCTCCTTGAGCTCCCGGATCGCCTCGGCCAGGTCCGTGGAGAAGGCCCGGGAGCGGACGTCCAGCACCATCGCGGTACGCCGGGCCGCCCCGCCGGCCTTGACGGCCAGCTCGGCCATCTCCAGCAACAGGGCCTGGGGAAGGTTGTCCACGACGTAGAAGCCGACGTTCTCCAGAGCCCGGGCCACCGTGCTGCGCCCACCGCCGGACAGTCCGGTGACCACGACCAGGGTGGTGTCCGTCTCCGCCGCCCCGGGACCGCCGGTGTGATGACCGTTCGTGTGCGCCTCGCCCACCCGTCAACCCCCAAGCTGTGGCGCTCCGGTCAGGCCGACCGGGCATGGTCAAAGCGACTCTAGTGCCGCCCGCCGGACCCTTGCCACCGACGCCCCGACCTCCCCGGCCAGCCCGCATGCCCCGACAGACCCGCCGGTCGGCCGCTGTGTCGGCTGACTGACGGCGCCCGGCCGGCTACGGCGTTATCCTCCGGCCATGGGCAGACACGGAGCGCGACTGCGCTGGGTGGTGGCCCTGGTCTCGGTCACCGTCGCCGTACTGGCCACGATCGACCACGCGCGGCAACGCCAACGTGAGCACAATGCCAGCCCCGAGGCCGTCACCGTCACCGTCGAGGCGATGTTGCCGCAGCCGGACCAGGTGGCCGACCTGGCCGCCGCGTACGGCTGGCGCGACGGCTCCGCCCCGGTCGAGGACCCGGACGACCAGTCAGTGCTGCTGCGGTTGCGGTGGTCCGGCCCGGGCCAGCCCGGCACCTATCAGGTGATCCTGCTGGACAACCGGCTGGATCCACCCCGGGTGGTGCCTCCGACCGGTGGCTGGGACGCCACCGGCAGCACCGGGTTCAACTGGGCCGGTTCGTACGAGACCCTCGCCGGACGGTACGACTTCCTGGCCGGTGCCGTCTCCCGTCCGGAGTCGAGCGACTCGCTGCGTACCCCGGACAACCTCGGCGCGGTCAGCACCCGGGCGGTCGCCGAGGGCGACCTGGTGGCCCTCTTCCAGATGGGCCCCGCCGCCGCCCTCCTCACCGACCCCGCCGACCTGCTGGTAGCCCTCTGCTACGTAGACCCCACCGGCACCCCCCGCTGGGCCAAACCCGTCCCCCTTATCCCGTGACTGGCTCACCGCCAGCGGCCATCGGCTCAGCTCCTAGGATCTGCTGAATGAAGGACAACCGCTGGACGACGGTCACGCCCGCCCAGTTCGACCGGGAGCGTGCCGCGGTGGAGCACGTCCGGCGGCTGCTTCCCGACACCGAGCCGTACCGCGCCTGGTCGAACTTCACCTTCACCGCCGAATCCGGTCATGTTCACGAGGTCGACCTCTTGGTGGCCGCGCCAAGCGGGATCTACCTGATCGAGATCAAGAGCCTCAGCGGCCGGCTCACCAACAACGGGTCAAACTGGTTGCTGGGCAACGAATCGGTCAGGACTTTCGACAATCCCCTGCACCTGGCCGACCTCAAGGGCAAACGGCTGCGCTCACTGCTGACCGCGCAGGCGCTGAAGGAGCGTCTCGCAATCCGGATACCCTTCATCCAAGGCGCGGTCTTCCTGTCCTTACCTGAACTGCAGATCGCCCTCGCAGACCATCAACTGCACTGGGTGTTCGGTCCGGAGCCGACCGAGAACGAAAAAGGCCGTCCACTTCCGGGAATCTGGTCAGGACTTCTTGGTCGCGCACCCCAAGACGAGCGGGGGCGGGTCACTCCGGAGGTCTCCCGGGCACTGCCCCGGTTGCTCTCCGGTGTCGGTGTTGCCCGCAGCCGCCGATATCACCAGGTCGGCGCATGGCAACTCGACGCCCGTCCCATCGATGTCGGCCCGAACTGGCAGGACCACCTAGCCCACCACGACCAGTTCGACCGTGAATATCGGCGGGTTCGCATATATCTGGTGGAACGGAATTCGGCCAAGGCCGAGCGGGCCAGCATCGAACGCGCCGCACGGCGTGAAATGCTCGCTCTGCACGGGATCAGCCACCCCGGCATCGTTCAAGTCGACACGATGGAGCCGCACGACGGCGGACCAGCGTTGGTCTTCCGTCACGACCCTCGTGCCATGCGACTCGATCACTTCATCACGCAGTACGGCGCTCGGCTGGAGATCGGCCGCCGGCTTGACATGATCCGCCAACTTGGCGACGCGGTCGCCTACGCCCACGGACGACGGCTGTACCACCGGGCCTTGTCCGCCCGCAGCGTCCTGGTGACGCCGGGCGAGCAGAGGCGTGGACAGACCGAGGATGATGCCTGGCTCAGACCACGTGTGCAGATCAGTGACTGGCAGACCGCCACCCGGCTGCCCCATTCGTTCAGCGGCAACAGCGCCGATCTGCCGATTCCCTCGACAACACGGTTGAGCGCTCATCTGGATCGATCCGCTGAGGCATACCTCGCGCCGGAACTGAACACTCCCGCCCCCGATCCCGTCGCGCTGGACGTCTTCGGGCTGGGCGCCCTCGCCTACCTACTGCTTTGCGGCCAGCCCCCGGCCAGCAATCGGCGCGAGCTGTTGACCCGGTTGACCAGCGACGACGGCCTTCGACCATCGTCGTCCGCCGACTCGATCTCTGAGTTCATGGACGAGCTGGTTCAGGCTGCCACCGCACCGGTACCGACTCGCCGCCTCTCCAGTGTCGCGGAACTACTCGAGATGCTGACGCTGGTCGAAGAGGAACTGACCGCGCCGACGAGCCCCCAAGCCCCCACGACGGACTCGGTTGACCTGCTGGAAGCGCGGGTGGGTGACCAGATCTCGGACTGGCGGATCATCAGAAAATTGGGCACCGGCTCAACTTCCCGAGCCTTTCTCGCAGAGAACCTACGCACTGGTGCCCGTGAGGTGCTCAAGGTCGCCCTTTCGGACGAGAAAGCGGGACGGCTGACGCACGAGGCACAGTTGCTACGCGGCATTCACAAGGATTCGCGCATCATCCGGCTTGCCCGTGAGGAACCAGTCCACGTCCCGCCCCGCTGGGTGATCGTGCTTGAGCACGCCGGTGAAGTGACCGTCGCACGCAAGCTGCGGGAAGACGGCCGGTTGACGATCGACGAGCTGGAGACGTACGCCGACTATCTCTTCGGCGCCGTCGACCACCTGCAGGGCGAAGGCGTGTTCCACCGGGACATCAAGCCGGACAACATCGCCATTCGGATCAGACCCAACCGGACTCGCCAGCTGGTGCTGTTCGACTTCTCGCTGTCCGGGGTGCCATTGGATGACATCGAGGCCGGCACTCCCCGGTATCTCGATCCCTTCCTGGGCACCACCGCCCGCCCTCGGTATGACGAACACGCCGAACGCTACGCAGTCGCCGTGACCCTGCACGAGATGGCCTCCGGCGAATTGCCTATCTGGGGGGATGGCGCGACCGAGCCCCGGTACACCGACGGGCCGCCGGTACTGGCCGCCGAGGCATTCGACCCGGCCATCCGGGACGGCCTCGTCGACTTCTTTCACCGGGCTTTCCACCGCGATGCGCGCCAACGACACGGTTCCCTGAAGGACATGCGGGACGCCTGGCAACAGGTCTTTCGCCGCTCCGACCACCACGCCCCAATCGGATCCGTCCATCCTGAGGACGAGGCGGAGGGCACTCAGGACGAGCGGGATGCCGCCGCTGATCGCGCGACACGGGCGACGGTGCTGGAGGCGTCCGGCCTCACCCTGCGGGCGGTCTCCGCTGCCCACCGGCTCGAGGCAACCACCGTCGGCGAGTTGCTGGCCCTGGGATCAAAGCAACTCTTCACCCTGCCCGGTCTCGGTGCGAAAACCCGGCAGGAGTTGCAGCGCCGACTCCGGCAGTGGCGGGACCGACTGGGTGAGCAGGAGACCGCGCCGACGACCGCAGCCGACCGGGCTGCCGCGCAGTCCGAGATCGACGCGGCACTGAAGACGGCGTCGGAGGCAGATCCTGCCGATCTGGTCCCGGACGCGCTGGCCACCATGGGCCTGGACACCATCATCGCCCGGCTGCTACCGGACCCGAGCTCCGGTAAGCGCAACCCCGACGAGGTGGAGACGATCCGGATGTTGCTCGGTCTGCCGGACGAGGCGGGCAACCTGCCACCGCTGACATCGTGGCCGGAGCAGACGGCGGTCGCCCGGTTGGTCGGGGTCAATCCGGGACGGGTGGCGAAGTTTCTGAACGCGCAGCGCAAGCGATGGTACGCAGATCCAGTGGTTCGCAGCGTCCGGCTCGAACTGATCGATCTGCTTGCCGAGAGCGGCCGGGTTATGGGGGCGTCCGAACTGGCCGCCGCTCTACTTGTCCGCCGGGGTTCCGGCAAGGACAAGGACGAGTTGCGCCGGTCCCTGGCCATGGCGTCGGTACGGGCTGCCGTGGAGACCGACACCTTGACGGGCGAGCCCCGCTTCGTCTCTCGTCGACACGATGAACGACTGCTGTTGGCGCTGGAGGCGGGCCAAGCCGACCCACCCGGCACACCCACCGCGTCGGCTCTGCTCGACTACGCAGCAGCGCTAGGTAGGGTCGCGGACTCGCTCGCCGAGCAGGAGGTGTTGCCCAGTCCGGCGACTGTGCTGCGGGAACTCGGCGCGGTCGACCCGCGCACCGCGCACACCGGCATCGCGCTCGATGAACGCCGGATGGTGCAGCTCGCAGCCGAGGCGTCAAGAGCAGCTGCGGCCTCACCTCGGCTGGAGATCTATCCTCGTAACCTCGATCCGGTCCGGGCAATGCGTCTCGCCCAGGCCGGGGTGGTGCCCGCGCCTGTCGGGGAGGCCGAACCGGCCGGCCTCAGCCAGCAGCAGATCAACGACAAGGTCCAGGCCCGTTTCCCGGAACTGCCTCCCCTGCCACACCACCCCCGGCTTGACCGGTTGCTCACCGAGGCCGGCTTTGACCTGGTTTGGCGCTCCGGTCGCTACTACGCCCGGCGGGCCGCATTGTCGTCGACCAGGTTCGCATCGTCGCAGCGGCGGCCCACCGGAAGCGGAGTTACCCCCTGGACCGCCGAGTCGCCCCATCTCGCCGCAGCGCTCCGCGCCGAGCAGCAACTCATAACCGCAGGTGAGGACACGGGTTTCCGGGTTCTGACCGTCCGGGCCGACCGATACGGACAGGCTGCAGGCGAGCTGACTGGTCGCTTCGGTGCCCGGTCGGTCAGCGTCGCGGGCCGCTTCGTCACCGAGCTTCGTACCCTGGTCGAATCGCGATCGCGGCCGACGTGGCAGACCGTGTTGACCGCCGACCGAGCCGATCCGAACTCGCGGGATGCGTTGAAGCTGAACGAATTCACCGGTCGGGCGTGGCAGAGCTTCCGTCCCGCTCTGCTGGCGCTTCCTGACCGGCAGTTCCCGCTGCTGCTGATCGACGCCGCGCCACTGGTCCGCTACCGCGGCATTCACCTGCTTGAAGAACTGGCTGAGACGGCCCGTGCCGGCGCGGGGGCGGTGTGGCTGCTCTGCCCGATGGAGGATCCCACCCAGTTGCCCCACCTGGACGACACGGTGGTCCCGGTTCCGGCCTACGAGTGGATCGTCCTTCCCGACGCCTGGACCACCAACGCCCACCGCAGCCAACAGGTCGGCTGATCACCGGTTCGGGTACAGGACGTTGTCGCCATGAAGTTCGCCATGCGTACGTCCGGCGAGCCAATTCACCTCGGCCTTTCCACTGGCAGGCGCGACATCCTGCTCGTCCATGAACTCCGCTTCCCAGCGGGCCAGGTCGCCGGCTCTCGCCCGGATGAATGCGGCACCGTCGCCCGCGATCAGGTGAGTCAGCGCCTTGGCACCGATGCCGTGACTGCGAACTACCCGGCCGAGCATGGACGGTGGCAGCCGCAGCAGGTCATCGCGGGCCGACAGCCCCGAGCCGCCGGGCAGGATGATCCGGTTGGCCGGCCACGACTCCTCGGGCACCCCGGTCACGATCCGCCGGTAGGCGGCGGTGCCAGTCGTGGCCAGCAGGGTGTCGAGGTCGATCTGTCCGCCGTTCAGCCCGAGACGCTCCGGGAGATGAAGTCGTTCCCACAGGATGAAGGCTCGGACCCGACCGTCGTCGGCGTCGAACCAGTCCGGCACCGGCTGGGCTCGGTGTTCCTGGAGGTCGAGCGCCTGCCCATCGGCAAAATCGCGGAGTTGCCGCAGTGCCCGGCGGGTCTGAAACTCGCCGCCCCCGGCAAGCATTCCGGACCACGAGGTCGCCCAGAACCACCGGAAAAGGCTGCGGAGTTGGACCCCGTCTGGCGTAGGGACGAGGTGGAAGAACGCCGCCAACAGCATGATCTGCTGCGGGTAGGGCACCAGGCGCGTGGCCGTGACGCCGACCTCGTACCGCAGAAACTGCACCGCGGCGTGCAGGGCCGGCTCAGCGGCGCGAGCGGCCCCGTCGAGATCACCACCCAGCCGATCGGCCAGCGCCCCCCACCGTGTGGTCTGCACGTCCTCCTCGCCGGCGATGGCCAGGATGGTCTGGAAGACCACGCTCACAGGAATCTCGCCGATGCCGCCGGCGGCGATGCTCTCTCGGATCGTGCTGATCCGATCCGCCAGGGTGGTCTCCGCATCACTGCGGTAGGTCAGCGCGGAGACCATCTGGTCCGGAGTGATCTGCTGGCCCTTGCTGTTGAGCCGGGAAAACGCCTCGACGGCGTGGGACAGGTCCCCACCGACCAGCCGCACCACGGCGATCTTGTACGAACGGATTCGTTGCGCGAGCTGCTCGGCCTCCTCGACCAGCAGGTCGCACTCCGCCGGGTCGGGCACCTCCTGGGCCAACCGACGGGCATGGGCGAGGAAGTCCATGGTGCGCAGCACCGCCTGCATCGGCAACAACCGAGCGGAAGGTTGCGCTCCTGGCCAGTGCCCGAAGCGCGGTTCCGGATGCGTGGACAGACCCAGGTCACGGTAGATCCGCCAGAGCCACTCCCCCGGTGCGTGCGGTGGTGCATGCCGGCGTGCCAGGGTGCCGAAGAGAGTGGAGAGCCGTTGATGCCCGTCGATCAGGTAAGCCACCGGGCCGTCGACCGGCGGTGGCGGCACCTCGATCCCGGCGACCTGGCCGAGGCTGGGCAGGTTCTTCGTCGTCTCCCAGAGCAGAAGGCTGCCGATGGGGTAACCCCGCTCGATGCTGTCGTAAAGGTCGACCATCTGCTCGGGACGCCAGACGAACGGCCGCTGAAACCGGGGCACCCGTAGCCGGCCGTTGGCCACCTCGTCCAGTAACTGCTCCAGCAGCAGGACCTCCGGCTTGACGGTGCTTTCCTCGGCGTGTTCCGCCATCAGCTGTTCTCCGATTCCCGCCTCGTCAGATCCGGCTCGCGACCAGGTCAAGCAACTTCCGCAGCTCGTCCACCACGTCCTCACCCAGGGTTGCGAAGTCGCGCTCGGTCAACTGTTCCTGCCACAACGCCAGCCGTTCCAGGAGATCGTCGCCGAAACCATCGTGCAACCCTAAGCGCACCTCGAGCTCGAGATCGTGGAAGAGTTGCTGGAGCTGATCACGAACCGCCTTGGACCGTTCGGCTTTCGTGAAGCCGTGCTTCATGTCGATGTGGCTGCGCTGTTGTGGGGTCAGCCGCCGCAGCAGCGACAGTTTGCGGGACGTCTCCTTGTGCTTACCAATGGTGGCGAGCACCCGGTGCGGGACGTAGTTCTCCGCCTCCCGCCGCGTCAGCACGTGCACCTTGACGTCCATCCCGGCCAGTTCGTCGGCTCGATCGTGGTTGCCGGTTCGTTGCTGAGGAATCAGGCTGTCGCTGTCGAGCAGGGCCACCACGCGAATCAACTGGCGGTAGCGGCTCACATGCTCGCGAACCACCCGTACGACCTCACCGCTGCCACCCGCGCTGTGCACCTCCAGCCACGACTGCTTCAACGCGGTCAGGATCCGCTCATGGCGCAGCGCGTGGGCGACGGCGGTCAGGAACGCCCCGTCGGAGCCGCTGTTCTCGACGACCAGCACGGCGGGCCGGCACAGGTCCGCGGAACAGTCGGCGAGGTCGGTCAGGCCAACCCGGACCACATCATGCAGCTGGGTCTTGCCGGTCCACGCTTGCTCGACCATGCCCTTACGGGCCAGCGCGACGTAGGTGTCGGCGAGCCGGGGCAGGCACTTCGGAAGATGCTTCGCCACGGCCGCCACCACCTCGTGGTTCGTCACCCAGTCGTGGCGCCCATCGGGAAAGCACCGCAGCAGGCTGTGAAGGTCGTTCGGGTCGTACGAATCGACATCGTCGATCGCGAGAAAGACGTCTACGGAGAGTTCAACCCGCACGGCTGTCCCGCCTTTCCCACTGGGCGCGGGCCAACTCCTTGGTCTCCTCGTAGTCCTCGGAGAAGACACCGGCGGGCCAGTAGTCGAGGTTGCCGTCGGCGTCGATCTGGATACGCCGGGCGGTGGCAGCCCCATCGGCTGCGTCGACGAAATAGACCGCGACCTGCGACGGATCTGCCCTTCCTTCGGCGATACGTCTACGCAGCCGCAGCAGCAGGGTCTCGCTGTGCGTCTCGATCAGGAAGCGGGTCGGGGTGCGCTGGGCCGCTTCAAGGTAGAGGTCAGCCAGGGCCGCGTGGGCTCTCGGATGCAGGTGCAGCTCCGGCTGCTCGATGATCTCCAATATCGACCCGGTAGGTGGGTTGATCAAATCCGCAGCCCGTTGCACGAAGATCGGCAGTACCTGCGCCACGCCGGTGCCAGCGTCGGCAAGGTTGACTCTGATGGTGTCGTCGTCCCGGGAGGTGAGCACCACCGACCACATTCCGCCCCGCTCGACGACATCGACCTCCCAGCCGGGCAGGTGGTCGGCGAAGTTCTCGTTGATCTGCCGGATCAGTCGGCTCTGGGTGCGTACCTTGTCGCTGGCGAGGATGCCGGCGGCATGCTCGCCGAGCATGCCCACCTCGGCCGGTGCCCGTCCAGGCAGGCGGTACCGGCGCTGCGGGCGGTCGCGGAACGGTCCGAAGTAACGCACCGTCGGGTACGCCGCTCGAACGTCCAGGCTCAACCCGAGTAGTTCGTTCACCAACTCTTCGGGCAGGCGGCCCGCGCCCCCCGCCGGTTTCTCGACGTCGATCGGTAGTAATCCCTGGAAGACGATCGGAACGTCAGACCACGTCACCTCGCCGGCCTCGGTCTCGACCGTGTAGCGGGGCGTCTGGCGCGGATCGCTCAACTCCCATTCCAGTCGGAATCGACGCAGGCCGCCAGTGGTAACCCGCAGCTCGCTGACCACCTGCGTATGGTGCTCCCGGACGTGCTGCACGGTGCCGGACAGTTCGATCGAGCCACTGGGACCGTCGAGGCCCAATCCGAACTGGAAGCTGCCCAGCGCCCGGTTGCCGTAGACCAGGTCGGTGAACGAGTCAACGACGTTCTCCCCGAGTTGGTCCAGGTCGAGCGGCTCGGGCGAGTCGGTACGGATGCCGGTGCCGAACACCAGCGGGGCCCGCACGAGGGCGCTCTTGCCGGCATTGTTCCGGCCGAGCACCAGGGTGACCGGCCGCAGCTCGATGTCCTGCTGCCGGGTGAAGCAGCGGTAGCTGCCCAGGGTCATTCTGACCAGAGACATGGATCAAATCCTGATAGCTTCAGCGGATCTTGGCCAGAGCTCGCTCGGTCAGCTGCGAAGCCAGCTCCACCGCCTCGTCGTCGACCAGTTGGCAGTTGATTCCATACGGATCCGTCGAAACCACCCTACGCAGCGTGACTCGCTCATCGGCGATGTCAGCGACGTCCTCCGGCCGCAGTCGCAGGGTCAGACCGCCGTTGGCAGGTTTGATGTACGCGACGGCACCGAACCGACGCGGCCCGTCATCCCGGACCATCAGGTACTGGGTGTAGCCGTCATAGGAACGATTGGACTGCCCCATCTCGATCATGGTGCCCTGCTCCAGTACCCGGTTGAGGAAGGCCAGCACCCGCCGGGTCGTCGCGCCGTCTCGGGCTCGGGTGTAGACGAATTGGAGAATCGCGAAGCTGTCCTCGTCGTCCAGGCCAAGCACCGAGGTACTGACCGCCGTCTCAGGCTCTACTTCCGGCGCTGCCCCGCTCGGGTCGTCGACCGGCTCGGGCTCCGCGCCACCACGACGCTGGTACTCGATGATCTCTTCGACCGTGCCCTCGATAATCCGCACGTGCTTCTCCGCTCTCGGGTCAGCGTGCGAGCTTAACGAGGCGAACATGAATATGAAGCTCCGATTTCTCGGCATGTCGCTGTCAGGTCGGCGACAGTGCGGCCGTTGGGGGTGCGCTGCGCTGCCGGATAGGGTGGCTCGGTTCAGGTACCGGTAGCGGATGGGGCGGATGGCCGTGATCGACCAGGAGGCGCTGCGCAAGGATCTTCAGGGCCAGCTCCGGAGGTTGGAGAAGGACCTGATCGCGCAGATCGCCGAGGTCGACGGCCTGCATGAACGGCTGAGGAGCGAGTACGACCGGGCGTTCAAGCTCAAGCGGACGGCCGCTACCTGGACCGAGTGGCGCGACGAGCGCGCCACCCAGGCCGCGGTGGCGTGGGTGCTCGGCACGGTCTTCGTCCGGTTCTGCGAGGACAACGGGCTGCTCGACGATGCCTGTTACCTGACCGGGCCGGCACCGCAGCGGGCCGTGCTCGCCGAGGAGTCCCAGGAGGAGTTCTTCGGCCGCCACCCGAAGCTGACCGACCGGGACTGGCTGCTCGCCGGTTTCGACCAGATCCGCCGCTCGCAGGCGGGCAAGTTGCTCTTCGACGAGGAGCACAACCCGGCGTACCAGATTCCGATCAGCCACGACGCCGCCAAGGCGCTGATCGCCTTCTGGCGGCGGCGCACCGACGACGGCGCCCTGGTGCACGACTTCACCGACCCGACCTGGGGCACCCGTTTCCTCGGTGATCTCTACCAGCACCTGTCCGAGTCGGCCCGGAAGACGTACGCGCTGCTCCAGACGCCGGACTTCGTCGAGGAGTTCATCCTCGACCTGACCCTCACCCCGGCGATCGACGAGTTCGGCCACGACGTCGTGCGGGTGATCGACCCGACCTGCGGCTCCGGGCACTTCCTGCTGGAGGTCTTCGACCGGCTCTGCAAGGCCTGGCACGCCGAGGAGCCGGAGAAGGACCCGCACGAGGTGGTCCGGCTGGCCCTGCTGGCGGTGCACGGCGTCGACATCAATCCGTTCGCGGTGGCGATCGCGAGGTTCCGACTGCTGGTCGCCGCGTTGCGCACCGCCGGCTTCGCGACGCTCGCGCAGACCAAGGGGTACGACTTCCCGCTCCAGATCGCCGTCGGCGACTCCCTGATCAAGGACCGCCAGCTCAGCCTCTTCGATGACGTCGACGAACTGGCGCGGTTCCGCTACGCCACGGAGGATCTGGACAACTATCCGGACATGCTCCGCGAGGGTCGCTACCACGTGGTGGTCGGCAACCCGCCCTACGTCACCCCGAAGGACAAGCGCCTCAACGACCTCTACCGGGAGATGTATCGCGACGTCTGTTCAGGGAAGTATGCCCTGTCGGTGCCGTTCGCCAAGCGCTTCTTCGATCTGGCAAAGCGCGCGGAGCCGGACGGCCGGGGCTCGGGCCACGTCGGACAGATCACCGCGAACTCGTTCATGAAGCGCGAGTTCGGCCGGAAGCTGATCACCGATTACCTCGCCAGCAAGATCGACCTGACCTACCTGGTGGACACCTCCGGCGCGTACATCCCCGGACACGGCACTCCGACCGTCATCATGATCGGCCGCCCTCGCCCGGCGAAGCTCGGCGCCGACACGGTCCGCACCGTGATGAGCGTACGCGGCGAACCGGGGGTGCCCGCCGATCCACGCGACGGCCTGGTCTGGCAGGCGATCCTGACCCAGTACCGCAACGCGGGCTCCGAAAGCGAATGGATCTCCGCCGTCAACCACCCTCGGGAGCAGCTCGCCTCCTTCCCCTGGAGCCTCACCGGCGGCGGCAGCAGCAGGGTCTTCGAACTGGTCGATACTCGAACCAACCGACTCGGTCACGTCATTCGCGGGAAGGTGGGATTCGCGAGTTTCCCCGGCCAGGACGAGGTCTTCTTCGCGCCACCAGCCTGGTTCCGAAGACATCGGATCGCCGAGCGCAGGCCACTGATCACCGGCGACGCCGTCCGCGATTGGAGCCGGGTCACGAAGATCGACGCGATCGTCCCCTACAACCAGAGTCTCGAGCCCCTGGCTTACCAAAGCAACGCCAGTTGGGGAAAGCATCTCTGGTTGTTTCGGGAGACGCTCAAGGGCACCGTCGGTTTCGGGGGACAGTCCAGGGACGAGGCGGGCGACACCTGGTGGTCCTGGTATCGCTGGATTCCGGATCGCTACCGCAATCCGCGATCCATAACCTTTGCGGAGGTCTCGACTCACAACAGATTCGTGTTCGACCGAGGCGGTGCCGTCTTCAAGCAGACCGCGCCGGTGATCAAGTTGCCGGAGACAGCGACCGAGGATGACCACCTGCGGCTGGTCGGGGTACTGAACAGCTCGACCGCATGCTTCTGGCTCAAGCAGGTCTGCCAGAACAAGGGTGGCAGCGGCATGGGCCGTGGCGTCCAGGATGAGCCTTGGGAGAACCGTTACCAGTTCAATGGGACGAAGTTGCAGGAGTTTCCGCTGCCGGAGGCGTACCCGCTGGAACTGGCGCGGGAGCTGGACGCGGCTGGGCAGCGCCTGACGGCGGTGAGCCCGGCGGCGGTCGCGGCCGAGGGTGTGCCGACCGCCGGGCGGCTGGCCGACGCCGAGCGCGAGTGGCATTCGATCCGACGCCGGATGATTGCGCTCCAGGAGGAGCTGGACTGGCAGGTCTACGCGCAGTACGGGCTACTCACCGAAGAGTTGACCGCACCGGCCGAGTCCGTCCCGGAGCTGAACCTCGGCGAGCGGGCGTTCGAGATCGTGCTCGCCCGACGGAAGAAGGCAGGCGCGATCGATACCCAGTGGTTCATCCGGCACCGCTCAACGGAGGTCACCGAGCTGCCCGACCACTGGTCGCCGGAGTACCGGGCGGTGGTGGAGAAGCGGATCGAGGTCATCGAGTCGAACCGCTACCTCGCCCTGATCGAGCGGCCGGAGTGCAAGCGCCGTTGGTCGACGGACGGCTGGGACAAGCTGCTGGGCAACGCGCTGCGGGAGTGGCTGTTGGATCGCTGCGAGGCGCGCGAGCTGTGGTATACCCCGGACGAGTACGGCAATCCACAGCCCCGCCCGCTGACGGTCGCCCAGCTCGCCGACGAACTGAGCCGCGATCCCGACGTGCTCGCGACGGCCGGGCTCTACGACGCCGCCCGTGAGCTGCCCATGCTGCTCGCTGATCTCATCGACACCGAGCATGTGCCGTTCCTGTCGAAGCTGCGCTATACCGACAGCGGCTTGGAGAAGCGGACCGAGTGGGAATCGGTCTGGGAAAAGCAGCGCCAGGAGGATGCCGCTCCCGACGAGCCGGCCCGGCGGGCGATCCGCGAGACGATCGTGGTGCCGCCGAAGTACAAGTCCGCCGACTTCCGGAAGAACAGTTACTGGAGCAACCGGGGCAAGCTGGACGTTCCCAAGGAACGCTTCATCTCGTACCCCGCGTCAGGTCCGGCCAACGACCGCTCTCTGTTGATCGGCTGGGCCGGCTGGGATCATCGCGAGCAGGCCCAGGCGTTGGCACAGCTCGTCGTGGAACGGCAGGAGTCCGACGGCTGGACCGCCGAGCAGTTGACACCGCTGCTGGCGGGGCTGCACGAGGTGCTGCCATGGGTACGCCAATGGCACGGGGGACCCGATCCGGACACCGGCGAGTCGCCGGCCGACGCCTACGATGCCTTCCTGGCCGAGCGACTCAACGACCTTCATCTCACCGAGACCGACCTGGCCTCCTGGCAACCGGCACCGGCCCGCGCCCGCAGAAGCCGGTGACGCCCCGACTCGGGACTGTCGCCGTCCTGGTCAGCGACGGCGCAGCGCCTTGACCCGGTCCCGGCCAAGCACGCCGAGGTAATCCCACGGCTCGTCGAGACAGGAATCCACCTCGGCCGCTTCGATGATCTCGATCAGTCGAGCGACCAGCTCGTCGGGGTCCGGCTGCAACTGCTCGCAGAGCTGGATGTGAGCCGCCCGCAATGCGCCGCCGATCTCGGCCGGCTCGTCCTCGTAGACCTCCCAGGCGTCGTTGAGGTAGCCGGCCAGTCCGTCCCACGCGCGGGCTGCCCGCTCGACCACCAGCAACGCCTCAGGGCTGGCCGGGCGCTGGACCAGCACCCGCACCTCTTCGACGATCGCCCGGCCGGCCTTCTCCACGTCGTGCAGATCCCAGCGGTCTCCGGCGGTCGCCTCGTGGGCCAGGTTGTCGATGCTCCGGCGGACGGCGGCCAGCTCGGCGTCGGTGGGTGGTGCGAGTCGTCCGGCGTACGCCAACAGCCGGGATTCCAGTACCCGGTCGTCGGCGGCCCACTCGGCAAGCAGCGACGCCAACCGCCGGGCCGGGATCGTGTACGCCAGCTCGGTCAGCTCGGCGATCTTGGGGTCAACCTCCACGGCCGATGGTGGTGTCGCCTGGGATGACCAGGCGAACCCGTCCTCCAGAGCGGCGACCGCGAGCGCCACCGCGTGGCCGCACAACTCCTCCGGCGCCGGACAGTCGCACTCGGCGGTGAAGCCACCCGCTGTTACGCCCACCCAAACGTCATATGGTGGCTGCCTGCCCTCACGGAAGGTGCAGGACGCTCCCCCACCGGCCGGAATGATCGTGCCCGGCTGCCCGGCTGCCAGAAGCTTGTCCGCTGCGTCGCAGGCCACGGCACCGGCCTCGTTCCGCAGGGCGTCAATGTCGATGCGTACCGCCACCGGCCTATCTAACCGCGCCCTACGACGAGGCCGATATCAGGGCGACCGTTACGCGACGGATGACGCCGTAGCCAGACGACACACCGTGGCGGCACCTGCTGTAGCGCCACCTTCGATCGCCGCCCGGGACGAGCGAGCCAGAGGAGATCAGCGGCGCAGCCCGGTGACAAACGCCGACCAGGCAGCCCGGTCGAAGCGCAACACTGGTCCTGCCGGGTCCTTGGAATCCCGCACCGCCAACCCCGCAACCACTTCCGCCACCTCAACGCAGTTGGAGCCGCTCGCGCTGCTTCGAGTGCTCTTGCTCCACGTCAACTCGCGAGCGGTCATCAGTCGCCCCTTGTGAGTGCGGGTCAATCCGGGTAGTCGTCAACGATCCGCCTCATGAAGGCCGCCGACTCGTCGGGATCGAGCGCCTTTGCGATGAGGTGGTCGAACACGAGTCTATATCGCGCCACGTGCCTCTCTTCCTCGAGCAGGAGAGTGCTGGAGTCGTTGTCGATGTAGACGACCGTAGGATCCAAGGCTGGGTCGGCGTAGTCGAGCAGAGCAAAAGGCCCGCCCATCGCCGCGTGTGCACCGGCCGAGAAGGGCAGGATCTGTATCTCGACGCCCGGTAGTTCACACGCCTCAATCAGCCGCGTCACCTGCGCGCGCATCACCTTCGGCCCGCCGACCACCCGGCGGACAGCCGCCTCGTCGATGACAATCCACAACCTCGGCGGCTCGTCCCTTGAGAGCAGGACCTTACGACCAAGGCGAGCCGCCACGCGCCGGTCGATCTCGTCCTGGTCGGCGGTGCTGCGGCCGGCCCTGACGATGGCACGGACATACTCCTCGGTCTGCAACAGGCCCGGCACGTAGAGGCTCTCGAAGGTGCTGATCGAGGTCGCCTCGGCCTCGAAGCCGACGTAGTCGTCCGGCAACACGTCACCGTAGGCACTCCACCATCCCTTCTGGCGTGCCTGTCGGTGCAATGCGGCCAGCGACCCCCGCTCCTCGGTGGTAGCTCCGTAAAGGTCGAGCAACGACTGTAGGTCCTTGGCCATCACCCGCGAGTGCCCGAGTTCAAATCGAATGACCTTGGTCCGGTGCCAGCCAAGCTGACCGGCCACCTCTTCAGCGGTTCGACCGGTGCGATCACGTAGTCGGCGCAGCTCCCGTCGCAGGCGGCGGGCTCTGATCGTCGGGCTCGGCACTTGCGCCATCCCCAGCTCCTTCACGCAGAGTAACCGATTGTTTCCGGGACGACACTAAACAGTCAAAGACGATGCCTCCAGAATTATGACGTTGCATTTTTCCTAGACTTACCCCAATCTGCTTGTAACCACTTCATCACACAGCGAAAAGGGGCGGCATGACTGACAACCGGTCGTCGCAGTGGGGGCGGGGCAGGCGGGCCGCCGGGTTTCAGGAGGATCTGGCCGCCGTACTGGATGGGGCTGACGTGTCCGAACGGCAGCGGGCCGCCATCGCCCACGCGCTGACCAGGCAGAGCGCGCTTACGTCGTACGTCGATGCCCTGGTCGACCGGTACACGACGGAGCGCGAGCGGCGCTCGGGTGCCCTGCCGCCCACCAACGCGGGCCGGTTTCCCCGCCGTTGGACGTTGCACCTGACCTACCTGGCCATCGACCCGCAGGAGGCCCGGGAGCAGGCGGTCGTCTACACCGAGGGGCTGACGATCCTCCGCCCCGAATTGCCCGCCGGTGCCGCGCTGCTGTCCCGCGCAGACGCCTGGAACCACGTCGAGCCGGTCTTCTGCGGCCGGACCGGTCCGGACGGCGAGGTCTGCATGGATGTCACCGGACATCCCGGCTTCCACAGCGCGGCCGGTCCCGGCGGGCTCTGCTGGGGTGACGGCGACGACCCAGCGCCGCAGTGACGGGGTGTGCCGCCGGAGACGGCACGGCGGTTGGCCGGCGCTCGCGGAAGACAGTTCCCGGTGCGCCTTCCGCTACGGTGTTAACCATGCTGGCACGGTCCCCTCAACCCCTGCTCCGGGAATTCATCGAGATCCCCGAGCCCTCGGCCACCAGCGACAGCGACTTCGTCCTCAAGCTCGCCGATGGGGTCAGTGACACCGAGCGGACCCTGAAGGATTACGTCATCCCGCCAGGGTTGGTCGACAACTTCGATCAGGCCCTCGGGCTGATCTCCACGGCGCTGGCCACCGGTGCGTCCCGCGCCGCCTACCTGCACGGCTCGTTCGGCTCCGGCAAGTCACACTTCATGGCGGTGCTCTACGCGCTGTTGCGCGGTGAGCGGGCCGCCCGGGAACGAGACGAGTTCGCTCCATTGCTGGCCAAGCACGACACGCGGTTGGCCGGCCGCAGGTTCCTACTCGTGCCGTACCACCTGATCGGGGCCAAGTCGCTGGAGCAGCGGGTGCTCGGCGGCTACATCGAGCAGGTCCGACGGCTGCACCCGGACGCCACGATCCCGGCGGTGCACCGTACGGACGCCCTGTTGGACCAGAGCCGTCACCTGCGCGAGCAGATCGGCGACGAGGCGTTCATCGCTGGTCTGCCGCAGGGTGAGGACAAGTGGGGGGACCCCGAGGGACGCTCCTGGGACCCGGCCCAGCTCGACGCGGCCTTCGCCGCAGCGCCCGACGACGAGCTCCGCCGCCAGTTGGTCCACGACCTGCTGAGCACCTGGCAGCAGGGCTTCTTCCGGAACGCGCTGGAAGACTCGGAGGGCTTCGTCTCGCTCGACCGGGGCCTCACCGAAATCGCCCGGCATGCCAAGGAGCTGGGTTACGACGCGCTCGTGCTCTTCCTCGACGAACTGATCCTGTGGCTGGCCAACTCCATCGGCGACCAGCGGTTCGTGTCCCGGGAAATCCAGAAGATCACGAACTTCGTGGAGGGCAGCGACGCCCGCCGCCCCATCCCGGTGGTCACCTTCATCGCCCGCCAGCGCGACCTGCGTGACCTGGTCGGCCAGGAGGTCACCGGGGCCAGCGAGCTGGGCTTCCAGGACACCCTCAACCTCGCCAGCGGACGCTTCGACGTGATCACGCTGGAAGACCGCAACCTGCCGGAGATCACCCGTAAGCGGCTGCTCAGGCGGGTCGGTGGGGACGATGGGCCAGCCGATCAGGCGCTCGCCGAGGCGTTCGAGCGGGTCACCCGGGTCCGCAACGACGTGTGGACCACACTGCTGGGCACCGACACCGGCAGCGGAGCAGACCTGGAGTCGTTCCGTAAGACCTACCCGTTCAGTCCGGCCTTCCTTTCGACCTTGGTGCATGTCTCCAGCGCGCTGCAACGCTCCCGCACCGGGCTCAAACTGATGCGGCAGCTACTCGTGGACCGCCGCGACGACCTGCGGCTCGGTGACCTCATCCCGCTCGGTGACCTGTTCGACGTGCTCCGCAAAGGCGGAGATCAGCCGTTCACCGAGAAACTGAAGGCCGAGTTCGAGACCGCGCAGAAACTCTACGAGAACAAGCTGCGGCCATACCTGCTGGAGCGGCACCAGCTCACTGACGACGACCTTGCGGCAGTTCGCCACCAGAGTTCGCCGGACCCGCAAGTGGCTCCGCGGATCAGGGCCTTCACCGGCGAGGACCGGCTGATCAAGACCCTGATCCTGGCCGCGCTCGCCCCCTCCGTCCCGGCCCTGCGCAACCTCACCGCCCGCAAGCTCTCCGCACTCAACCACGGCAGCATCACCAGCCCGATCCAGGGTGGTGAGGTCAGCCTGGTCAAGCGGCGGATCGAGGACTGGGCCGCCCGATTCGGCGAGATCAAGATGCTGGACGGCGACGGTGTGCGCCTCGACCTCATCGGGGTCGACGTGGAGAGCGTGCTCAACAACGTGCGCCACCTCAACACCCGGTCCACCCGTCAGCGACTCGTCAAGCGCCTGCTCTGGAAAGAGTTCGGCATCGTCGAAACCAACCAGGACTGCGACCAGGCGACGCTGACGTGGCGAGGCAGCCGACGCAGCATCGAGGTCGTCTTCGGCAATATTCGCGACGAAAAGGAGCTGCGCGACGAGGCCTTTCACCCGTTCCTCCCCACGTCGTGGCGGCTCGTCGTCGACTATCCCTTCGACGAGAGCGGATACCACCCCTCAGACGACCGGAATCGGGTCCAACAGTTGCGGTCCCGCTTCACCGACCAGGTGCTCTGCTGGATTCCGGCGTCACTGACCATCGGGCGGCAGCAGGATCTGGGCCGATTGGCGGTACTGGACGCCCTCTTGACCGGACGTCGGTTCGATGATGCCGCCAAGCACCTCAGCGAGGACGACCGGCGGCGGGCGCACGCCACCCTGACCAGCCAGCGCGACGCGCTGACGGTCGCGGTCACGGCGGTGTTGAAGCAGGCGTACGGACTGGCTACCAAAAAGCCCGAAGATGTCCTGCCCACGTACGACGAGCACCTGATCACGCTGAGCGGCGGTCCGACACCCACGCTGCCGATCGGGGCCCGTCTGGCCGACGCCCTGCGCGACGTCGCCGATCAACTTCTGCGGCAGCAGTACCCTGCCCATCCCGACTTCGATCCGGACCGCCGCGAAGAGGTCCTGAAGCCCGCCGACATCCGTACGGTCCTGGAGTACGTCCGGCGTGCGGTAGAGGCGCTCGACGGCCGGATCGAGGTGGAGAAGAAGGACCGTCCGGTACTCCGCCGGATCGCCAACCCGCTGCTGCTCGGCGAGATGCACGAGGCTGCCTTCGTTCTGGGGCGCCATTGGGTGGAGCACTTCCAGCGCCGAGCAGGCCAGGAAGGCATCGAGGGCGACCTGCGGGTGCCCGATCTGCTGCGCTGGCTCGATGAGCCGCGAGCGCAAGGGCTGGACCCGCTCGTCGCTCAGCTCGTGCTGGCCTGCTTCGCCGAACAGACCGACCGGGCTTGGATCCGGCACGGCGTCGTCGTCACTCCGCAACCTGAGCTGACCGCGATCACCGGGGAGCTGTCCCTGCGTACCCCGCAGCGGCCCGACCCGGCGGACTGGACCGCGGCCCGGGAGCGGGCAATGCACCTGTTCGGCTTCATGCCACCCGGCCCGGCTCGCGGCCGGCTGGTGGCGATGTTCGTGCAGGATCTGTCGAAGCGGGCCAGATCACACAAGGAGGCGGCGCACCGGCTCGTCGAGGATCTGGAACGACACGCAGCGCAGATCGGGCTCGAGCCACGCGCACAGTGGCCACGGCTGCGCACCGCGCAGGCCGCCGCCGATCTGCTCGACGAGCTGGACTCACCCCACCAGGAAATCGACGTCGTGCGACAGCTCGCTCACGCCGACCTTGGCGGTCCGGCCGAACGCGCAGGCCGCAGCATCCGCAGCGCGGAGGATGTCCGCCGCGCCCTGCGTGACGCGCCATGGGATACGTTCGGGCTACTCGCCGATCTCGACGGGCAGTGGTCGACCGAGGCGGCCGAGATCCTGCACTCAGTACGCCAGGCGCTCCTCGACGACGAGTTGACCACCCCGCTGGCCGGAGCCTTCGGTAAAGCCCGCAGCCGAGCGACCGAGCTGTTGCGCCGGGCCACGAAGCGTCCACCTCGCCCTGTTTCCGCCCTCCTGGCAGACGAGCCGACCTCGACAAGGACCGCCTTGGTCCACGATGCCGGGCCCCTGGAGCAAGGGGACACCGTCGTGGCCACCGACGAAGACCTCGACGCTGCGTTGGAGGGTGTCCGCGCGGTGCTTCGACAGCATCCCGAACGGAGGGTCGAGCTGCGCTGGCGGGTGCTGCCGTGAGCCGCACGACCGGAGTCACGGCGAGCCAGGCGGACAGCGGCCCGGCCGCATTGCCCGTCAATCCGGGCGCGCTCGCCCAGCGCATCGCCCAGCAGTTTCGGAAGTACCCGCCCCGGGAAGGGATTTCGCCGGTGGTGCTGGTCGCCGCAGCACCGGTGTGGCCCCACGATCCGTTGCTGAACGTCGGGGACCGCCGAGTCCGCGTGTTGCCGTGCGTGTCGGTCCTGGCGATCTGGGAACAGGTCACCCAGACCCATGATGATCCGGTGGTGCTCCTGACCGACGTGTCGCAGCATGAGTTGGGCACGGGACTCCTCAGCCGGGTGTTCCGTCGCCGGGTCATCCATCTTGAGCCGTGGGATCTGGTGGCCGAATGCTTCGGTGCCCGGCAGCTCGATTCCCGGCTGGTGAACCTACGTTGGGCGGGCACGGCGTTGATCGAGGCCATGCCGCCGAAGGGGTGGCCCCGGCTCCCCGGCACGGTGCTGGAACGGGACACCGCCCTGCGTCACCTTGCCAGTGAACGGCTGGGGATGGCCCGGCTGGGGATGACACCGGATGCTCTGGATGTCACCGCGCTGTTGTGGTGGACGACTCTGTCGGGGACTGCAGAGGCGCTCGCCGCGTTGCCGGAGGCCGAACGCAGCGGCCTGACCGACTGGCTGGTCGCCAGCTTCGGTGCGCCGATGCGAGCCCTGACCGCGCTGTTCACTGTGGATCGGCTCGGCGATGCTCTTCCGCTGGGGCTCGTTTGCGCGGCACTCTGGTCGCCCAACGCCAGCGCCGATCCGGACATGTTGCGCGCCCAAGGTCGAATCGAACAGTACTTCGGCAACCCGCCGTTGCCCTCAAGCGTCATCAGCCGCTTCGGTGCTGCCGCCGACCGGGCGATGAGCGACCTGCTCCAAGCCGCCGCCCGTCGCGACGCCCGGCTGCCGTCCGCCCGGCAGATCAGTCACACCGTCCTGGACCGGGCCGAGCAACTGCTGTTGATGTTCGGGGCGCAGGAGGCGGGAACAGTCAGCATCACCCTTCGCTCGGGCTTCGAACACCGCCTCGGCGTGACGGCTAGCGAGATGCAGGCTGCGTTGTCGGCCACCGATGCCGGCCGACAACCGGAACGGGTCTCCGCCGCAGTGAACACGCTCGACGCCGCGATAACGGAGCTTGCGGCACACCGGTTGTCGACCGCCTACCCCCACCGGGTCGAACGGGCCCGGATGGCGCTGCGGTTGGTCCGCTGGCTGACCGTAGGAACTGATGAGCC
Source organism: Micromonospora sp. NPDC047134 (assembly GCF_040643455.1). Classification (NCBI taxonomy): domain Bacteria; kingdom Bacillati; phylum Actinomycetota; class Actinomycetes; order Micromonosporales; family Micromonosporaceae; genus Micromonospora; species Micromonospora sp. NPDC047134. Next base: position 166,758 of record NZ_JBEYUI010000004.1, read on the forward strand.
AACCGGTATCGCGCACGGCGTCGACCAGCAGGTTGCCGAATGGGGCTGGGTCGACCTGGCGTTGGAGCACGTCTGGGCTGGCGACGATGCCCACACCGAACTGGGTCGCGCCTACCGTTCCGTGTACGACCGAGTTCAACACCGCCGGCGCGAGTTGGACAGCGCCTTCGCCGAGAGGCTTGCCAACTGGACCCGCGACGGCAGTCCCACGAACGGCCTCCTCACGGTGGAGTCCCTGTTGCCGAGGATCGTCGCACCCGTGGTGCAGGAAGGCGCCCGGCCCCTGCTGCTGATCGTGCTCGACGGGATGAGCACGGCGGTCGCTGCCGGTCTCGGCGAGGAACTGGCTTCCCTGGGCTGGGTGGAGTACGACCCGCTCGGCGAGGCTGGCGAGACACGACGACGTGCTGCGATTGCGGCTCTGCCGACCGTGACCTCGGCATCTCGGACCTCGCTGCTGCAGGCAAAGCTCGGCACGGGAGACCAGGCCGCCGAACGGGCCGCTTTTCGGCGGCATCCGCTTTGGCGTGGCCGCCGCGCCGAAATCTTTCACAAGGGCAACGTGCTCGGCGAGGCGGGCGATGTACTGCACGAGCGACTGGTGCAGGCGCTCAGCGACGCGGACACCCTGGTCGGTGTCGTGGTGAACACCGTGGACGACGCGCTCGACCACGGTCGGGAAAGCGCTGACCCCGGCTGGCAGCTCGCCAATCTCGGTCCGCTGCGTGCGCTGCTCGACCACGCTCGCTACCACGGTCGCGCAGTGATCCTGACCAGCGATCACGGTCACGTACTCGAACGCGACACCGAGCAACGGGCAGTGGCAGGCGCAGCCTCCGCCCGGCACCGAACCGACGCCGCACCAGCAGGTGAGGGCGAGGTGGAACTCGTCGGCCCTCGAGTGGTCGCCGAAGGACAACGGGTGGTGGCACTCTGGGATCCGCAGTTGCGCTACCTGCCGCGACGGGCCGGTTACCACGGCGGTGTTTCGCTGGCTGAGGTCACCATACCGGTGCTGGCCCTACTGCCGCTCGGTGCGTCCGCGCCAGCCGGTTGGCAACCGCTGCCCGCACCTCAACCAGCCTGGTGGACAACCAGTACGAGCACCCAGCAGCCGACCATGTCGAGCTCGGTAACCGCTTCGGGACGAAGCGACATCAGCCGAAACCCCGTCCGCAAGCAGCGGAAGCCTGCAGCTCCGGTTGGTGCCACCGCACTGTTTGACCTTCCCGGCCCACCGTCCGCTCCCTCTGCCCGGGGCGTTTCGCTGCTGGACCAGTTGTTCGACTCGGAGATGTTCAAGGCACAACAAGCCACTACGCCACGTCGGGTCCCCGAAGCCAAGATTCGCTCCGCCTTGGCAGCCCTACTCGACAACAATGGGATACTGCCAACCCTGCTGCTGACGGAGCGAGCAGGCGAACAGCCGGCACGGGCCAGCGGCTTCGTCGCCACTCTGCAACGGATCTTCAACGTTGACAACTATCCCGTCCTGTCCCAGATCGACGACGGACGCAACATTCGGCTCGATGAGGCGCTGCTGCGCCAACAGTTCGGCATTTCCGAGCGGGCGCACAAGACTGACCGTCAGGACTGATTTCTTAATTCTCTGGATAGTCTCCCTCGCCACCGCCCCTCCTCACCGACCCCGCCGACCTGCTGGTCGCCCCCTGCTACGTCGACCCCACCGGCTCCCCCGCTGGGCCAAACGGGTACCGGTCCCCCGGTGGCTCAGCGGGCCTGCAGCCAGCGGATGTGGATGTCCTGGTAGCGGAGCGGGTCGACGGCGGCCGGGTCATCGAGGAGTTCGACGAGCAGAGCGCCGTTGGGCAGCCGGCGAGCCCGGTCTGCGATCTCGGGCAGCGGTGCGGGTGGCAGTCGACGATCGGGGCCCAGGTAGGTCCACCAGCCGAGTTCCGCCAGCCAACCCCCCACGGGGTGCGAGCCGTCGTGAATGTCAAGGTGCCACACCTGCTCGGTGGACCACTCGTCGAGAATCCGTCCGGAGTCGGCGTGCAGCCGTACGGCGACGTCAAGCCACAGGTCGGTCAGTCGAGCGTGCAGTTGGCGGAAGGTGTCGGCCGCCGGCAGCGGGCGGCGGTGACAGTACGCCGAATCCAACGCCCAGGTCAGCGTCCCCGCCCGCCACATCACGAAGAAGACGTCGATCTCGTCGTTCGTCCAGAACTGGCCACTCGCGGTGCCCGTCGCCATGGCCTCCAGGGCCGCCTGCGCGTCGTCGACCGTACGCAGCTCGCTGTCCGAATCGAAGAACAGGTTGATCAGCCCGTCAGGGCGTTGCGGCACCAGGCCCCGGGCGCCCGCCAAGGCGTACAGCTCACGAAGAGCCGGCTCCGCCGCCGACTGCACATGCAGTTCCCAGATCCAGTCCGACCCCACCCCGGCATGGTGAGGTTCGCCCCCGGGCATCGCAAGACACCCGGGTCCCACCTGCCGATCTGCGCCTGGATGATCAGGTCCCGCACTTTCCATCGCGCAAATCCCGGATGACCAGCGACGGCATTCAGCAGTCGACTCAGCGCCTCCCTGATCAGCGCCTCGCGATACTCAGGCGTCTCCGATGAACCCCGTGCTGGGATCGATCATGGCCAGGAAGGCGCGGATGTTCTCCCGGTGCTCATCGAGCGACAGGTCCCCGGTCGGGCTCAGGCCGAATCCGTAGCCGGGATTCGGCCCGCTGAGCCAGGTGTAGTGGGTGCCACCGCCGGAGTCTGGGCGCAGGGCGAACAGCTCTCCGTCGACCTCGATAGTCAGCGAGGTGGCATCGACGGCACCCTCAGGTCGGGGATGCAGGCCGGGCTCGGCCTGCGGCTGGGGTTCCCGGTCACCGCCGTCATCCGCATAGAAATCCCTCACCCGGTCATTGTCGTGGACCGGCCCAGCCGGTTCGGGGTCACCGCAGATCCAGCCGCATGAGCACCCGGGGGAATCCGGCGAGTACCGAGGTGGTGTCGGCTGCCTTCACGAAGCCCGCCTGCTCGAAGACGGCGCGGGTGCCGACGTAGGCCATGGTGAGGTCGACCTTCTCGCCGCGGTTGTCGACCGGGTAGCCCTCGATGGCCGGTGCGCCGCTCTCCCGGGCGAAGGCGACCGCGCCGGCCAGCAGGTGGTGCAGAATGCCCTGTTTACGGTGGCCGGGACGGACCCGGAAGCACCACACGCTCCACACATCGAGATCGTCGAGGTGCGGGATCCGTCGGTTGCCGGCGAAGCTGGTGTCGGCTCGCGGGTGCACCGCCGCCCAGCCGACGACCTCCTCCCCGTCGTAGGCGAGCACCCCGGGAGGGGGGGTCATCCCGACGAGTTCACGCATCCGGTCGCCGCGCATCGTCCCGCGCAACCGCTGGTTCTCCTTCGACCCGATGCGGTAGCTCAGGCACCAGCACACGTTCGCGTCCGGCCGCTTCGGGCCGACGAGGGTAGCGACATCCTCGAACACCGTCGCCGGGCGTACCTCAATCGCCATGGCCCCCACCCTGCCACCACCCACCGACATCTCCGCCCGATCCCGGCGGACGCACCGCGCCCACCGGTCCCTCGGCCGGGAATGGCGACCGGTCCGCCGGACGGGGTGGCTCGTAGAATCCTCGGATGGTCTCCCCCGCCGATATGAGCATCGCCGACGTGAGCATCGCCGATCTGGCCACCTCCGACGCGCCGGCCGGGGAGAAGGTGACAGCGGCGCTGGAGGTGCTGCGGCGGGTCTTCGGGTACGACGCCTTCCGGGGCTTCCAGCGCGAGGTCATCGACCACGTGGTGGCCGGCGGGGACGCCCTGGTGCTGATGCCGACCGGGGGCGGCAAGTCGCTGTGCTACCAGATCCCGGCCCTGGTCCGCGACGGGGTGGCGGTGGTCATCTCGCCGCTGATCGCCTTGATGCAGGACCAGGTGGACGCGTTGACCGCGGTCGGGGTGAAGGCCGGTTTCCTCAACTCCACCCTCGATCTGGACACCCGCCGGCTGGTCGAGGCGGAGTTCGTGGCCGGGGAGATCGACCTGCTCTACCTGGCCCCGGAGGCGTTGGCCAGCCGGGCCACCCTGAGCCTGCTGGACCGGGCCCGGATCAGCCTGTTCGCCATCGACGAGGCGCACTGTGTGTCGCAGTGGGGGCACGACTTCCGGCCGGACTACCTGAACCTGTCGATGCTGCACGAACGCTGGCCGGGGGTACCCCGCATCGCCTTGACGGCCACCGCGACCAGCGCCACCCGGTCCGAGATCGCCACCCGGCTCAACCTGACCGAGGCCCGGCACTTCGTGGCCAGTTTCGACCGGCCCAACATCCAGTACCGGATCGTGCCGAAGCGGGAGCCGCGTAAGCAACTGCTGGCCCTGCTGCGCGACGAGCATCCCGGGGACGCCGGCATCGTCTACTGCCTGTCCCGCGCCTCGGTGGAGAAGACGGCGGAGTTCCTGGTCGCCAACGGCATCGACGCCCTGCCGTACCACGCCGGTCTGGACGCGCGGACCCGCGCGGCGAACCAGCAGCGGTTCCTGCGCGCCGACGGGGTGGTGATGGTGGCGACCATCGCCTTCGGGATGGGCATCGACAAGCCGGACGTCCGGTTCGTCGCCCACCTCGACCTGCCCAAGTCGGTCGAGGGCTACTACCAGGAGACCGGCCGGGCCGGGCGGGACGGCCTGCCGTCGACGGCCTGGCTGGCGTACGGGCTCCAGGACGTCGTGCAGCAGCGCAAGATGATCGACACCTCCGAGGGTGACCTGGCGCACCGGCGTAACCTCGCCGCCCATCTCGACGCGATGCTGGCGCTCTGCGAGACCGTCCGCTGCCGTCGGGTGCAGTTGCTGGAGTACTTCGGCGAGTCGGCCACCGGCGACTGCGGCAACTGTGACACCTGCCTGGAGCCGCCGGAGTCGTGGGACGGCACGGTCGCCGCGCAGAAGCTGCTCTCCACGGTCTTCCGGCTGGACCGGGAACGCAACCAGCGTTTCGGGGCCGGGCACTGCATCGACATCCTGCTGGGCCGCAACACCGACAAGATCACTCAGTACCGGCACGACTCGCTCACCGTCTTCGGCATCGGTGACGACCTCAGCGAGGCGGAATGGCGGGGGGTTGTGCGCCAACTGCTGGCCGAGGGCCTGCTGACCGTCGAAGGGGACTACGGCACCCTGGCCCTAACCGAGGCCAGCGCCGAGGTGCTGGGCCGACGCCGTACGGTCATGCTGCGCCGCGAAGCGCCCCGCCCCGCCCGCGCAGCCCGTACCCCCAAACCCCGAGGCGCAGCCACCGTGATCGCCGAGTTGCCGGCGGAGGCGACCGGCACCTTCGAACGCCTCCGCGCCTGGCGAGCCGCCACCGCCAAGGAACAGGGCGTCCCCGCCTACGTCATCTTCCACGACGCCACCCTGCGCCAGATCGCCGCCACCCTCCCCACCACCCTGGCCGCCTTGTCCCAGATCAACGGCGTAGGCGAAACCAAACTGGCCAAATACGGCGACCAGATCCTCACCGTCCTCACCGAACCCTGACATCGTTGATCATGAGGTTAGCGGCGGAGTTGATCTCCATCACTGCCGCTAACCTCATGATCAACGGGGGCCTCGGCGGGGGCCTCGGCGGGGGCCTCGGCGGGGGCCTCGGCGGGGGCCTCGGTAGGGGGTGGGGGTGGGTTGAGGGTGGTGAGGATGGTCTGGGCGGTGCGGGGGCCTATGCCGGGGACTTGGGTGATCTCCTCGACGGTGGCCGTTGCCAGGCGTTTCAGGGAGCCGAAGTGGTGCAGGAGGGCTTTGCGGCGGACTTCGCCCAGGCCGGGGATGTTGTCCAGGGCGGAGGCGGTCATCCGCTTGGAGCGGCGTTGCCGGTGGAAGGTGATGGCGAAGCGGTGCGCCTCGTCGCGTACCCGTTGCAGCAGGTAGAGCCCCTCGGAGGTGCGCGGCAGGATGACCGGGAAGTCGTCGTCGGGCAGCCACACCTCCTCCAGCCGCTTGGCCAGGCCGCACAGGGCCACATCGTCGATGCCCAGCTCGGCCAGGGCCTGGGCGGCGGCGGCCACCTGGGGAGCCCCGCCGTCGACCACCACCAGTTGCGGGGGGTAGGCGAACTTGCGCGGGCGGCCGGTGGTCGGGTCGACTCCGGGGCGGTCCGGGTCGGCGGCGGTCTCCTCACCGATCTCGCCGGTCTCGGCGCGCACGTCCAGGTAGCGGGCGAAGCGGCGGCGCAGCACCTCGGACATCGCGGACAGGTCGTCCGTGGCCCCTCGGATGATGAAGCGGCGGTACTCGCTCTTGCGGGGTAGGCCGTCCTCGAAGACGACCATGCTGGCCACCACGTCGCTGCCCTGGATCTGGGAGATGTCGAAGCACTCGATGCGCAGGGGTGCCGTCCGCATCCCGAGCGCCTCGCTGATCTCGTCCAGGGCCTTGCTGCGGGTGGTCAGGTCACCGGCCCGCTTGAGCTTGTGCCGGGCCAGGGCGTCCTTGGCGTTGCGCTCCACCGTCTCCAGCAGGGCACGCTTGTCACCACGCTGGGGCACCCGCAGACTGACCCGGCTGCCCCGGTGGGTGGACAGCCAGTCGGTCAGGGCCTCGGCGTCGGCCGGCAGCTCCGGCACCAGCAGCTCGCGCGGCACATCGGCCTCGCCGTGCTCACCGCCGTAGACCTGGGTGCAGAAATGGTGCACCAGGTCACCCGTGGTGAGGTCCTCGGTCTTCTCCACCACCCAGCCGCGCTGGCCCCGCACCCGACCGCCCCGCACATGGAAGACCTGCACGGCGGCCTCCAGGGGGTCGTCGGCGAAGGCGACCACGTCGGCGTCCGTACCGTCGCCGAGCACCACGGTCTGCTTCTCCATCGCCCGGCGCAGGGCGGCGACGTCGTCGCGCAGCCGTGCCGCCCGCTCGAACTCCAGCTCCGCGCTGGCCTGGGCCATCTCGCGTTCCAGCCGGCGCACCATGGTGTCCGTGCGCCCGGCCATGAAGTCGCAGAACCCCTCGACGATCTCGCGGTGCTGCTCGGCGCTGACGCTGCCGACGCAGGGGGCGGAACACTTGCCGATGTAGCCGAGCAGGCAGGGGCGGCCGACCTGACCGGCCCGCTTGAACACCCCGGCGGAGCAGGTCCGCGCCGGGAAGACCCGCAGCAGCAGGTCCAGGGTCTCGCGGATCGCCCAGGCATGGGAGTACGGCCCGAAGTAGCGCACCCCCTTGCGCTTGGCCCCGCGCATCACCTGCAACCTCGGATATTCCTCGTCGAGGGTGACCGCCAGGTAGGGGTAGGACTTGTCGTCGCGATAGCGGACGTTGAACCTCGGGTCGTACTGCTTGATCCAGGTGTATTCGAGCTGGAGGGCCTCGACCTCCGTGCCGACCGTGACCCAGTCGACCGATTCGGCCGTGGTGACCATCTGTCGGGTCCGCTCGTGCAGCCCCAGCAGGTCGGCGAAGTAGGAGTTGAGGCGGCTGCGCAGATTCTTCGCCTTGCCGACGTAGATCACCCGACCGGTGCCGTCACGGAACCGGTAGACCCCCGGGGACTCCGGGATGGTGCCGGGGGCGGGGCGGTAGGTCGACGGATCAGCCACCCTTCGAGCCTAGTCGCCGCCCCCGACAGCCCGAATCGTCCCTGGTCGACGCCTTCCTGCCCGAGCGGGCCCGATACGACGACCCTCCCGATTGACGTCTTCCAATATTGACCGGCCCGTCCTACCATCCAGTAGCCGAATGTTCTTCACGTAATGATCCCGTCCGATGGCCCCCGTCCACAGAGGATCGCCATGACTGGTCACACCGCCACCCGCCGGCTGTTCGCCGGGGCGACCGGCGCCATCGCCGTCGCCGCCCTGCTGGTCGCCGTCCCAACCAGCGCCACCGCCACCGCCCCCACCACCGCCGCGCCGGCGACCAGCACCCTCGCGGTGAATGTCGCCAGCGCCTTCGCCGGCAACGACTACTGCCTCGGCGAATGCTCCGAGATCCTGCCGCCGGGCCAGAACGGCAACGCCACCCTGGTCGAGATCCTCGGCAACCAGGCCTTCGGCACCCTGCCCCGGCACTCCGCCGACCAACTCGACAAGTACGCCAACCTGGTCTACGGCTACGCCGGACTGCGCGAGGACAAGATCGGCGAGTTCTTCCACGACGCCGCCTTCGGGGTCGCCCCCAACCAGGTCGAACGCGACTACTCCCCCCGCTCGGACGTCCGCATCGTGCGGGACAAGGCCACCGGGGTACCACACATCACCGGCACCACCCGGGCCGGCACCATGTACGGCGCCGGGTACGCCGGAGCCGAGGACCGGCTGTTCACCATGGACCTGCTCCGCCACGTCGGCCGGGGCACCCTGACCTCCTTCGCCGGTGGCGCCCCCGGCAACCGCGCCCTGGAACAGAGCGTCTGGCGTACCTCCCCCTACACCGAGGCCGACCTGGCCGCCCAGGTCGAGGCGCTGCGCCGCAAGGGTGGGGCCCGCGGCGAGCAGCTCTACACCGACGTGCAGGAGTACACCGCCGGCATCAACGCCTACATCGGCACCTGCATGTCCGGCCGCAACTGCCCCGGCGAGTACGTGCTGACCGGTCATATGGATGCGATCACCAACGCCGGTGGACCGAAGCCGTTCACCATGACCGACCTGATCGCCATCGCCGGGGTGGTCGGCGGCCTGTTCGGCGGCGGAGGCGGCAACGAGATGCAGTCCGCCCTGGTCCGCATCGCCGCCCGCGCCAAGTACGGCCCGGTCGAGGGCGACCGGGTGTGGAACGGCTTCCGGGGCCAGAACGATCCCGAGACCGTGCTGACCCTGCACGACGGTCAGAGCTTCCCGTACGGCGCCGCCTCCCCCGACGCCCCCAGCGTGGTGCTGCCCGACGCGGGCTCCGCCCGGGTCGAGCCGGTCGTCACCGACCCCACCGGCTCCGCCACCACCGCCGGCACCAACAGCTCCTCCGAACTGGCCGCCGCGCTGTCCGGGCTTACCATCACCCCGGCCAACCGGGGCATGTCCAACGCGGCCGTGATCTCCGCCGAGCACTCCGCCACCGGCCACCCGATCGCGGTGTTCGGGCCGCAGACCGGCTACTTCTCCCCGCAACTGCTGATGGTCCAGGAGTTGCAGGGCCCCGGCATCAGTGCCCGGGGGGCCGCCTTCGCCGGGCTGAACCTGTACGTGCTGCTCGGCCGGGGTCAGGACTACGCCTGGAGCGCCACCTCCGCCATCCACGACATCACCGACACGTACGCGGTGCCGCTCTGCGTGCCCGGCGGCGGTACGCCCACCCTGGCCGGCACCCACTACCTGTTCCGGGGCCAGTGTCTGGCGATGGAGGAGCTGTCGCATGTCAACCGGTGGAGCCCCACCGTGGCCGACAGCACCCCGGCCGGGTCGTACAAGCTGGTGGCCTGGCGGACCAAGCTGGGCCTGGTGGCCTGGCGCGGCACCGTCGGCGGGGTCCCGCACGCCTTCACCCAGCTGCGTTCCACCTACGGGCGGGAGGCCGACTCGGCGATCGGGTTCCAGATGTTCAACGACCCGACCCAGATGGGCACCGCCTCGGCGTTCATCGAGTCGGCCCACAACGTCGAGTACGCCTTCAACTGGTTCTACGTCAACTCCACCCAGTCGGCGTACTTCAACTCCGGGCTCAACCCGGTGCGGGCCGTCGGCAGTAACCCGAACCTGCCGATGAAGGCCGAGCGGGCCTACGAGTGGCAGGACTTCGACCCGGACACCCGCACCGCCCGGTACGCCCCGCGCTCGGCCCACCCCCAGTCGATCGACCAGGACTACTACATCAGCTGGAACAACAAGCAGGCCAAGGACTTCGGGGCGGCCGACGGCAACTTCAGCTTCGGTGCCGTGCACCGGGGTGACCTGCTGGACAAGCCGGTGAAGGCGGCCATCGCGGCCGGCCGCAAGTTCGACCGGGGCTCCCTCACCGAGTTGGTGCAGCGGGCCGGGCTGACCGACCTGCGCGGTGCGGAGGTGCTCGACGAGCTGATCCGGGTGCTGGAGAGCCAGCCGGTCACCGACACCGCCCTGGCGGCCGAGATCAGCCGGCTGAAGGCGTGGCGGCAGGCCGGGGCGCTGCGGGTGGAGACCGCCAAGGGCAGCAAGGTGTACCAGCACGCCGAGGCGATCCGCACCTTCGACGCCTGGTGGCCCCTGCTGGTCCGGGGGATGTTCCGGGACCAGCTCGGCCCGGACCTCTACCAGTCCCTGATCAACACCCTGCCGATCAACGAGTCACCCTCCGGCCTGCAACAGGGTGACGTGTCGAACCTGTCCTCCTCGGCCAACGGGGCACAGACCCACAAGGGCTCGGCCTTCCAGTACGGCTGGTGGGGCTACGTCGACAAGGACCTGCGTACGGTCCTGGGTGACCCGGTCGCCGGTGGTCTGGGGCGTACCTTCTGCGGCAACGGCAACCTGGGTTCCTGCCGGCAGGTTCTGCTGGACACCCTGCGCACGGCGGCGGCCACCCCGGCCACCACCACCTACCCGGGTGACGCCAGTTGCGCCGCCGGGGAGCAGTGGTGCGCGGACGCGATCATCCAGTCCCCGCTGGGCGGCATCAAGCACGCCACCATCGCCTGGCAGAACCGACCCACCTACCAGCAGGTGGTCTCCTTCCCGGCCCGCCGCGGCGACGACCTGACCAACCTGGCCGCCGGGCGGCCGGTCAGCGCCTCCAGCAGCCAACTCGGCAACGGTGCCGCCCGCGCCGTGGACGGGAACCTGGGTACCCGCTGGGCCAGTTCCTGGTCGGACAACCAGTGGATCCGGGTGGACCTGGGCAGCGTGCGGCAGATCGGCCGGGTGGTGCTGGCCTGGGAGGCGGCATACGCCCGGTCGTACCGGGTCGAGGTCTCCGCCGACGGCAACACCTGGCGGTCGGTCTGGTCGACCACCGCGGGCGACGGCGGCACCGATGTGGTGGCCTTCACCCCCCAGCAGGCCCGCTACGTACGGATGACCGGCCTGACCCGGGCCACCTCCTACGGCTTCTCCCTGTGGGAGCTGTCCATGTACGCCCACTGAGCGCTACCGGCGTGGCCGGGGACAACCCCGGCCACGGCCGCGCTGGATCCGCACTCTTGAGCCGGTGGGTCGTCTCGTCGACGGCCCACCGGCCGGCGTTTCAGGCCAGGGAGATCTGGTCGCCGGAGACCTTGACCTCCTTGGCGGCCAGCGGGGCCTGGGCGGGACCGGACTTGACCGAGCCGTCCTCGATCGAGAACCGGCTGTTGTGGCAGACACAGTTGATCGTGCCGCCCTCGACCGTCGTCACGTTGCACCCCTGGTGGGGGCACTTGGGGTCGAAACCACGGAACTCCCCCGGCGAGGGCTGGGTGATCACGATCCCCGGGGCGGACAGGATCGCACCCCCACCGACCGGGATGTCGCTGGTCCGGGCCAGGGACTGGCTGTCCTGCCGGCCACCCCCGCCCGCATCGCCGGTGTTCGTCACCTGCGGACCCGGGCTGGTGGTGGTCGCGCCCTCGTCGTCCCCGCCGCCGCAGGCGGCCAGCATCGCCGCCGCGCCGGCCGCACCCGCACCGGCCAGCAGGGCCCGCCGTGTCCGTACCGGCCTGGCCGCCACCTGGTCGTCAGTCATCCCGCACCCTCCTCGGCTACCACCGTGCATGATTCGTGCTCAGGTTTTCTCAACCCGCACCACTCTGCCTGGCGGTTCACCCGATCGACCACCCGGCGGTGTCTACGCGGAGCATCCGGTCAGCCGGCCGCGACGCTCTTTCGTCCGGCCCGCGCCTTGGTCCCGGCCGCCGCCTTGGTTCCGGTCGACTTGGTCCCGGTGGTCTTGGTGCCGTTGGCCTTGGCCGCGCGGGCGGTGGCCGCCGCCGCGCCCTGGGCCGTGCCGTCGAGCTTGAGCACGGTACGCAGGAACTGCCCGGTGTGGCTCTCGGTGACCTCGGCGACCTCCTCCGGGGTGCCGGTGGCCAGCACGGTGCCGCCCCGGTGACCCCCCTCGGGGCCCATGTCGATCAGCCAGTCGGCGCTCTTGATCACATCCAGGTTGTGCTCGATGGTGATCACCGTGTTGCCCTTGTCGACCAGCCCCTCCAGCACCATCAGCAGCTTGCGGATGTCCTCGAAGTGCAGGCCGGTGGTCGGCTCGTCGAGCACGTACACCGTCCGTCCGGTGGAGCGCTTCTGCAACTCGGAGGCGAGCTTGACCCGCTGCGCCTCACCCCCGGACAGGGTCGGCGCGGGCTGGCCCAGCCGGACGTAGCCCAGGCCCACGTCGACCAGGGTCTTGAGGTGCCGGTGGATGGCCGGGATGGCGGAGAAGAACTCCGCCGCCTCCTCGATCGGCATCTCCAGTACGTCCGAGACGGTCTTGCCCTTGTAGTGCACCTCCAGGGTCTCCCGGTTGTACCGGGCCCCCTTGCAGACCTCGCACGGCACGTACACGTCCGGCAGGAAGTTCATCTCGATCTTGATGGTGCCGTCGCCGGAGCAGGCCTCACAGCGGCCACCCTTGACGTTGAAGGAGAACCGGCCCGGCCCGTACCCCCGCACCTTGGCCTCGGTGGTCTCGGCGAACAGCTTGCGGACGTGATCCCAGACCCCGGTGTAGGTGGCCGGGTTGGACCGGGGGGTACGCCCGATCGGGGACTGGTCGACGCCGACGACCTTGTCCACGTTCTCCAGCCCGGAGACCCGGGTGTGGCGGCCGGGCACCAGCCGGGCGCCGTTGATCTGGTTGGCCAGTACGGCGTACAGGATGTCGTTGACCAGGGTCGACTTGCCGGAGCCGCTGACCCCGGTCACCGCGATCAGCTGGCCCAGCGGGAAGCTGACCGTCAGGTTGCGCAGGTTGTGCTCCCGGGCACCGTGCACCACCAGCTCCCGGCCCGGGGTCTGCGGCCGCCGACCCTTCGGGGTCGGAATCTCCCGCCGACCGGACAGGTAGGCCCCGGTGATCGACTCCGAGTTCTCCAGCAGGGCCGGCACCGAGCCGCTGTGCACGATCCGCCCACCGTGCTCCCCCGCGCCCGGCCCGATGTCGACGATCCAGTCGGCGGTACGGATGGTGTCCTCGTCGTGCTCCACCACGATCAGGGTGTTGCCCAGCCCGCGCAGCCGGACCAGGGTCTCGATCAGCCGGTGGTTGTCGCGCTGGTGCAGACCGATGGAGGGCTCGTCCAGCACGTACAGCACACCGACCAGCCCGGAACCGATCTGGGTGGCCAGCCGGATGCGCTGCGCCTCACCACCGGACAGGGTGCCGGCGGGACGGTCCAGGGAGAGGTAGTCCAGACCGACGTCGAGCAGGAACCGCAACCGGGCGTTGATCTCCTTGAGCACCCGCTCGGCGATCAACTTCTGCCGGTCGGTCAACTCGATGCCGGCCAGCAGGTCGGCACACTCACCCACGGACAGGTTGCACACCTCGGCGATGCTGCGTCCGGCCAGGGTGACGGCGAGCACCTCGGGCTTGAGCCGGGCCCCGCCACAGGCGGCACACGGCACGTCGCGCATGTAGCCCTCGTACTTCTCCCGGGACCACTCGCTCTCGGTGTCGGAGTGCCGGCGCTCGATCCACTGCACCACCCCCTCGAAGCCGGTGTAGTACGACCGCTCCCGGCCGTACTTGTTGCGGTAGCGCACATGCACCTGGTCGCCGGAGCCGTGCAGGATGGTCTTCTGCGCCCTCGACGGCAACGCCCGCCAGGGGGTGTCGATGTCGAAGTGCTCGGCCTCGCCGAGGGCCTCCAGCAGGCGCAGGAAGTATTCCAGGTTGTGCCCGGTGGCCCAGGGCTGGATCGCCCCCTCACGCAGGGTGCGTTCCGGGTCGGGGATGAGCAGCTCCGGGTCGACCTCCTTCTTGGTGCCCAGGCCGGTGCACTCCGGGCAGGCACCGTACGGGGCGTTGAAGGAGAAGACCCGGGGCTCCAGGTCCTCGATCGCCAGGGGGTGGTCGTTGGGGCAGGCCAGGTGCTCGGAGTAGCGTCGTTCCCGCTCCGGGTCGTCCTCGGGCACGTCGACGAAGTCGAGCAGGACCAGACCGCCGGAGAGCCCCAGCGCCGCCTCGACGGAGTCGGTCAGCCGCTGCTTGGCGCTGGGCTTGACGCTGAGCCGGTCGATCACCACCTCGATGGTGTGCTTCTCCTGCTTCTTCAGCTTCGGCGGGTCGGTGAGCTGGTGCACCACCCCGTCGACCCGGGCCCGCGCGTACCCCTTGGCCTGGAGTTCGCCGAACAGGTCGACATACTCACCCTTGCGTCCGCGGACCACCGGAGCCAGCACCATGAACCGGGTGCCCTCGGCCATCGCCAGGACCCGGTCGACGATCTGCTGCGGGCTCTGCTTGGAGATCCGCTCACCGCAGACCGGACAGTGCGGCTCCCCGATCCGGGCGAACAGCAACCGCAGGTAGTCGTAGACCTCGGTGATGGTGCCGACCGTGGAGCGGGGGTTGCGCGAGGTCGACTTCTGGTCGATCGACACCGCCGGGCTCAGTCCCTCGATGAAGTCGACATCCGGTTTGTCCATCTGGCCGAGGAACTGCCGGGCGTACGACGACAGCGACTCGACGTACCGGCGCTGCCCTTCTGCGAAGATCGTGTCGAAGGCCAGGCTCGACTTGCCCGACCCGGACAGCCCGGTGAACACGATCAGGGCGTCCCGAGGGAGGTCGAGGCTGACGTCACGCAGGTTGTGCTCGCGTGCGCCACGAATGATCAGACGGTCGGCCACGGTCGATGTGCTCCCGGGTGAGGATGACGAGGAGGATCTGTCCGCTTCGGGGGTTGACCCAGCGGTTGTGCCGGCGCGGAGAAGGCGCCCCGGCAACTGTAGACCCGCCCTACGACAACCACCCCCCGCCACACAACCCCACCCCTCGCCTCCACCCCACGGCGAGGGGGTGGGGTGGGTCAGTGGGGGCGGCGGGGGCGGGTGGTGCGGCGGTGGGTTTCGTGGGTCATCTCGCGGTGCAGGCGGCGCCAGTTCTGCCAGCGGCGGGTGGAGAGGTCGCCGCTGGCCAGGGCGGCCTGCACGGCGCACCCGGGCTCGGCGTCGTGGCCGCAGTCGCCGTACCGACAGCCGGTGGCGAGGTCGGCGATGTCGCTGAAGGCCCGATCCAGGCCGGCGGCGCCGTCGAGCAGACCGACCGCCCGCACCCCGGGGGTGTCCAGCACGGTGCCGCCACCCGGCAGCGGCACCAGGGCCCGCCAGGTGGTGGTGTGCCGGCCCTTGCCGTCCACCCCACGGATCGACTGGATCGGCATGACCACAGCCCCGACCAGCGCGTTGACCAGGCTCGACTTGCCGGAGCCGGAGGGCCCCAGCAGGCCCAGGGTCGCACCCGGGGCCACCTCGGCGCGCAACCGTGCCAGGCCGCTGCCCGTCTCGGCGCTGACCGGCAGCACCGGCACCCCGGGGGCCAGGGCCGCCAACTGATCGGCCACCGCCGCCGGGTCGGCGGCCAGGTCGGTCTTGGTGAGTACGACCAGGGGCCGGGCGCCCGACTCGTGCACCAGGGAGAGCAGCCGCTCGATGCGGGCGGCGTTCGGCGTGGGGTGCACCGGCTCCACCACGGCGGCGATGTCCAGGTTGGCGGCCAGCAGTTGACCGCTGGCGTCCTTGCCGGCGGTGCGCCGGATCAGGGCGGTACGCCGGGGCAGCACCCCCTCCACGGTCACCCGCGCGTCGGGCCAGGTGCCCAGCAGCACCCAGTCGCCCACCCCGGGCAGTCGGGTGGGGTCGCCGACGGCGGCGGCCAGGACGGCACCGGAGCAGGAGGCGCGGGTCGGCCCCTGCTCGGTGAGTACGATGCAGAATCCCCGGTCGACCCGGGCCACCCGGCCGGGACGGTACGGGGTGTGGATACGACTCAGGTACGCCGCTCGGTCGGTGTCCCAACCCAGGGCGGTAAGGGTGATGTTCACGTCTCCTCGTTCAGGGTCGCTGCGGGTGATACAGGGGTGCGGTGACCGGCATGACCACCACCTCCTCCGCTCCGGCGCCGCGAACCTCCTCACGGTAGGAGGGGTGGCGCCGAGCCGGTAGCGAATTCCCCGGCGACTCGACCGGCACGGCGGGCTAGGGTCGAACCGTGACCCGGGACCCCCTGCTGTTGAGCGGTGATGTGGACGACGCCACGACCCGCCTGCTGCGCACGGCGGCACGCTTCGACGCCACCGATCTGGCGCAGGACTGCCTGCTGCCGGGGTGGACCCGCGGGCACCTGCTGGCCCACCTGTCCCGCAACGCCGACGCCCTGGTCAACGCCCTCACCTCGGCCCGCACCGGCGACCTGGTCCCGATGTACCCCAGTGAGGAGGCCCGGGCCGCCGGCATCGAGGCCGGGGCCTTCCGCTCGCCTCAGGAGCACCTGGACGATCTGCGCCGCAGCGCCGACCGGTACGCCGAGGCGGTCGCCGCGATGCCGGTGCCGGCCTGGTCGGCCACCGTGCAGACCCGGCGTGGTCCCCTGCCGGCCGCCGTGCTGGTCTGGCGTCGGCTGCGGGAACTGGAGGTCCACCATGTCGACCTGGCCGCCGGTTACCGCCCACAGGACTGGTCACCGAGCTTCGCGCACCGGCTGCTGCACGAGGTGGTCACCGATCTCGGCGAGCGCGATCGGGTGCCGCCGCTGGTGCTGCACTTCGACGGCGGCAGTCACGAACTCGTCATCGGTGACCGGGCCCAGGCGCCGGTCGTCTCCGGTCCGACGGTCGAGGTCGCCGCGTGGTTGACCGGCCGCAGCCCAGGTACCACCCTGACCGTCACCCCCGATGGTCAGCTACCCGACCCACCGGAATGGATCTAGCCAGAGATGACCTACGACGGAGCAGTCACCCCCGGCGGCCCACCAGCGGTACGCGAACTCGACCGGCTGACCATCACCAAGGTGTCGGTCGGGCCGATGGACAACAACGCGTACCTGCTGCGCTGCCGTGACACCGGCGAGCAGGTGCTGATCGACGCGGCCAACGAGGCACCCCGGCTGCTGGAACTGATCGGTGACGCCGGGCTGACCGCGGTGGTCACCACCCACCAGCACATGGACCACTGGGTGGGGCTGGAGGAGGTCGTCGCCAAGACCGGTGCCCGCGCGCTGGTGCACGCCGACGACGCGGCCGGGCTGCCGATCGAGGCGCAGACCCTGGCCGAGGGCGACACCGTACCGGTCGGCGACTGTGCCCTGGAGGTCATCCACATCAAGGGGCACACCCCGGGTTCGGTGGCGCTGCTCTACCGCGACCCGGCCGGCGTCCCTCACCTTTTCACCGGGGACAGTCTCTTCCCGGGTGGCGTGGGCAACACCGACCAGGATCCGGAGCGCTTCGCCGCCCTCATCGACGATGTGGAGCACAAGCTGTTCGACCGGCTCCCGGACGAGACCTGGTTCTACCCGGGCCACGGGCGGGACTCCACCCTGGGTGCGGAGCGCCCCCAGCTGGGTGAATGGCGGGCCCGGGGCTGGTGACCCGGGGGATGGTCGGAGGTCAGCCGGTCACCGCACGCAGCCGGCGTCGGGTGCCGAGCAGCACCACGGCGGCCAGCACCAGACCTCCGACCATCGTGACCAGCAGCGGGCTCGTACCGCTGGGCAGCAGCCCGGCCAGGGACCGCGAGGCGGTGCCCACCGCCAGGTAGAGACCGGCCCAGGCGCCCGCGCCGAGGGCCGCGAACCCGAGAAACCGTGGGTACGACATGCGCAGGCCGCCCGCCGCCAGCGGCAGCAGCGCGTTGAACACCGGCAGGAAGGGCGCTACCAGCACCAGTCGACCACCGTTGCGGCGCAGGATGCGTTCGGCGGCCACCCAGCGGGGCTCGCCGACCCAGGCACCGAACCGGCTGTGCCGCAGCCGCTCGCCCCAGTGTCGGCCGACGAGGAAGGTCATGGACCAGCCCACCAGGCATCCGGTGACCACGGCGACGAAGGTCGCCAGGCCGGTGCTGGGCGTTCCGACGGCCACCGCGGCGAGCACGGCCACGTCACCGGGGACCAGGACCCCGAACAGTGGCACCGCGTCGAAGAGCATGACCACCCCGAGCAGGGCCATCAGGCCGGCGATGGGTAACTCTCCAACCTGGGCCAGCTCGTCTGCCATACCCCGTACGCTATGGCCTGATCACCACCACGGACATCAGATTTCCACCCGACATTGCCCCGGATTCACCTCCGGGGCCTCCCTGAACCCTCGGGGAGCGGATTGTGCCGACGCCTCGCCGACACCTCAGGCGCTTCACCCGGCAAATCTGCATTTCACCGGCTAATGTCGGGAAAGTATCGGACGATCACCGGCATGTGACCGGGGGTCGTCTGCTGGACAGGGAGAGAGAACGCATGGCAACCGGCACCGTGAAGTGGTTCAACTCGGAAAAAGGCTTCGGATTCATCGAGCAGGACGGCGGCGGACCCGACGTGTTCGTCCATTACTCGGCGATCGCCAGCAGTGGCTACCGGGAGCTGAACGAGGGTCAGAAGGTCGAGTTCGACGTGACCCAGGGACAGAAGGGTCCGCAGGCGGACAACGTCCGTCCGCTGTAACCGGTGTCGGTGGCGGCGGTCGGGACCGACCGCCGCCACCCGTAACCCGAGCTTTCCGGACCGTCGGATGCCCTTATCCGTCGGTCGAAGGCTGTGCGGCGGACCCGACGATCGGGAGGACCACTGCGGAGGGACGCTCCGGATCGTGCAGGATCTCCCGATAGCCACCCCGCAAGGTCACGGCCGCCCCGAGGGGTTCCCCGGTGCCCGGGTTGCGGGCGTACCGAGGATGGGCCCCGCCGGAGACCTGGAGCCGCAGCCGGTGCCCGACGGCGAACCGGTGGGCCACCGGCCACATCTGCACCGTGACCGCCACCGTGCCGGAGCCGTCGGCCGGCAACCGCTGCGGATCGACCCGGACCAGGCCGTCGCAGATGTTCCAGGATCGCCCCTGCCGGTCCACGTCGCACAGTCGCACGAACACATCGAAGTAGTCGAGTTCACTGCGTACATGAATCTGTGCGCGTACCGGCCCGATCACCTCCAGCGGGCTGGTCAACGGCTCGCTGGTCCAGGTCAGCACGTCGGGCCGGGCCTCCACGGGCCGGTTGTCGACCGCTCCGGCCCGCTGGGCCACCAGCAGCGCACCCCCCAGGGAGGGGGTCGGATCCGCCGGGTCGTAGAAGAATCCGTCCGGCGAGGACGGCACCGGCGGGCAGGTACGCAGGGCCGAGTGCGGATGCAGATACCAGTCGGTGGTCTGCGCCGAGGGCGGCCAGTCCGGCAGGTCACGCCAGCCGCCGCCGACCCCACCGACGTGTACCCGCACCGGGCCGTCCGTCGGCTGCGTGGCGCCTCGGTCGATGTCGTCGGTCGGCAGGTGGGTGCCGAGCCAGCCCAGGCCCTCGCGCAGGGCCGCGACGTACAGTCCGGGGCTGCCGTGGGTCCACGGCCCGATGATCAGCCGGGGCTGGGCGCCCCGGGCCCGCAACGCGGTGTAGTCGCTCAACTGGGCCGGCAGGAAGATGTCGTGCCAGCCGCTGACCATCGCCACCGGCGCCCGCACCAGGTCCAGCCGGTCGTCGAAGACCCGGGCACGCCAGTAGTCCGCCTGCGGGGTGTGGTGGCGCAGCCACTGCTGGAAGAACGGGACGGTGACCCCGGTGGCCACCCGGTCGGCCTCCACCAGCGGCAGGTGGGACAGGGCGGCGAGCAGTCGGGGCTGGCCCCGTTTGAGTTCCCACTGCCGGGCCAGCCACGGCACGGTCTGCGCCTGCAGCAACTCCACCCAGGTCAGGACGGTGTCCAGGGCGAAGGACTCCCCGGCGTAGGTGGAGTCACGGGTGGAGGAGGCGGTGGCCACCGCCACCATGGCCCGCATCTCCTCCCCCGCGTCGGCGGCCAGGGCCCACTGCACGAAGCCCTGATAGCTGGCGCCGAACATGCCGAAGGCGCCGCACCACCACCGTTGCCGGCGCATCCAGTCGAGGGTGTCCAGCCCGTCCTCGCGCTCGTGGACGAAGGGATCGAAGACTCCGCCGGAGCCACCGGTGCCCCGACAGGACTGGATGACCACATGGAATCCCTGCTCGGCGGCGATCCGGCAGAGCAGCCGCATCGGCCCGCCCCGGCCGTACGGGGTCCGGATCAGCACGGTGGGGGCCTGGGCCAGGGCGGGGGCGTAGTGGTCGGTGCGCAGGATCACCCCGTCCCTGGCCCGGACCGGGATGTCCCGGGTGACGGTGATCCTTCGGGTACGGGCCCGGGGCAGCCGCAACGCGACCCCGGCGAGTCGGGAGGCCAGCCGTTCCAGCACGGGCCCTCAACCCGCCCGATGCCGTGGGGGTGGGGTGGGCCGGGCGTCGCGCACCGCGTCGCGGTGTTCCCGCAGGGACACCCCCATGGCGGTGATGAACCGGTACACGACTTCCAACTCCTCGTCCTGGAACTCGTCCATCACCACATCGGTGCGCTGACCGAGGGGGCGGAAGAAGTCCCGGGCGACCGTGGCCCCCTGCTCCGCGTAGTGCAGCAGCACCTTGCGCCGATCGGTGGTGTCCCGGTCGCGCCGCAGGTGCCCGGCGCGTTCCAGCCGGTCGATCAGGGCGGTGACGGAGCCCGAGGAGAGGTCCAGGTGCTCGGCCAGTCGACCGGGGGTGATCGGCTCGCCGGACAGCTCGGCGTCCATCACGGCGATCAACGCTTGCAGGTCGGTGCCGTTGAGGCCGTGTTGACCGGCGAAGGCGTGCCCGACGTGCTGGGCCTCCACGCAGTAGCGCCGCAACTCGGCGGTGATCTCCGCGACCAACATCTCCCGCCGGGTTTCACGCCGCCGGTACATCCCGTGCCCTGCCACGTCGCGCCGCTTCCCTCCCGAGGCCTCCGGATGCGCAGCATAGCCCAGACCGCGTCATCTCTCGACAGCCAAGATACTCGAAGGACGAGAGCTGTTGCGCGTCGTTTCTTGATAAGCAAGAATCTCGACAATCAAAATATCGGCTCCCTCGGCGGGAGCCGGACCGAATCCAACGACCGGAGCGCCGAGCATGTCTCTGTTCACCCGTGTCGCCCGCAGCCGTCGGGCCGCATGGCTCACCGTCGCCGTGGCCGTCCTCGTCGGCGTGGCCGTCTTCGGGCTACCCATACCCAGCAACCCGGCACCGGTCTCCGCCACCGGCCTGTCCGAGCAGTGGCAGTCCACCCAGGTGGAACGCCTCCAGCGGGAACTACCCGCCAGCGGCGTCCAGCCGGCCGTCGTGGTGGTCAGCCGCGACGACGGCGCCCCGCTGACCGAGGCCGACCGGGCGGCGATCACCGAGGGCACCGGCGGGCTGCGCCAGTTGGCCGTCGGCGGGCAGGTGGCCCCGCCGCAGCTGTCCCCGGACAACACCGTGGCCCTGGTGGCCGTACCCCTGGACAGCACCGGCGGCCAGGAGGTCGTCGCCGACCGGGTGGCCGAGGTGCGCTCCGCCCTCAGCGGCTTCCCCGGGGACCTGACGGTCGAGGTGACCGGCCCACCGGCCTTCACCGCTGACCTGACCAAGGTCTTCGAGGGCGCGGACGTCACCCTGCTGCTCTTCACCGCCGCCGTCGTGGCCGTGCTGCTGCTGGTCACCTACCGCAGCCCGGTGCTGTGGCTGGTGCCCCTGGCCGTCGTGGCCGCCACCGAACAGATCACCCTGCGGGCCCTGGAAACGATCATTCCGGCGGTCGGCATCAACTTCGCCGGCGGCGCCGTCACCGGCATCGCCAGCGTCCTGGTCTTCGGCGCGGCCACCAACTACGCCCTGCTGCTGATCGCCCGCTACCGGGAGGAACTACGCCGGGAGGAGGACCGCTTCACCGCGATGCGGGCCGCCCTGCGGCGTACCGCCGAGCCGATCCTGGCCAGCGGCAGCACGGTCATGCTCGGCGTACTCACCCTGCTGCTGAGCGAGCAGGAGACCAACCGTGCCCTGGCCGTGGCCTGCGCCACCGGCATCCTGCTCGCCATGGCCTCGGCCCTGTTCGTCCTGCCCGCCGCCCTGGTCCTGCTGGGACGCCGACTGTTCTGGCCCTTCGTGCCCGCCGCCGGCAGTGTCGGCCGAGAGGGCCGGATCTGGGGGGCCCTCGGCTCTGCCGTGATCCGTCGCCCGATCCCGGTGGCGGTGCTGGCCACCCTGCTGCTCGCCGGGCTGGCCCTCGGTGGCCTCGGCATCCGCACCGGGCTGTCGGAGACCGAGCAGTTCCGGGTGAAGCCGGAGGCCGTCGCCGGGGCGCAGACCCTGGCCCGCGCCTTCCCGGCCGGAACCACCCAGCCGCTGGCGGTGATGACCAACCCGGCCGCCGTGCCGGCGGTCACCGCAGCCGCCGCCGAGGTGCCCGGGGTGGCCTCCGCCCGACCCGGCCCGGCCGGTGCCGAGGTGGCCCAGGTCGATGTGGTCCTCGAAGCCGAGCCGGGCACCGAGGCCGCCAACCAGACCCTGGAGCGGCTGCGGGACACCGTCGGCGCCGTCGACAATTCGGCACCACCGGCCGTGGCCGGAATCGAGCAGCCCTCCGGAGCGGTCGTCGGGGGCACGGTCGCCGGCCGGTACGACTCCGCCGCCGCCGACGCCAAGGACCTGCGGCTCATCCTGCCGCTGATCCTGCTACTCGTCGGGGCCGTGCTGGTCCTGCTGCTGCGCGGCCTGCTGGCCCCGGTGCTGCTGGTGGCCACGGTCGTCGCCTCGTACTTCGCCAGCCTCGGCGGAGCCTGGTTGATCTTCGAGTACGTGTTCGACTTCCCGGCGATGGACACCGGGGTGCCGCTGCTGGCCTTCGTGTTCCTCGTAGCCCTCGGGGTCGACTACAACATCTTCCTGGTCACCCGGGCCCGGGAGGACGCCCGCAGCACCGACACCCGCCAGGGCATGCTCTCCGCCCTCCGGGTCACCGGCGGGGTGATCACCAGCGCCGGCATCCTGCTCGCGGCGGTCTTCGCCGTGCTCGGGGTCCTGCCGCTGATCACCCTGACCCAGATCGGGATCATCGTCTGCCTCGGGGTCCTGCTGGACACCCTGCTGGTCCGTACGGTCGTCGTGCCGGCCCTGGCCTTCCTGCTCGGTGAGCGGTTCTGGTGGCCGGGTCGGATCGCCCCCGAACCGACTCAGTAGCCCAGGCAGACGCACTCCGTCATCAGGGCGCGCACGTTACGCACGTAGCTCGGGTTGGGGATGGCCAACGGCTGCCCCTCCCGAGCTACCGCGTGGTGACCGTAGTTGTAGGCGGCGATGATCGCGTTGAGCAGGCAGGAGTTCAGCTCACTGCTGCACAGATCGGTGTCCAGGCGGTAGTCGGCGTCGAAGTACATGTCGCCGATGTACTTGGTGAGCCAGGCCAGGTAGGTGGCCCCCAGGTAGGCGTTGTCCCGGTGGTCCCACACGTCGTGGTTCTGGCCGAACCGCTGGTTCATCCAGGTAGCCGTGTCCGGCATGACCTGCATCAGGCCGATGCCGCCGTCACAGGCGACGATGTGGGACTGCCAACCGCTCTCCTGCCAGGCGGTCGCCTTGATCAGATTGGCCGGGATCCGGATGTCCGGCGCCGAGGTAGGCCAGTAGGTGCGGCCCGCGGCCTCGGTCAAGGCGGCCTTGACCTGCGCCCGGCTGGCCTCCTCGCCCTTGTAGCTGGGTTTGCAGCCGCTCGGGGCGGGCTTCGGCGGCGCCGGCGGTACCTTCGTCTCCGTCGGCGGCTCCGGCACCGCGCGGGGAGCCGTGCTGGTACGCCGGGGCTTCGGCGGCGCCTTCGTCGTCGCCTTCGCACTGGGCCGGGTGCTGGCCTTCGGCGCGGCACCCAGCGACTCCACCGCCTCCGGTGTCGGGCTCGGCTCGCCTGGGGTGGCCGAAGTGCTCGGCTCCACCACGGACGCCGGCTCCTCCTCGGGCAGGGCCACCGGGGCCGGCAGCTCGCCGGCCGGAGGGTCCACCCTGGCGCATCCGCCCCCGGCGACCAGCAGCGCACCCACCACCAGTGCCGCCGTCAACCGGCTGACCTTGCGCCCCATCCGGGCCCCCTTCGGCAGTCACGAACCGCCGCCGCACCCTAACAACTATCGACCGGCGCGGTGGTCCCGTGCGGACCCCGCCGCTGCTCAGGTGGGTTACCGGTGGCCACCGCACGGTCTCGGGTGGCCCAGGCGACCATGAACACCGCGGTCCACGCCGCACCCAGCGACACCGCGGCCAGGGTGCCGCTGGCCGTACTCAATCCCAGGTACAGGCGGGCGCCACCGATGCCGACCACTCCGGCCACGGCTGCCGTCCACAGCGCCACCGCCACCGGCCACCTCGCCTGGCGGGACAGCAGCCAGGCCAACATGCACAGACTGGCCGCCACCACGGCGTTCTGGGTCCAGATCTGCGCCACCGGGCCCTCGGCCACCAACTCGGTCACCACCGCCAGGACCACCAGGGGTACGAAGGCGCCGACCGTGCCGACCACACTGAGCAGGTCACCCCGCCAGGGCCGGTGCCGAAAGGCCTGCACCCCGGCCACCACCGCCACCAGCACGATCAACGCCGACCCCCGCAGCACGGTCACGCCGAGCTGGGCCACCTCGACCGCCCCGGGGGTACGCCGGGCGGCGAACCAGCTTCCGATCGCACCGTCGATGAGGGCCAACCCACTGTGCCGTACCGCCGCCCGCATCGTCCCGGTGATCGCCAACGCGACCACGAACAGCAGTCCCACCCCGGCGGTCAGATTGGCCAGCAACGCCCAGGTCGGCCCGAAACGCATACTGAGCAGGAAGAACAGCAGCCCGTACCGGGCCGACAACCAGCGCACCGGGGGCAGTCGGGCGGCCCGCACCAGCAACGCCCGTACCGGATCGGGGTTGCGGCCCAGCCACCGGCCGCCCAGCACCACGGCGACCAGCGCGGCCACCAGGACCAGCACCGCCCCGGTCGCCCGACCCAGCAACCGGGACACCGTGTGGTACGACTCACCCGCCAGATGTCCCACCAGGACCGAGCCACCCACCCAGGTGATCACCCCGGCCAGGTTCCACGGCGCGAACCGCCGGTACGGCATACCGGCCGCCCCGGCCAGCCGGGGCACCAGGGTACGGGCGAAGGCCACCCAGCGGGCGGTGAAGACCCCCCGACCCCCCATCCGTACGACCATGGCGTCCGCCCGGGCCCACCGGTGCGCCCCCATCCGGGCGCCCCACCGACTGGCCCGCAGCCGTGGCCCGTAACGCCGACCGGCCCGGAAGGCCACCGTGTCGCCCGCGGCGGCCGCCAGAATCATCACCAGCAGAGCCGGTCCGAGTCGGAGGGTGCCGGTGTAAGTGAGGAAACCGACCAGCAGCAGAGTGGCCTCCCCCGGCGCGACCAGGCCGATGATCACCCCGGTCTCCGCGGCCACCACCAGCGCCGCCACCACGTAGATCAGCCAGGATGGTAGGTGTTGCAGCGAACTCAGCAGTTCATGCACGCCGGCCCCCCGGGGTCACCTCAGCAAGGCTGCCCCGTAAGTGTGACAGCGCCGACATGTGGCGCAGCGCACTACGCCACCGGCGACCCCGACGCGGCATAGGCTCGGCACAGGCGGGAGGATGGAACTCATGCAGCTTCGCACCGACCTCCGCAACGTCGCCATCATCGCTCACGTCGACCACGGCAAGACCACCCTGGTCGACGCCATGTTGCGGCAGGCCGGCGCCTACGGCGCCCGGGGCGAGGTGACCGAGCGGGTGATGGACTCGATGGACCTCGAACGGGAAAAAGGCATCACCATCCTGGCCAAGAACACCGGCGTGCGCTACCTGCCCGCGGACGGCTCCGACCCGGTCACCATCAACATCATCGACACCCCCGGCCACGCCGACTTCGGCGGCGAGGTGGAGCGTGGGCTGACCATGGTCGACGGGGTGGTGCTGCTGGTCGACGCCAGCGAGGGCCCGCTACCGCAGACCCGGTTCGTGCTCCGTAAGGCCCTCAAGGCCCGGATGCCGATCATCTTGGTGATCAACAAGGTGGACCGTCCGGACGCCCGGATCAAGGAGGTCGTCGACGAGGCGTACGAACTCTTCCTCGACCTGGACGCCGACGAGTCACAGATCGACTTCCCGATCGTCTACGCCTGCGCCCGCGACGGCATCGCCTCCCTGACCCAGCCCGCCGACGGCTCCGTGCCGCAGGACAGCACCAGCCTGGAACCTCTGTTCCGGACCCTGCTGGACACCATCCCGCCGCCCGCCTACGACGAGCAGGCGCCCCTTCAGGCCCACGTCACCAACCTCGACGCCTCCCCCTTCCTCGGCCGGCTGGCCCTGTGCCGGGTCCGGCAGGGCACCATCGCCAAGGGGCAGACCGTGGCCTGGTGCCGCACCGACGGCAGCACCCAGCGGGTACGCATCTCCGAACTGCTGATGACCGAGGGCCTGGAGCGCAAGCCCGCCGACTCGGCCGGGCCGGGCGACATCATCGCGGTCGCCGGCATTCCGGAGATCATGATCGGCGAGACCCTGGCCGACGCGGAGAACCCCCAGCCGCTGCCCCTGATCACGGTCGACGAGCCGGCCATCTCGATGACCATCGGCACCAACAACTCGCCGCTGGTCGGTCGGGTCAAGGGCGCCAAGGTCACCGCCCGGATGGTCAAGGACCGCCTGGACAAGGAACTCGTCGGCAACGTCTCACTGCGGGTGCTGCCCACCGAACGCCCGGACGCCTGGGAGGTGCAGGGCCGAGGTGAGCTGGCGCTGGCCATCCTGGTCGAGCAGATGCGCCGCGAGTCCTTCGAACTGACCGTCGGCAAGCCCCAGGTGGTGACCCGGGAGATCGACGGCAAGACCTGTGAGCCGGTGGAGCGGCTGACCATCGACGCCCCGGACGAGTACCTGGGCGCGATCACCCAGCTGCTGGCCACCCGCAAGGGCCGGATGGAGCAACTGGTCAACCACGGCACCGGCTGGATCCGGATGGAGTGGCTGGTCCCGGCGCGCGGTCTGATCGGCTTCCGCACCGAGTTCCTCACCGAGACCCGGGGCACCGGCATCCTGCACCACGTCTTCGAGTCCTACGAGCCCTGGTTCGGCGAGCTGCGTACCCGCAACAACGGCTCGCTGGTCGCCGACCGCTCCGGCAGCGTCACCGCGTTCGCGATGACCAACCTCCAGGAACGCGGCCAGCTCTTCGTCGAGCCCGGCACCGAGGTGTACGAGGGCATGATCGTCGGGGAGAACTCCCGCTCGGACGACATGGACGTCAACATCACCAAGGAGAAGAAGCTCACCAACATGCGCTCGTCGACCGCCGACGAGACCGAGAAGCTGATCCCGCCTCGCAAGCTGTCGCTGGAGCAGGCCCTGGAGTTCTGCCGCGAGGACGAGTGCGTCGAGGTCACCCCGGCCGCCGTACGCATCCGCAAGGTGACCCTGGACCAGACCCAGCGGGCCCGCGCCACCGCCCGCCGCAAGCACGCCGGCTGACCCCGCCCGTTTCAGGGAAGGGCCCCTTCACCTCACCAGGGGTGGAGAAGGGGCCCTTCCTTTCCGTTACCCTCGGCGGGTGATCTTCGAGGGGTGGGCGGCACGGCTCGACGCGGTGCCGGGGACCATCTCGGTGTACGCCGGCGCCCTGGACGCCCCGCCCGCCTGGACCCGCCACCCCGAGGCCACCCACTACGCGGCGAGCACGATGAAACTGGCCGTGCTCGCCGCACTGCACCGGGTCGCGGAGAACGGTGGACCCGACCTGGACACCCCGATCGAGGTGACCGACCGGTTCACCTCGGCCGCACCGGACGCCGCCGGCTTCTCCTGCGCCCGGGAGTACGACAACGACAGCCTGGTCTGGGAGCGACTCGGCCGGCGGGTGTCACCCCGGTGGCTGGCCGAGCGGATGATCGTACGGTCCAGCAACCTCGCCACGAACCTGCTCATCCAGCAGGTCGGGCTGGCCGCCGTGGCGGAGGTCTGGGCGTGTGTCGGCGCCCGGCACAGTGTCACCGGACGCGGCATCGAGGACTTCGCCGCCCGGGAGGCCGGGATCAGCAACCTGGTCACGGCCGCAGACCTGGCCGCCCTGCTCGACGCCATCGCCACCGGAGCCACCCGGGCCGGAACACTGGCCTCGCCGGCCGGGTGCGCGGCGATGCTGGAGGTCCTCTGCGCCCAGCAGATCCGGCAGGACATCGCCGAGGGACTTCCCGCCGGCACCCGCCTGGCCCACAAGAACGGCTGGGTACGCGGGGTCCGGCACGGCGCGGCCGTGGTCTTTCCCGATGACGCCGCCCCGTACCTGCTCGTGGTCTGCACCACCACCCCGCTCGGCGAGCACCAGCGCAGCACGGAGGCCGACATCGAGGCGCGCCGCCTGATCGCCGACATCTCGGCCGGGGTCTGGCAGGCCCGCCACGACCTGACCGCCACCGACCCGCGCTGAGTCCTCAGCTCTTTGTTGTCGCCGGTTCCCGTCGTCGGTCCCGGGAGGACTTGGCCAGGCTGACCACGGTCGCCACCGCCAGGGTCACCACGATCACCAGCAGGGACAGCCAGGTCGGAATGTGCGGTGCCCAGCCCACCGGCTCGCCCCCGTTGAGGAAGAACAGCCGGTTCTCCGCCAACGCCTCCAGGACCAGCTTGACCCCGATGAATCCGAGCACCACGGCCAGGCCGTAGCTCAGGTAGATCAGCCGGTTCAGCAGGCCACCGAGCAGGAAGTACAGCTGCCGCAGCCCCATCAGCGCGAAGACGTTGGCGGTGAAGACCAGGTACGGCTCATGGGTGATGCCGAAGATCGCCGGGATGGAGTCCAGGGCGAAGATCAGGTCGGTGGTCCCGATCGCGGTCATCACGATGAGCATCGGGGTGACCTTCCACCGGCCCTGCTCCCGGGCGGTCAATCGGGCCCCGTGGTAGTCCCGGGAGATCGGCAGGGCCCGACGACTCCACCGGATCAGCACATTCTCCTGGAACTCCTCCTCCGCCGACTCGCCCTGCCGGGCCAGGTTGATCCCGGTGTAGATCAGGAAGACGCCGAAGATGTAGAGCACCCAACTGAACTGGGAGATCAGCGCGGCCCCGGCCGCGATGAAGCCACCCCGCATGACCAGCGCCAGCACGATCCCCACCAGCAGCACCTTCTGCTGGTACTGCCGGGGCACCGCGAAGCGCGCCATGATGATCATGAAGACGAAGAGGTTGTCGACCGAGAGGCTGTACTCGGTCAGCCAGCCGGTGTAGAACTGCCCGGCCACACTCCCCCCGGCGGTGGCCCAGAGCCCGACGCCGAAAAGCAGGGCCAGCCCCACGTAGCAGGCCACCCAGAGACTGGACTCACGCACGCTCGGCTCATGCGGGCGCCGGCCGATGATGAACAGGTCCACCAGGAGCACCCCGGCCAACACGACAAGCGTGACGACCCACACGAGTCCGGACACCTCCACAGTCTCGTCCCCACCCCACCCCCCAGCAACACACCACCGCACACCCACCCAGCTCACCCACCCTAGGCTTCCTAGGAGGCTAGGCGCCACCCACCCCGCACCCCCTGATCGCCCCGTTGATCATGAGGTTGACGGCGAAGTTGATCACCCTGACTGCCGCTAACCTCATGATCAACGGGGTCAAGGGGGTGGGTGGAGGGGGTGGGGTGGGGCGTGGCAGGCTGCGGGGATGGTTCTTGAGGTTGCGTTGATCGATGTGGTGCCGGGTCAGGAAGACGCCTTTGCCGCCGCGTACGCCGAGGGGCATCCGGTGTTGGCGAGCACCCCGGGCTGCCGCTCGGTACGGATGACCCGGGGGATCGAGTCGCCCTCCCGCTTCGTGCTGCTGGTCGAGTGGGACTCCGTCGAGGCGCACGAGCAGAACTTCCGGGCCAGCGAACGGTTCCTCCGGTGGCGGGAGTTGATCGGGCCGTACTTCGCCAGCCCGCCCCGGGTCGAGCACTTCGTGGACGTGCCGGCCTAGCCGGGCACGAACGGCTCCGGCGCCGGGCCCACACGCAGGCGCCGGCCCCGCATCGTCCGGGGCCGGCGCTTTTTGTCGTACCCCTGTTCTAGCCTGCGCCTCGCGTCGGCACCGCTTCCCGACGGCTACGGGGGCGCCGGGCCGGTGCCGACGCGCCCACGCTCACCGCGCCGACGCGCCCGCCCCTACCCGTCCAGCCAGCCGGCCAGCACCTGAGCCGTCTCCTGTTCGGGCAGCGCCGCCTCCAACAGCCGATGGGTCATCCGCTCGTACCGGTCGACGTCCGTCGCGGTGGTCAGCCGCACGTCCGTGGTCAGCGCCTCCAGCATCACCGTCCGCGGATCCGCCGGATCCGGGAAGGAGTAGCAGGAGTACGGGGTCAGCGGCAGCGGCCCGACCTCCGACCCGTTCGGCAGCAACCGGATCGTCACATGCGGCAGCTCGGTCAGATCCAGCAGGTGGCGTACCTGCTCCCGCCAGACCTCGACCGGGTCACCGGCCCGCTCGCAGGCCGCCCTGGTGATCAGCGCCGTGTAGTGCGGCGGCTCTATCCGGCGCAGCACCGCGTGCCGGGCGGACCGGGCCCGCAGGTCGGACTCCACATCCACCTCGGGATCGATGAGCTGACCGGCGGCGATGCGCAGCCGGGCGTACGCCGAGGTTTGCAGCAGGCCCGGCACCACGCAGGGCTGGTATTCCACGATGCCCGCCGCCCCGGCTTCGAGTTCGGCGTAGGTGCGCTGCCGTACCCCCATCTCGCCCAGCGCCTTCCACCAGCCTCGGCTGGTGGCGGCGTCGCGGGCGATGACGATCAAGGCGTCGCGCTGGGAGGGCGGCACCTGGTAGACGTCGAGCAGATCCAACACGTCGGCCAGATCGGGACGACTCTGCCCCAACTCGATGCGGGACAGCTTGGAGGTGGAGGCCCAACCCAGCCGGTCACACACCTGTTCCAGGGTCAGTGTCTCTCGGCGCCGAAGCTGTCGCAGCTCCGCTCCGAGCCGCGCTCGTCGAATGACCGGACTCGTTGGCAACGGCATCCCCGCCTCCCCACCGAGGGAGAGTACGCACGACGATCACCCAGCGCAATAGGATGCTCGCATTCCGCTATTCTCCCGGGCTGGAACAGCTCATCGCGAGAAGGCCACCCGGATCACCGCACCCCGGCCGCGTCCATCCCCCGCAACTCCTTCTTCAGCTCGGAGACCTCGTCGCGGATCCGGGCGGCCAGCTCGAACTGAAGCTCTCGCGCGGCGGCCAGCATCTGGTCGTTGAGTTCCTGGATGAGCTGCGCCAACTCGGCCCGCGCCATGCCCTCCCGGGCGGGGGTGGCGGCACCGGCCCGGCCCCGACTGCGGGTCTCCTTGACCGGCGCTTTGCCTCGGGACAGCTGCCGCACCGCCCCGCCGACCCGGGTGGCCTCGGTGTCCTCCGCCTCCCGGTAGATGTCATCGAGGATGTCGTGGATCTTCTTACGCAGGGGTTCGGGGCTGATGCCGTGCGCCTCGTTGTGCGCGATCTGCTTGGCCCTGCGCCGGTTCGTCTCGTCGATCGCGTTCGCCATCGACGGGGTGATCTTGTCGGCGTACATGTGCACCTGGCCGGAGACGTTACGCGCGGCCCGGCCGATGGTCTGGATCAGCGATCGGCCGCTGCGCAGGAAGCCCTCCTTGTCCGCGTCCAGGATGGCCACCAGGGAGACCTCCGGCAGGTCCAGGCCCTCCCGCAGCAGGTTGATGCCGACCAGCACGTCGTAGTCGCCCCGGCGCAGCTCACGCAGCAGCTCCACCCGGCGCAGGGTGTCCACCTCGGAGTGCAGGTAGCGCACCCGGATGCCGTTCTCCAGGAGGTAGTCCGACAGGTCCTCGGCCATCTTCTTGGTCAGGGTGGTGACCAGGACCCGCTCGTCGCGCTCGGTCCGCAACTTGATCTCGTGCATCAGGTCGTCGATCTGGCCCTTGGTGGGCTTGACCACGACCTCCGGATCCACCAGGCCGGTCGGCCGGATCACCTGCTCGACGAACTCCCCCTGGGAGTGTTCCAGCTCCCAGGTCCCCGGGGTGGCCGACAGGAAGACCATCTGCCCGACCCGCTCCAGAAACTCGTCGAACCGCAGGGGCCGGTTGTCCGCGGCGCTGGGCAGCCGGAAACCGTGGTCGATCAGCATCCGCTTGCGGGAGGCGTCGCCCTCGTACATGCCGCCGATCTGCGGAATGGTGACGTGCGACTCGTCGATCACGGTGAGGAAGTCGTCCGGGAAGTAGTCGAGCAGGCAGTGCGGTGGGCTGCCCGGCAACCGGCCGTCGATGTGCATCGAGTAGTTCTCGATGCCGGAGCAGAAGCCGACCTGCCGCATCATCTCGATGTCGTACGTGGTGCGCATCCGCAGCCGCTGCGCCTCCAGCAGCTTGCCCTGGCGATCCAGCTCGGCCAGCCGCTCGGCCAGCTCGGTCTCGATGTCGCGGATGGCCCGTTCCATCCGCTCCGGCCCGGCCGCGTAGTGGGTCGCCGGGAAGATCAGCAGGTGGTCCACCTCGCGCACCACGTCACCGGTCAGGGGGTTGAGGTAGTAGAGCTTCTCCACCTCGTCACCGAACAGCTCGATGCGTACGGCCAGTTCCTCGTACGCCGGGATGATCTCCAGGGTGTCGCCACGCACCCGGAAGGTGCCGCGCTGGAAGGCCATGTCGTTGCGGGTGTACTGGATGTCGACCAGGCGGCGCAGCAACTGGTCGCGATCCAGTTCCTGGCCGACGGCCACCCGCACCGCCCGATCCAGGTATTCCTCCGGGGTGCCCAGCCCGTAGATCGCCGACACGGTGGCCACCACCACCACGTCGCGGCGGGTCAGCAGCGACATGGTCGCCGAGTGCCGCAGCCGCTCCACCTCCTCGTTGATCGAGGAGTCCTTCTCGATGTAGGTGTCGGTCTGCGGAATGTACGCCTCGGGCTGGTAGTAGTCGTAGTAGGAGACGAAGTATTCCACCGCGTTGTCCGGCAGCAGCTCGCTGAACTCCTTGGCCAGCTGCGCACAGAGGGTCTTGTTGGGCGCCAGCACCAGGGTGGGACGCTGCAACCGCTCGATCAACCAGGCCGTGGTGGCGCTCTTGCCGGTGCCGGTCGCGCCGAGCAGCACGGTGTGTCGGTCGCCCCGGCGCACCCGCCGTTCCAGATCGTCGATCGCGGCCGGCTGGTCGCCGGCCGGCTGGAACTCGCTGATGACCTGAAACCGGCCGTCCAGCCGGGGAATGTCGAGCGCCATGTCGTCCACGGTACGCGGGGGGCCCGACAGTTCGCGGTGACTACGCCCCGCAGGTGACCGGCCTCAATATTCGCATTGTGTGGTTCTTCTCACCCGGCTACCCTTCTTTGCGTAGGCCGCTCGCGGCGGCCGTCCGGGGTCGGTGGCGGGCCACAGGTCATGCCGCCCCCGGCGCAGTGGGTAGCAGCACCCAGATTTGTGGCGTGCGCACCCGACGTGGTCGCGCGGACGACGCGCTGACCGGCCGCCGCGAGCGCCCCTATGTCGTCACCCCACCCCGGTCCACGGCGTTCATCCTCCGTGGAGAACAGCTCACGACCACTGCCCAGCGGCCGAGCCGACCGCCGACATCGCGCCGGTTCCCGCCGCCACCGTGCCGTCCTCAATCTGGACCGCCCCGGCCTGGATACCGGCCAGCCGGAACAGACCGGCCCGGATGCCGACCAGCCAGACCGACCCGGGCCAGGGCTGCCGGGCCTGGCGGGGCTGTCTGACCGACTGCTCGACCCGGTGGCCGAGGAGGAGGACCTCGCCGGTGCCGACGAGGAGGCCGAGGAGGCCCGGCAGAGGTTCGCCCGGCGCCGCCGACTGACCCTGACCGGGCTGGCGCTCACCGCCGGACTCTCGGCCGTCCTGCTGGTGCTGACCCTGCTCAACTGGGTTCCCCAGGAGCCGGCCAGCCGTCCGTTGACCTCGGCCGAACGGGGCCGGCTGGCGGTGATGCGGGTGACCAACCAGCGCGACCTGCGGGCCGGGTTGCAGGTCACGATCGGCCGTGGCGGCGACCGCACCGACCTGCTCGGTTGGGTCGACTGGGCCCGCCGGTTGGTCTACGTCGACGTGGGCGGAGCCGGGGCGGGGGTGCTGCGGGGCCTGGCGCAGGCCACCCCCACCGTACTGATGTCCCGGCCCGATCCCACCGCGGTGCCGGCACCGGCGATGCCGCCCCTCATCCCACCGGTCGACGGCTGGCGGGTGGCCCCGGACCAGCGGCTGACCCCACTGCTGGCCATGATCTTCGCGCTGACCGCCGACCGTCCGGACCCGGTAGACGAGACTTCGGGCCGGTGGGTCGGCCGGGAACGACAGCACGGGGAGAACCTGGACATCCTGGAGGCCCCCTGGCCGGGCCCCGAACCGGCCGAGGCCACCCGCTACTTCCTGGACCCCGACGGGAGGCTGCTCCGGCTGGAGGCCATGATCGCCCCGGTCGGGCCGGTCACCGTACACCTGAATCGGGTGGATCGGCCGACCCTGCGGCCGGTCGACGCGCTGGGGGGCCGCCCCGGCCTGCCCCGCGCCCTCAACTCGGCCGAGCGGGACCGCTGGCGGGGGCTGCCCGCCCGGTTGCGGGCCGCCGGTGGCGCCACCCTCACGGTGACCGTACCGGCCTCGGCCGACACCAACCTGCGGGGCCGCGGCTGGTTGAGCTGGACCTCCAACACGGCCTACCTGGGGGTCACCGACCTGGACGCCGAGGGCACCCGCACCCTGGTACGCCGAGAGGGCGGCAAAGTCACCCGGGTCGACACTGCGGCGCCGGGGGACCCGGCGGACCCACCGCCCCTGCCACCACCGGGCTCCGGTTGGCGGGGCGGAGCGCACCGCGCTCAGGCACTGGACCCCCTGGTGGCCCGGGCCCTGCGGGCGGCCCGCGGCAGCGGCCCCTCCGGCACCCCCCGCCGGGTACGCGGCGACAACCTGACCGGCAGCGTGGTCGACGTCATCGAGGTCGGCAGCGGATCGGGTAGGACCCGGTACTGGGTGGACCGGTCCGGTCTGCTGCGCCGACTGGAACTGCCGACCCCGGGCGGCGCCTGGGCCCAGTTGGACCTGAAACCCGGCCGGGTCCCGTCGATTCCCAAGCCGACCAAGGCCCGCTGACCGCCTCCGGGCCCGGCTAGGGGCGCCATCCGGTCCGGGCCGCCCACTCCTCCGCCCGCAGGTGCTCCTCGTCGAACCAGGGGTCCTTCGCGGTCGCGTACGCCCCGCTGTCCGGTGCCGAGGCCGCCAGTTCCCGCTTGAGCATCAGATAGGCGGCCCGCCGGTCCGGATCGGCCAGCAGGTGGTCCCGCATCAGCAGGGCGTACCGCCAGCCGGGTGACCCGGTCACCCGCAGGTGCAGATGCACCGGACGGGCCGGGTCGGCGCTGCCGTGCAGGCGCTTGGCCCACCGGCCGGAACCCGCCCCCCGGGGGGTGTCCCACCAGTCTCCGGGCATCCGGGGAAAGCCGGCCTCGGCCAGGGGCTGCGCCAGGGCGTCCGCCTGGGCCAGGGAGGAGACCCCGAGCTGGATGTCGATGACGTCCTTGGCGGCCAGACCCGGCATCGCGGTGGAGCCGATGTGATCGATCCGCAGTTCCTCCGGGGCGATCGCCTGTCGGATCCTGGCGGCCAGCCGGGCGTACTGCTGCGGCCAGGTCGGATCCGGTTCGGTGAGGATCACCTGGTGCGCCCGGACCGCCCGTCGATGGCGCAGGTTGTCCTCGAAGGGCACCAGCCGCTCGTGCCACAGGGCGTCGACGGCGGCGTGCAGCTGCGCCAGGGTGCCGTCGTTGCTGAGCAGCACGTCCGCGACCGCCGCCCGGCGGGCGTCGTCGGCCTGACCGGCGATCCGCCGCTCGACATCGGCCCGGCTCATCCCCCGGTCGCGGGTCAACCGCTGCACCCGGGTGGCCAGCGCCGTCTGCACGACCACCACCAGGTGGTACGTGGGAGCCAGCCCCACCTCCACCAGCAGGGGTACGTCGTTGACCACCACCGCATCGGGTGGGACGGCGGCCACCAGTTCGGCCGTACGGGCCCGCACCCGGGAGTGGACGATGGCCTCCAGCCGGCGGCGGGCAGCCTCGTCGGTGAAGACCAGGTCGGCCAGGGCGGCCCGGTCCAGGGCCCCGTCGGGGTCGAGTACCCGTTCGGAGAAGGCGGCCACCACCTCGGCCAGTCCCTCGGTGCCCGGGGCCACCACCTCCCGGGAGAGCTGATCGGCATCGATGAGCACCGCGCCGCGTTCGACCAGTCGCCGCGCCACCGCGCTCTTGCCCGAACCGATTCCGCCGGTCAATCCCACCTTCAGCACGGCCTCAGTCAACCCGATCATCGCCGTACCGCCAAACAGGGCCCGCGCCCGGAAACGGCGAGGGCCCCGCCTCGAACCCGGAGATCCGGGTCGAGACGGGGCCCTGCTGCCTTGTCGGCTGGCGGGTCACTTACCGCCGGCGAGCTTCTCCCGCAGAGCGGCGAGGGCCTCGTCGGTGGCCAGGGTGCCGGCCGGCTCCTCGGCCTGGCGGCTGGGGGCCGCGCTGGTCGTGGTGGTGGTGCCGGTGGGGGCGGGCTGCGGGTTGGCAGCGGCCTCGGCCTCGGCGGCCCGAGAGGTCTGCACCTGCTTCTGGTGCGCCTCCCAGCGCTGCCGCGCCTCGGCGTACTGGTTCTCCCAGGTCTCGCGCTGCTTGTCGTACCCCTCGAGCCACTCGCCCGTCTCCGGGTCGAAGCCCTCCGGGTAGATGTAGTTGCCCTCGGCGTCGTAGGTCGCGGCCATGCCGTAGAGGGTCGGGTCGAAGTGCTCCTCGCCCTCGACGAAGCCCTCGTTGGCCTGCTTGAGCGACAGCGAGATCCGGCGGCGCTCCAGGTCGATGTCGATGACCTTGACCATGACCTCGGAGCCGACCTGCACGACCTGCTCCGGGATCTCCACGTGGCGCTCGGCCAGCTCGGAGATGTGGACCAGGCCCTCGATGCCGTCGTCCACCCGGACGAAGGCGCCGAACGGCACCAGCTTGGTGACCTTACCCGGCACGATCTGCTGGATCGCGTGGGTGCGGGCGAACTGCCGCCACGGGTCCTCCTGGGTCGCCTTCAGCGACAGCGAGACCCGCTCGCGGTCCAGGTCGACGTCCAGGACCTCGACCTCGACCTCCTGGCCCACCTCGACGACCTCGGAGGGGTGGTCGATGTGCTTCCAGGACAGCTCGGAGACGTGCACCAGGCCGTCCACGCCGCCCAGGTCGACGAAGGCGCCGAAGTTGACGATCGAGGAGACGACGCCCTTGCGGACCTGCCCCTTCTGCAGCTTGTTGAGGAACTCCGTGCGCACCTCGGACTGCGTCTGCTCCAGCCAGGCCCGGCGGGACAGAACCACGTTGTTGCGGTTCTTGTCCAGCTCGATGATCTTGGCTTCGAGCTCGCGGCCGACGTACGGCTGCAGGTCGCGCACCCGCCGCATCTCGACCAGGGAGGCCGGCAGGAAGCCGCGCAGCCCGATGTCGAGGATGAGGCCACCCTTGACCACCTCGATGACCGAGCCGCGGACGACACCGTCCTCGTCCTTGATCTTCTCGATCGTGCCCCAGGCCCGCTCGTACTGCGCCCGCTTCTTGGAGAGGATCAGCCGCCCCTCCTTGTCCTCCTTCTGGAGGACCAGGGCCTCGATGTGGTCACCGACCGTGACGACCTCTGCCGGGTCCACATCGTGCTTGATCGACAACTCACGAGAGGGGATGACGCCCTCGGTCTTGTAGCCGATGTCGAGCAGGACCTCGTCCCGGTCGACCTTGACGACGGTGCCTTCGACAATGTCGCCGTCGTTGAAGTACTTGATGGTCTCGTCGATCGCGGCGAGGAAAGCTTCCTCGGAGCCGAGGTCGTCGACGGTGACCTTGGTGGCGCTCGAGGGGGCCTCGATGCTGCTCGTCATGTGGGCGGTTGCTCCGGTCGGATGTGTGTCACAGCAGGCGGTTGTCGCGGTGACCTGTGCGCGCCAACGGATCCGTCGGCGGGCCCACCCAAAAATCGCGTAACGAGTTCTTGATGTGGCTCCGTCGACCGCGCACCTGCTCCCTGCCGAGGCACACGATCCGCGAGCGCATCCAATACCCTACCCGCTGCATTACCACAGCGTGCAAGCCCTCCCGTCTCCTCATCACCGCACCACCCGCGAAAGCGGAGATTTCGCCCGGCTGGCCCCAGCCGGCACCGGGCCGCCCCGAGCCCGCGTACCCCAGGGGCCTAGCGTGAACGGGTGGACGACGACAACCGGGTGACCCGGCGCCGGGTGGACGACACCGAGGCGCGCCGCGCCAACCGCCACTGGTGGGACGCCGACGCCGACGCCTACCAGGCCGAACACGGACACTTCCTCGGCGAGGTGGACTTCGTCTGGTGCCCGGAGGGGCTGCGCGAGGCCGAGGCCCGGCTCCTCGGCGAGGTGGCCGGACGCCGGGTGCTGGAGGTCGGCTGCGGAGCCGCCTCGTGCGCCCGCTGGCTGGCCACCGAGGGCGCCTGGCCGGTAGCCGTGGACCTCTCCGCCGGCATGTTGCGCCACGCCGTCCAGGCCGCCGAGCGCACCGGGGTACGCGTACCCCTGGCCCAGGTCGACGCCATGGCGCTGCCCTTCCGCGACGCCAGCTTCGACCTCGCCTGCACCGCCTTCGGCGCGGTGCCCTTCGTCGCCGACTCGGCGGCCCTGATGCGCGAGGTGCACCGGGTGCTGCGCCCCGGGGGTCGTTGGGTCTTCTCGGTCACCCACCCGATGCGCTGGATCTTTCTGGACGACCCGGGCGAGGGCGGGCTGACCGCGGTGCACTCGTACTTCGACACCCGCCCGTACGTGGAACAGGACGAGCAGGGCGCGGCCAGCTACGTGGAGCAGCACCGCACTCTCGGCGACCGGGTCCGCGAGCTGGTCGGGGCCGGGTTCCGGCTGCTGGACCTGGTGGAACCGGAGTGGCCGGAGGGACACGAGGGGATCTGGGGGCAGTGGAGCCCGCTGCGGGGCCGCCTCTTCCCCGGCACCGCCATCTTCGTCAGCGAGAAACCCGCCAGCTGAGTCGCACTTCCGGTGCGGCCTCAGGGCGCATCCACGGCGGTACGCTCCCCTCATGAGCGCCGAGCCCATCCCGACATCACCTGGCCCCTGGTGTCCGGATCCGATGCGGCAGCAGCGTGCCGACTACACGCTGGAGGACCTGCTCGCCCTGCCGGACGACGCCCCCCGTGTCGAACTCGTCGACGGAGTCATCCACGTGACACCCTCCCCCACCCTGGGCCACCAGAACATCTCGTTCCTACTGACCTCGTGGCTGCACTCCCACGCTCCGGCCCAGTTGCGCGCCACCCAGGCGGTCGGGGTAGCTCTCAGCCACAACACCAGCCGACAACCGGACGTGGTGCTGTACCGCGCCGGACTGCCAACTGAGCGGTCCCGGCTCCGGCCTGCGGACGTGGTCCTGGCCGTGGAGATCGTCTCGCCGGGCACCCGGCGGGTCGACCGGTTCGCCAAGCCGGGCGAGTACGCCGCCGCCGGCATCCCGTTCTACTGGCGCATCGAACAGGACCCGGTGCATCTGTACGCGTACCGGCTCGGTGACCGGATCGGGCCGGGCGGTGAGCGGCAGTACGAACTCGCCGCGGACAGCGCCGACCTGATCGAGCTGACCGAGCCCTTCGACATCAAACTGCCGATCGCCGAGATCGTCCCGTAGCCCGTACCATCTGGTCGTTTTCCTCCGGCGACCTCGGGTAACCCGGCGGCATGGCCGACACGGAGTTCCGCACCGGCGACCATGTCTCCTGGGCCAGCCACAGCGGCCGGGCGTACGGGGTCGTCAAGGAGAAGCTCACCGAACGCACCCACGTCCGAGGACACCCGGTGAACGCCTCCCCGGAGGACCCGCAGTACCGGATCACCAACGACGACTCGGGCAGGGATGTCGCCCACCGGCCGGAGGTGTTGCGTCGTGAGCGGTCGTGACGATCCCGACCAGACCTACCGGGAGTTCACCGAGGCGGTGAACATGAAGCCCGGTGAGCTGTCCACCTGGTTGGAGACCGAGGAGTCCAAACAGGTCGGTTGGCACAAGGGCGGCGGCGAGTCGGTCGGCCACCAGTCCGGCCGGAGGATCATCGACCTGCTGCGACGCAAACGCGACCAGCTCACCGAGGCGGACTACAAACACATGCGCAAGGTCGTCGGGTACGTCCGGCGCCACATGGCCCAACGGCCCAGCGGCGACGTACGGGCGACCCGGTGGCGCTACTCCCTGATGAACTGGGGCCACGACCCGGTCAAGGCCAAACTGCCGCCGCCCGGCGGCCCCTCCCGCAAGGCCCTCCAACGGCACGGGGCTCCGCCGAAGGCCCGCCGGCCCCGACCGGCCTGACGACTGACGGGCAGGCGGGAACTCCTCGACGGCGCCACCGGCCGCTGATCCCTCGACCTCACCGAGCCGGTCGCCGACGCGCACTTGACCTTGCCGCTGACGGCAGGGTCGCAGGATCGACGGCATGAACGATGTGCAGCGCAGAGTCGTCGTCGTCACCGGTGCCGGCACCGGCATCGGCCGCGCCACCGCCCGAGGGTTCAGCGCCGACGGCGCCCAGGTGCTGGCGGTCGGCCGCCGAAGCGCGCCGCTCGCCGACACCGCTACCGGTCACCCGCTGATCACCCCGTTGGCCGTCGACGTGACCGCGGCCGACGCACCCCGCCGGGTGATCGACGCCGCTCTCGACCGGTACGGCCGGTTGGACGTGCTGGTCAACAACGCGGGGATCGCCGGTGCCGGCCCGCTAGCGGAACTGGACGAGGCAGCGACCCACGCCCAGTTCGCCACCAACCTGCTAGCCCCGGCCCGCCTGGCCCACGCCGCCCTCGGCGCGTTAGCCGCGAGCCGAGGCGTGATCGTCAACGTCACCACGGCGGTCGGTCAGCGAGCCTGGCCGGGTGCTTCGATGTACGCCGCCGGCAAGGCCGCCCTGGACTCGCTGACCCGCAGTTGGGCGGTGGAACTGGCGCCGCGCGGCATCCGGGTGGTCGCGGTTGCGCCCGGCGCGATCGACACGCCCATCGGCGAACATCAGGGGCTCTCCCCGCAACAGCGCGCGGCGCTGCGGCGCTGGCAGATCGACCGTACGCCGCTGGGCCGCCTCGGAACTCCCGAGGAGGTGGCCTGGGCCATCGGGCGACTCTGTGAGCCGGCGGCGGGCTTCCTCACCGGGGTGGTGCTGCCGGTCGACGGCGGGGCGGTCATCGGCTGACCGGCCCGCCCGGTCGGCGGCTGCTCAGCTGTCGAACCAGACCACCAGCCGTACGTTGTCGCCGCCATGCCGTTCGGCGAGATCGCGCATGGTGTCGAAGAGCGCGCGCAACTGCGGATCGACACGCAACACGTCTGCCGGCCGGAGCCGCTCCACCCGCCACATCCGATCGTCGGCGCGCCACTGCGTACCCTCCGGATAACTGCTGCCCCTGGGGTCGGCGTGTTCGCCGGCCACCGCCCGCCAGGCATGCCCGTGGTGGCCGGCCTTGCCGATGAACCGCGGACCTTCGCTGGTCAGCTCGTACTCGTGGATCCGGTCGTCAACGCGGGGCGCCAGGGCATTCCAGTCGATGCGGGCCAACTCGGTCCAGGTCACCCACGTGTGATCGTGCGTGCCGTCGTACCGGAGAGCAAGCAGGTCCGGGCCGGCGTCCTCCGGCAGGCCCCTACCGGGGGCAACGGGTTCGAACCCGGCGTGGTTCCGTACCCCGAACAGCAGCCCGAAGGCATCGTAGTGACGAGGTAGGTCCTCCAGACTGAGGTCGGTCAGCAGCCATGGTGAACCCGGACCGTACGGGCGAACCTCCACCCCACCTGCGATATCGGTGCCCATGCCAGCTCGCCTTCCCGCACAGGACCCGCAACGGTGCCCGATTGCGCCCCGTGCTCCCCCGCCTCGGGCACCGAGGACGATATACGTCAGTCCCGATAGGCTCGCTCTTCTCCGCCGGCTTCGCCCGTCGCGGGCTCAGCCAGCGGGGCGGGCTCAGCCAGCGGGGCGGACTCAGCCAGCGGGGCGGACTCAGCCGGCAGACGGACTCAGCCGGCAGGTCGGCGGGATGGCACGAAAGGCGTCGACGGATGCGGATCGGGGAACTGGCCAGGGCCACCGGCAGCACCCCTAGGGCGTTGCGCCACTACGAGCAGCACGGTCTGATCGAATCGCGCCGCTCCGCCAACGGCTACCGGTGGTACGACGCGAGCACCGTGACCCGGGTCCGGAACATCCGGCACCTGCTCGCCGCCGGGCTGACCCTCCAGGATGTCGACTTCTTCCTGCCCTGTCTGGACGGGGACGTGACCACGGCTCCGCCGTCACCCGCCGGCCTCCAGGTGGCCCGGGCCCGGCTCGCCGCCCTCGATGCCCGACTCGCAAAACAGCACACCATCCGCGACCGCCTCGCCGCTGCCCTCGAAGACGTCGGATAGTCCCTCTCGGGTGACCCCGTCACCGACCCACCACCGGTGACCAGGTCGGGGTTGCGGGGCAGCCCGGCCCGCGCAGGGATCAAGCCTGACCGCCCGGAGCGGGTCGGGCTGCCCGGAACCCCCACCCCGCCCGCAGCGGATCAGTGGTCGGCGCTGTTCCAGTCGCGGCCCTCGCCGACGGAGACCTCCAGGGGTACGGAGAGCGGGTAGGCCCCGCCCATCTCGCGGCGGACCAGCTCTTCCAGGGTCTCCCGCTCCCCCGGCGCCACCTCGAAGACCAGTTCGTCGTGCACCTGGAGCAGCATTCGGGACCGCAGCCCGGCGTCGCGCAGGGCGGTGTCGACATGCAGCATGGCGACCTTGATGATGTCGGCCGCCGAGCCCTGGATCGGGGCGTTGAGGGCCATCCGCTCGGCCATCTCCCGGCGCTGCCGGTTGTCGCTGACCAGGTCGGGCAGGTAGCGGCGGCGGCCCAGGATGGTGGAGGTGTAGCCGTCCTGGCGGGCCCGGGCGACCACCTCCTGCAGGTAGTCGCGGACCCCACCGAACCCGGCGAAGTAGACCTCCATCAGCCCGCGCGCCTCCTCGGCGGTGATGCCGAGCTGCTGGGACAGGCCGAAGGCGCTCAGCCCGTACGCCAGGCCGTAGTTCATGGCTTTGATCTTGCGCCGCTGGTCCGGGGTGACCTCGGCGACCGCCACCTCGAAGACCGAGGAGGCGGTGGCCGCGTGGAAGTCGTGCCCGGAGTTGAACGCCTCGATCAGCGCCTCGTCACCGGAGAGATGCGCCATGATCCGCATCTCGATCTGGCTGTAGTCGGCGGTGAGCAGGCACTCGTACCCCTCCCCCACCACGAAGGCGCGGCGGATGCGCCGTCCCTCCTCGGTGCGGATGGGGATGTTCTGCAGGTTGGGCTCGGTGGAGGAGAGCCGACCGGTGGCGGCCACCGTCTGGTTGAAGGTGGTGTGGATGCGCCCGTCGTCGGAGACCGACTTGAGCAGACCGTCCACCGTCGACTTGAGTCGGGCCACGTCCCGGTGGCGCAGCAGGTGGTGCAGCAGGGGATGCTCGGTCTGGGCGTAGAGCCACTGCAGCGCGTCGGCGTCCGTGGTGTAACCCGTCTTGATCTTCTTGGTCTTGGGCAGGTTCAGCTCGCCGAAGAGGATCTCCTGGAGCTGCTTGGGCGAGCCCAGGTTGAACTCCCGATCGATCACCCCGTACGCCCCCTGGGCGGCGGCCTTCACCTCGGCGGCGAAGTGCGCCTCCAGCTCGGACAGGTAGTCGGTGTCCGCGGCGATGCCGACGCGCTCCATGCCGGCCAGCACCCGCATCAACGGCAGCTCCACCTCGGCCATCAACCGGGCGGACTGCTCCCCGTCGCGGGACAGCTCGGTGTCGATCGCGTCGGCCAGGTCCAGGGTGGCCCGGGCGTGCAGCATGAGGTTCTGCTCGGCCTGGCCGTTCGGGCCCAGCCCGTCGAGGGTGAGCTGGCCGTCCTCCGGGGCGTCGACCCGCAGCTCGCGGTGCAGGTAGCGCAGAGCCAGGTCGGTCAGGTCGTAGGAGCGCTGGTCGGGGCGGGCCAGGTAGGCCGCGATCTGGGTGTCCCGGGCG
Source organism: Micromonospora sp. NPDC047134 (assembly GCF_040643455.1). NCBI lineage: Bacteria > Bacillati > Actinomycetota > Actinomycetes > Micromonosporales > Micromonosporaceae > Micromonospora > Micromonospora sp. NPDC047134. The sequence goes on from NZ_JBEYUI010000004.1 coordinate 210,760, forward strand.
ATGCCGGCCAGGGACCAGCCGCGCGCGGTGAAGGCCAGCACGGCCGGCTTGCTGTCGTGCAGCACCTTGGGGCGGGTCTCGTCGGCCAGCCACTCGGCCAGGGCCGCCTCGTCGGCAGGGTCGAGGGTGCTCGGGTCGCACCAGGCCGCCACGCCGTCGGCGGTGGCCAGGGCCAGGCCGGTGATGGTGGCGGTGTGCCGCCGGTTCGGGCCGGTGTCCAGCTTGACCGCCAACCCGACCGGGGTGCCCGGCGACGCGTGGGTCTCCAGCCAGCCGGTCAGCGCACCGGGCGCGGCGAGCACCTCACCGGTCAGGTCGAAGCCCGCCTCGGCCTCCGGCTCGACGGCGTCGAGGTACTGGTAGAGCCGGTCCCGCAGGATGCGGAACTGAAGGGCGTCGAAGACCTGGTGTACGGCCTCCCGGTCCCACCCCTGCCAGCGGGCGTCCTCGGGGCGGATCGGCAGGTCCAGGTCGGCGACCAGGCAGTTGATCTCGTAGTTGCGGATCACGTCGGCGAGCCGCTCCCGCAGGCTCTCACCGGCCTTGCCCTTGATCTCGTCGGCGCGGGCGATGATGCCCTCCACCCCGCCGTAGGTGTTGATCCACTTGGCGGCGGTCTTCGGGCCGACACCGGGCACCCCCGGCAGGTTGTCACTGGTCTCCCCGACCAGGGCGGCCAGATCCCGGTAGCGGCCGGGGCCGACACCGTACTTCGCCTCGACCGCAGCCGGATCCATCCGGGCCAGGTCGGAGACGCCCTTGCGGGGGTAGAGCACCGTGATCTGCTCGTCGACGAGTTGGAAGGCGTCCCGGTCGCCGGTGGAGATCAGCACCGGGATGCCCTGGTCGCGGGCCTGGCAGGCCAGGGTGGCGATGATGTCGTCGGCCTCGTAGCCCTCCTTCTCCACCACCGGGATCCGCAGCGCCGCGAGAACCTCCTTGACCAGGCTGACCTGGCCCTTGAAGTCGGTCGGGGTCTCGCTGCGGCCGGCCTTGTACTCCGCGTACTTCTCCGTGCGGAAGGAGCGGCGGGACACGTCGAAGGCGACCACGATGTGGGTGGGCTGCTCGTCCCGCAGCACGTTGATCAGCATCGAGGTGAAGCCGTACACCGCGTTGGTCGGCTGCCCCGTCGTGGTGGAGAAGTTCTCCACCGGCAGGGCGAAGAAGGCCCGGTATGCCAGGGAGTGTCCGTCGACGAGAAGCAGGCGCGGCGTCGTAGCTGTCACGCCAGCGACTCTAACCCCCACCCCCGACACCCCCACCCACCCCACCACCCCCACCCCGTCCGACCCGGGTTGATCATGAGGTTAGCGGCAGCTTGGAGATCAACTACTGCCGCCAACCTCATGATCAACGCAGGTCAAGAGGGTGGGTGGGGGGTGGGGGGGTGGGTGGTGGGTTAGAGGACCTTGGCTAGGAAGGTTTTGGTGCGGTCGTGTTTCGGGTTGGCGATTACTTCGCGGGGGTTGCCCTGCTCGACCACTACGCCGCCGTCCATGAAGACCAGGGAGTCGCCCACCTCGCGGGCGAAGCCGATCTCGTGGGTCACCACGATCATCGTCATGCCGTCGCGGGCCAGGTCCTTCATCACGTCCAGGACCTCGCCCACCAGTTCCGGGTCCAGGGCGCTGGTCGGCTCGTCGAAGAGCATCAGCTTGGGCTGCATGGCCAGGGCGCGGGCGATGGCCACCCGCTGCTGCTGACCGCCGGAGAGTTGGCTCGGGTAGTTGCCCAGCTTGTCACCGAGGCCGACCCGCTCCAGCAGTGCCACCGCCCGGTCGCGGACCTCGGCCCGCTTCTCCTTGCGCACCAGCAGGGGTGCCTCGGTGACGTTCTCCAGGGCGGTCTTGTGCGGGAACAGGTTGAACCGCTGGAACACCATGCCGATGGCGCGGCGTTGGGCGGCGACCTCCTTCTCCCGCATCTCGTGCAGCTTGCTGCCGCGCTGCCGGTAGCCGATCAGGTCGCCGTCCACCCAGATCCGACCGGCGTTGATCTTTTCCAGGTGATTGATGCAGCGCAGGAAGGTCGATTTGCCCGAACCGGAGGGCCCGAGCAGGCAGCACACCTCCCCGGCGCGTACCTCAAGGTCGATGCCCTTGAGCACCTCGATCGAGCCGAACGACTTGTGCACCTGTTCGGCTCGTACCATCGGCCCGGACTCGGAGGCCGGGACGCCGGACTGGGCCGGCACGCTCGCCTGCGTCATACGCCCCCTGCCCCTCCGGTGGCGCCGCCGCCACCGACCGCCATGCCCCGCAGCCGGACCTTGGCCTGACCGGCGCGACCGCTGCCCCTGGCGAAGTGTCGCTCCAGGTAGTACTGCCCGACCAGCAGCACACTGCTCAGCAGCAGGTACCACAGGGTCGCCGCGACCAGCATCGGGAAGACCTGGAAGGTCCGGCTACCGACGGCTCTCAGCTGGAAGAACAGTTCGGTGGAGACCGGCACGAAGGCCACCAGCGAGGTGTCCTTGAGCATCGCGATGGTCTCGTTGCCGGTCGGCGGGACGATCACCCGCATGGCCTGCGGCAGGACGATCCGGCGCAGGATCTGCCCCTGGGTCATGCCCAGCGCCTGGGCGGCCTCGGTCTGTCCCTCGTCGACCGACTGGATGCCGGCCCGGACGATCTCCGCCATGTAGGCGGCCTCGGACAGGCCGAGCGCCAACATGCCGGCGACGAAACCGGTGAGCAGATCCGTCGCCGAGAAGCCGAACAGTCGCGCCTCGAAGTCCTGCACCCCGAACAGCGCGCCGATCTGCCGGTCGAAGGGCAACCCGAACTCGATCCGGGCCCAGAGGATGCCCAGGTTGCCGAAGAGGATCGCCAGCACCAGCCGGGGCACCGCCCGGAAAAACCAGGTGTACGCCCAGGCCACGCCGCGCAGGATCGGATTCCCGGACAGTCGCATGATGGCGAGGACGACGCCCAGCACGATGCCGATCAGCATGGAGGTCACCAGCAGCGCGAGGCTGCCACGGACACCAGCCATGATCGGCGGCCGGAACATGTTGTCGACCATGAACGACCAGTTGAACGCCTCGTTCGTCACCAGCAGGTGCACGAACATGGCGACCAGCACCCCGATCACGGCGACGGCTACCCACCGCCCGGGATGCCGCACGGGCACGGCCTGGATGGGTTCCGGCCGTGCCCGTTCGGGTGAATCGGTGTCGACTGACATGTCAGCTGGCGGGGTTCAGTTCCGACGTGGTGATGGCCCCACCCTCGACGCCCCACTTCTCCAGGGCCGCCTTGTAGCTGCCGTCGGCGATGACCGCCTGCACGGCCTCCTTCAGCACCTCGGCGAAGGCGGCCTGGTCCTTGGGGACCGCGTAGCCGTAGGGCGCCGACTCGTAGATGTCGCCGAGCACCTCCAGCTGGCCGTTGCTCTGCTTCACCGCATACGCCCCGACCGGCGAGTCGGCCAGCATGGCGTCGTTCTTGCCGCTGACCACGGCGGCCGTCGCATCGCTCTGCGCCTGGTACTGATCGATGGTGATCTCCGGCTTCCCGGCGTCGGTGCACGCCTTCGACCGGGCGGTGATGTCGTCGAGCTGCACGGTGCCGACCTGCACGGCGATCTTCTTGCCGCAGGCGTTGTCCGGGTCCACCTGGGCCGGGTTACCGGCCTTGGTGGCCCACTGGGTGCCGGCGGAGAAGTAGCTCACCATGTTCACCGACTGCAACCGCTCGGCGTTGATGGTGAACGAGGAGACCCCGATCTCGTACTTGCCGGACTGCACGCCCGGCAGGATCGCGTCGAACGGCGCCGACTCGTACTCCGCCTTCAGGCCCAGCTTCTGCGCCACCGCGTTGAACAGCTCCACGTCGAAGCCGATCACGGTCTGACCGTCGGTGTCCAGGAACTCCGCCGGGGCGTACGTCGCGTCGGTGCCGACCTTGATCACACCATCGGCCTTGATCGCGTCGGGCACCTTGGCGGCGAGATCGTTGTCCGGCGCCGCGCTCACCGACGGACCGGAACCGGGCTCGTCGGAGCTCTCCTGCTCGCCGCAGGCCGCCATCGAGAGGGTGAGCAGCGCCGCACCGGCGACACCGATGACAGCCCGGCGACGACCCTTGAGGTTGAACATGTCGTACTCCTTGCGAAGAGGGGTGACGGCCGTTCAGGCCACGCCGAGGTAGGCCTCTTTGACCGACGGGTCGTGCAGCAGGTCGGCGCCGGTGCCTTCCTTGACGATCCGGCCGGTCTCCAGCACGTACGCGCGATGCGCCCGAGCCAGAGCCTGTTGTGCGTTCTGCTCCACCAGCAGGATCGTGGTGCCCTGCTGGTTGATCTCCGTGATGATGCTGAAGATCTGCTGGATCAGCATCGGCGCCAGACCCATCGACGGCTCGTCGAGCAGCAGCAGCTTGGGTCGGCTCATCAGGGCCCGGCCCACCGCCAGCATCTGCTGCTCACCCCCGGAGAGGGTGCCACCGACCTGCTTACGCCGCTCGGCCAGCCGGGGGAACAGCTCCAGCACCTTGGCCAGATCCTTGGCCACCTCGCTGCGGTCCCGGCGGGTGTAGGCACCCATGTCCAGGTTCTCCATCACCGTCATGCCGGGGAAGATGCCCCGGCCCTCGGGTGCCTGGCACAGCCCACGCCGCACCCGCAGGTCGGCCCGGAGCTTGCTGATGTCCTCACCGTTGAACATGATCCGCCCGGAGGCGATCGGCCGGATGCCGGAGACGGCCCGCATCGTGGTGGACTTGCCGGCGCCGTTGGCACCGATCAGGGCCACGATCTCGCCCTCGTTGACGGTCAGGCTGATGCCGTGCAGCGCCTTGATCCGCCCGTAGAGCAGACTGACGTCCTCGATCTCAAGCAGCGTCGTCATCCGGCACCCCCAGGTAGGCCGCGATCACCCGGTGATCCTCACGCACCTCGGCGGGGAGCCCATCAGCGATCTTCTTTCCGAACTCCAGCACCACGATCCGGTCGGTCACACCCATGACCAGACGCATGTCGTGCTCGATGAGCAGCACGGTGACGCCCTGGTCCCGGATCTTGCGGATGAGCTGGAGCAGCTCCTCCTTCTCCGCCGGGTTGAAGCCGGCAGCCGGCTCGTCCAGGCAGAGCAGTACCGGGTCGGTGGCCAGTGCCCGGGCGATCTCCAGCCGACGCTGCTCGCCGTACGACAGGTTGCGGGCTGCGTCGTGCATCCGGTGCGGGATACCGACGAAGTCCAGCAGCCGCTCGGCCTTCTCCAGCCCGTCGCGTTCCTCCCGGCGGTGCCGGGGCAACCGGAACAGCGCGGACAGCACGCTGGTCTTGTGGTGCGCGTCCGCGCCGACCTGGATGTTCTCCAGCGCGGTCATCTCCGGGAACAGGCGAATGTTCTGGAACGTCCGCGCCATGCCCATCTTGGTGATCTGGTGCTTCTTCTTGCCGGTGATCCGCTCGCCCCGGAACCGGATCTCACCCTCGGAGGGCTGGTAGATGCCGGTCATCGCGTTGAAGCAGGTGGTCTTGCCGGCACCGTTGGGGCCGATCAGCCCGAGAATCTCGCCCTTGTAGAGGGTGAAGTTCACGTCGTTGAGGGCCACCACGCCGCCGAAACGCAGCGTGACGTGGTCGACCTCCAGCAACGGCTCCCGCTTGGCGGTGGACTCCACCGCCGGGGCGCCGGCCTGCTCAGGAACGGTCGGCTTCTGCACGGTCTCACCCACCGACGATCACCTCCTTGCGACGATCCTTGAACTCCGCCGCCCGTCGTCGGTTCGGTATCAGTCCCTGCGGCCGGAAGATCATCATGACCACCAGCACCAGGCCGAAGAACATGAACCGGTACTCGTACAGCTCGATGCCGAAGAACTCGATGCCGCGGAACCGCTCGATCATGTACGCCACCAGGCCACCACCGACGATCGCGCCGACGATGTTGCCCGAGCCGCCGAGAATGACCGCGGCCAGGATGATGATCGAGTTGAGCAGCTCCAGGTTCTGCGAGCTGACGAAGTTCTGCTTGCCGGCGAAGAGCGCCCCCGCCAGACCACCGATGAACGCACCCGAGGCGAACGCCCAGAGCTTGAACTTGAACGTCGGCACACCCATCAGCTGCGCCGCGTCCTCGTCCTCCCGGATCGAGATCCAGGCCCGGCCGACCCGGCTGCGGTTGAGGTTCCGCACCCCGATGACCACCAGGATGATCAGGGTGAGCACCAGCCAGTAGTACGGCCGAGGGTCCAGCACACCGAAGATCGGCTTGCCGTCGGAGTAGCTGCCCGGCGGGTGCGGGATCTGGTTGAAGCCCCGCTGTCCCTTGAGGAACTCGGAACTGGTCGCCGCCACCCGGATCATCTCGGCGAAGCCGAGGGTCACGATGGCCAGGTAGTCGCCCCGCAGCCGCAGGGTCGGGGTACCCAGCATCACGCCGGAGATCATGGTGAGCACGAGCGCCACCGGCAGGGCCAACAGCCACGGCCAGAGGCTCTTGAGATCACTGCTCGGCGAGGTCAACACCGCCACCGTGTACGCGCCGACGGCGAAGAAGCCGAAGTAGCCGAGGTCGAGCAGGCCGGCGAAACCGACCACGATGTTCAACCCGACCGCGAGCAGCACGTAGATGGAGATGGTGAAGAGCACCTGCCCGAAGTTCGACCCGGTGGTCGGGATCGGCCCGAGCCACTGGTAGAACTCCCGGTTCGGCAGAGCGTAGAAGAAGACGATCACTGCCGCGATGACAGCCCACCGCATCCAGCGGGGCGCGTTGTGCCAGCGCTCACCCACCGCCTGGCGACCTGAGTAGATCCATTCCCTCACGCTTGTCATGCGCGGGCCCTCCCCAACGACTCGCCCAGCAGACCGGTCGGCCGGAACATCAGCAGCACGACCAGGACGACGAAGGCGACCAGGTCCTTCCAGTTCGCGCCGAACAGGGCCGACGCGTAGTTCTCGACCAGGCCGAGCAGCAGTCCGCCGACCAGCGCACCGCGCAGGTTGCCGATGCCGCCCAGAACCGCCGCGGTGAACGCCTTCAGCCCGAGCAGGAAGCCGACGCTGTAGGTCAGGGTGCCGATCCGAATGTCGTAGAGCATCCCGGCGACACCGGCCATCACACCACCGATGATGAAGACCACCAGGATGATCCGGTCCTTGTTGATGCCCATCAGCGCCGCGGTGTTCTGGTCCTGCGCGACCGCGCGGATGCCCCGACCGATACGGCTGCGGTTGATGAACAGGTCCAGCGCGACCATCATCGCCAACGCTGAGACGATGACCAGCACCTGCACCATGGTCACTTCCGTACCGGCGACCTCGAACAGCACGAGGTCGGGCCGGACGATCGTGGGCGCACCGACCGGAAGCCGCCGGGTGTAGATACCGAACGCCTCGGCGATCGCGATCGAGGCGCCGATCGCGGTGATCAGGAAGGCCAGCGGTGGGGCGTTGCGCTTACGCAACGGCCGGTACGCCACCCGTTCGACCACCGTCGCGGTAGCAGCGGACGCCGCCGCCGCTATCAGTGCACCGACCAGCAGATAAAGCAGGATCGAGCCGAAGCCGGTGGCTACCGAGTCACGACCCAGACCGAGTGCGGCCCAACCCCAGATGGCGGCGAAGGCGCCGGCGATGAAGACCTCGGAGTGGGCGAAGTTGATGAGTCTCAGCACGCCGTAGACCAGCGTGTAACCCAGCGCGACGAGGGCATAAATGGCGCCCACCGTCAGCCCGGTTATCGTATATCCCCCGAAATCGGAGAATAGGGCGTTGAAGTTCAAGGAAGGGCACTCCGTACAGGAAGGGAAGACAGTGAAGGTGCGGCCGGGAAAGGTGCTCCCCGGCCGCACCCCACGATCACAGCGGAACCGTTACGGGACCGGTCAGGCCTTCGGGACCTCCTGGTCCGGAACAACCTTGCCGCCCACGACCTTGTACGCCCAGACCTTCACCTGAGCCGGGTCGAGCTCACCGGTCTCGGTGAACTTGTAGCTCGCCGCGACACCCTCGCCGCTGTAGCCCTTCACGAACTCCAGCATCTTGGTGCGGGTGGTGTTACCGGCCTTGATACCGGCGAGCAGGATGTTCGCCGCGTCGAAGGCGGTGTCGCTGTAGGTGCCCGGGTCGCTGCCGTTGAGGGCCTTGAAGTCCTCGACGAAGCTGCCGCGCGCCTCGGTGGCCGGCTGGCAGGGGCAGGTGAGGATGGTGCCCTCAGCCGCCGCCGCACCGGCGCCCTCGATGTAGGCGGCGTCGTTGACGCCGTCACCGGCGACCAGGACGGCGTTGACGCCGGCAGCGGTGAGCTGCTTGCGGATCAGGCCGGCCTCCTGGTAGTAACCGCCGTAGAAGATCGCGGTCGCGCCCGAGGACCGGACCTTGGTGACGGTCGCCGAGAAGTCGTTCTGCTTGCCGTCGCCCTGGACCTTGTCGCTGTCGACGACCGCGGCGCCGAGGACCTTCTTGACCTCGTCGGCCAGACCGGCGCCGTACGCGGACTGGTCGTCGATGACGAAGACCTTCTCGGCCTTCAGCACGTCCTTGATGTACCGACCGGCGGCCGGGCCCTGGCTGAAGTCGCTACCGACCGCCCGGAAGAAGGTCTTCCAGCCCTGGTCGGCCAGGCTCGGCCGGGTCGCCGACGGGGTGATGTGGACCAGCTCGGCCTCGGAGAACAGCGGGTTCGCGGCCTCGGACTCACCCGAGAACGCCGGACCGACGATACCGAGGATCTTGGTGTCGTCGATCGCCTGCTGGGCCAGACCCGGCGCCTGCTCCGGGTTACCCTGAGAGTCCAGCGGCACCAGGGTCACCTGGCAGTCCGCGTTCTCCTTGTTGTACTTGTCGACGGCGAGCTTGACGCCACCGTTCATGTTGATGCCCAGCGCCGCGTTCGGGCCGGTCAGCGCGCCGAAGAAGGCGATCTTGCTGCCGCAGCCGTCGGCGCTGGCCTCGTCGGTTCCACTGTCAGACTTGCAGGCGGCCGTACCGCCAAGGGCGAGCGCGGCGATCGCCACCCCACCGACCAAACGTGCGAGCTTCTGCCTCAAGGCCCGAACCCTCCTCAGTCCCATGGCCCGAACCACCCGCTACCAATTGGCCATTGCGGGGGCGGACGAACCAGACCGTCGTCGCCGGTCTGGGGCCGGACGTTATCCCACCGTGCAGGCGTGACGTAAGACCCGGAAGGGGCCGTTGACCGAACCGTTACACGCCGTGGCGGATAGGGTGCGATCGCTGTAAGAGGGCACCGTTGATTGATCAGCCCCGAGGCTGTTTCACCTTCGTTTTATCGGCAAGACCCACTGCTTGGTGATCTTCCTTCAGCGGCCCGCCGAAAGGTGTGCCCACCAGGCGCGTAACCCGCCTCCCGCGTCCGCAAACACCATAAGCCGTCCTGGTTCCAGCGCCACCACCAGCGCCGTCTCCCCCGACGGCACCGGAACCGGCAGGGCGACCGGACCCCACGACCCGCCACCATCCTCCGACCACCACAGACGGTGACCATCAGCGTCGATGGTCACCGCCACCACCCCGTCGGCCGAGGCCGCCAACGCACGCACCGATCCCGCCCCCCGACCACCCGCACCGAAGCCGCCAACCCACCGCCAACCCGCCGAACCCCACTCCCATGCCCCGAAGCCATCACGAACCGGACCGACCGCCAACGCCGCACCGCCCACAGTGACCACTCGCTGGGCCTGGCCCGGACCCTCCACACCGGGCAGTCGCACCCGCCGCCACACCCGCCCGTCCGGCGAACTCCAGGCCACCGGCACCGCACCGGGCACCAGCACCGCACCCACCGCCAGCCAACCCGAGGGCACCGCCACCGCGTCGTACGCCACCGTCCGGCCCCGGTCGTCACTGGCCAGCTCCGGCAACCCCTCGTGCACCGCGAAGCGCTCCCCGTCCGGCGAACTCCACACCGCCGCCCCGGTCACCCGGGCTCCCACCAGCAACCAACCCAGCGGCCCGACCGCCACCCGGGAGACACTCACCGCCCGAGGCCCGCCGAACAACTCGAACCCCGCCGCCGTCTCGCGCAACACACCGTCGGGATGCAAGAGCCAACTGGCCACCCGCGGATTGCCGTGCGCGCCCCCGCTGGCCGCGCCCAGGGCCACCAGCCGGGCCTCCCGGCAGGCCACCGCGTAGAGCAGGTGCCGGGCACCGTACACACTTGAGGACACCAGCCGGACCGGTGACCAGACCGAGGTGTCCATCGTGGTCCAGGCGGCCGGGACCCTCCGCCCCGCCGCATCGACGACCGCACCGACGGCGTACCAGCGCCCGCCGCAGACGGTCGCGTCCCGCACCAGCACCCGGCCGGCTTCGGAACTCGTCGGCAGGACGACCGCCTGCCAGGCCGGGCGCAGCGGCTCCGGCGGCGCGGGCGGGGCATCCGAGGGCGAGCAGCCGGCCACCGCCACCACGACGGCGGCGACGACCGCACTGCACCGCCGGATCGCCACGGCCCGATGCTATATCGACGCCGGCCGCTAGCCGTGCCCGTCGAGCAACCGACTCAGGGAGCCGGCTGGGTCACCTCACCACCGGCGGTCTCGGCGAGGATCCGCTCGGAGACCTCCTTCATGGTCATCCGGTGATCCATCGCCGTACGCTGAATCCACTTGAAGGCCTGGGGCTCGGTCATGTTGTAGGTGGTCATCAGCGCGCCCTTGGCCCGCTCGACGGTCTTGCGGACCTCCAACCGGTCCGTCAGCCCGGCGACCTCGGACTCCAGGGCGGCGATCTCCGAGTAGCGGGACAGGGCGATCTCCACCGCGGGCACCAGGTCACTCTTCTGGAAGGGCTTGACCAGGTAGGCCATCGCACCGGCGGCCCGCGCCCGCTCGACCAGATCCCGCTGGCTGAAGGCGGTCAGAATGATCACCGGAGCGATGCGGGCCCCGGCGATCCGCTCGGCGGCGGCCAGCCCATCCATGATCGGCATCTTGATGTCGAGGATCACCAGATCGGGCTTGAGCTCCTCGGCCAGCCGGACGGCGGTCTCGCCGTCACCGGCCTCCCCGACCACCTCGTAGCCTTCCTCGGCCAGCATCTCGGCCAGGTCCAGCCGGATCAGTGCCTCGTCCTCGGCGATCAGTACCCGCCTGCGCGCGGCATCCGTCTGCGTCTCGGCCACGAGCCACTCCCACCATCGTTTCCTGCACGGCTACCCACCCATGCTCTCGCACGAGAGTAGTCGGGTACAGTAAGCCTCACTCGCCGGGATGGTGGAACGGCATACACGGAAGTCTCAAACACTTCTGCCCGAAAGGGCTTGCGGGTTCGAATCCCGCTCCCGGCACTTTGTCATACAGGCGTTCGACGATGCCGATGTGCATCCGCCCGAGACCCGGGCGCGGGTCCGTGTACTCCGCGCCCAGGGCCACAACATTCGCTCGATAGCGCGCATCCTGGCCCTGCCCTACACCACGGTGTGGCACTGGTGCGTCGACCGGCCCGATGCCGCCCAGATCAACAGCGCGGCCCGCTGTTTCCGCTGCCGGCCGGAGCTGACCGGCCCCGCCGACCCTGCCGCCTACGCCTACCTGCTCGGTCTTTATCTCGGCGACGGGCATCTCGTCACCAGCGACCGGGTGCCGGTGCTGCGCATCTACTGCACCGACACCTGGCCTAACCTGATCGAGTCCTGCGATGCCGCGATGAGAGCCGTGCTCGCGAACCGGGTGCAACGGATCCAGAAGCAGGGATGTGTAGCGGTGCAGAGCACCGGCAAGCACTGGCCGTGCCTCATCCCGCAACACGGTCCGGGCAAGAAACACCAGCGGCCGATCGTCCTCGCCGGCTGGCAGTGGGAGATCTTGACTGCTCAGGCAGGCCACTTCGTACGCGGGCTGTTCCACTCCGACGGCTGCCGGGTCTCGAACCGGGTCACCGTCAGAGGGCGGCGGTACGCCTATCCCCGCTACATGTTCGTCAATGAGTCCGCCGACATCATGGGCCTGTGCCAGTGGGCGCTGGACCTGCTCGGCATCGCCTGGAGGATGAACCGCCGCAACAGCCTCTCGGTGGCCCGACGGGAGGCGGTCGCCGCCCTGGACCGCCATGTCGGCCCCAAGTCGTGACCGCCCCGGGGCGGGGCGGTCACGACTGGCCGGTGGTCAGATCGCCGCCAGGGCGCGGGCCAGGTCTTCGCGCAGGTCCTCCGGGTCCTCCAGGCCGACGGAGAGGCGCAGCAGGGCGGCATCCGGCTTGGCGTCTGAATCGACCGGGCGGTGGGTCAGCGAGGCCGGGTGCTGGATCAGGGTGTCGACCCCGCCCAGGGAGACCGCGTGGGTGATCAGCCGGCAGGCGCCGGCGACCGCGGCGGCGGCCGGGGCGCCGCCGCGTACCTCGAAGGCGAGCAGGCTGCCGGGGCCGGACATCTGCCGGCCGACGAGCCCGGCGGGGTCGTCGAGGCCGGGGTGGTGTACCCGGGTGACCGCGGGGTGGGCGCCGAGCCAGGCGGCGAGTTTCTCCGCTCCGGCCTGCTGGGTGCGGACCCGCACCGGCAGGGTCTGCAGGCCACGGTGCAGCAGGTACCCGCCGAGGGGGTGCAGGATCGCGCCGGTGACGGCCCGGACCTGGCGCAGTCGGGCGGCCCATTCGGGGTCGCAGGCCACCACTCCGGCGAGGACGTCGCCGTGGCCGCCGATGCTCTTGGTGGCGCTGTGCAGCACGAGCCGGGCGCCGTGCCGGGCGGGCTGCTGGAGGATCGGGGTGGCGACGGTGTTGTCGATCAGCAGCGGCACCGGCCCGGCGGCTTCGGCCAGGGCGGCGATGTCGAGCAGGTCGAGGGTGGGGTTGGCCGGGGTTTCGGCGATCACCAAGGCGGTGTCCGGGCGGATGGCGGCGGCCACCTGGTCGGGTCGGGCCCAGGTGACCTCGGTGCCGAGCAGGCCGGTGGCCAGGATGTGGTCGGTGCCGCCGTAGAGGGGGCGTACGGCGACCAGGTGGCGTTTCCCGTCGCGGGTGGCGGCGAGTACGGCGGCGGTGAGGGCGGCCATGCCGCTGGCGTAGGCGACGGCCTCGGCGGTGCCTTCCAGTTCGGCCAGGGCGGTCTCGAAGCGGGCCACGGTGGGGTTCCACAGCCGCTGGTAGACGGCGCTGGCGCCGGGGGGTAGCGGGTTGCCGGTGGCGAGCACCTCGTACGCGTCGCCGCCGTCGTCGACCGAGGGCAGGGGGTTGGTGGTCGAGAAATCGATCGGCGGCACATGGACGCCGAGGCCGGTGAGGTCTTCACGGCCGGCGTGCACGGCTCTGGTGTCCACGGTCGTCATGCGGACAGGATCGAATGATCAGAGCATCAAAGGCAACAGTTTCGAATACAATTCGTAACATTCCCCTTCCTGTTGTGCACTTATTCGGTGGAGGATGATCTCATGCCCCTCGTATCGAATGATCTACGGCCGTTCGCGGCCCTCGACGACACCGACCGCGCGATCCTGGCGGAGTTGTCCGCCGACGGGCGGCTGCCGAACAACGCCCTGGCCGAGCGGGTGGGGGTGGCTCCGTCGACCTGTCTGGCGCGTACCCGGGCGCTGCGGCAGAGCGGGGCGATCCGCGGGTTCCACGCGGAGGTGGATCCGGCGGCGCTGGGTCTGCCGTTGCAGGCCCTGGTGTCGGTACGCCTGACCGAGCACGCGCGGGGGGCGGTGGACGCCTTCCGGGCCCGTTCGGTGCGGCTGCCGGGGGTGGTGTCGGTGTTCCATGTCGCGGGGGCGGAGGATTACGTGCTGCATGTGCGGGCCGCTTCGGCCGAGGCGCTGCGGGACTTCGTCCTGGATCATCTGGCGGTGGATCCGGCGGTGCAGCACACCCAGACCAGCCTGATCTTCGAGCAGGCGCGCGGGTTGGGCTGATCACCTCCGCTCCGATCGGGGAACAAATCCGGCATCCTCCGGGTTGGCAGCGGCTGTGATCGACGTACCGCTTTCTGTTCTGGACCTGGCCCCCGTCGCGGCCGGCGCCTCCGCCGGTGAGGCGTTGCGGCACACCACCGAGTTGGCCCGGCGTACCGACGAGTTGGGATTTCACCGGTTCTGGGTGGCCGAGCACCACAACATGCCGGCGATCGCCTCGTCGGCACCGGCGGTGCTGATCGCGCATCTGGCCGCGCACACCAGCCGGATCCGGCTGGGTTCGGGTGGGGTGATGCTGCCCAACCACGCGCCACTGGTGGTGGCCGAGCAGTTCGGCACCCTGGAGGCCCTGCATCCGGGCCGCATCGACCTGGGCATCGGGCGGGCTCCGGGTACGGATCAGGTGACCGCCCTGGCGTTGCGTCGGACGATGGAGGGGCTGTCGGCGGAGAAGTTCCCCCAGGAGCTGGCCGCGCTGATGGACTTCTTCGACGAGGACCGCCCGGGGCGGATCATGGCTTCCCCGGGGCGGGGCCAGCGCCCGGCGGTGTGGCTGCTGGGTTCCAGTGGGTTCAGCGCCCAACTGGCCGGGGCCCTGGGCCTGCCGTTCTCCTTCGCCCATCACTTCAGCGGGCAGCACACCCTGCCGGCGTTGGCGTTGTACCGGCAGAGTTTCCGCCCGTCGCGGTGGCTGGAGCGGCCGTACGCGATGGTGGCGGTGAACGCGGTGTGTGCGGAGACCGACGAGCGGGCCGAGTGGTTGGCCGGGCCGGCGGGGTTGTCGTTCCTGCGGTTGCGGTCCGGGCGTCCGGAGCCGTTGGCCTCGCCGGAGGAGGCGGCGGCGTACCCGTACACCGATCTTGAGCGGGAGTTCGTGGTGCAGCGCCGGGAGGGTCAGGCCACGGGCTCGCCGGAGACGGTGGCCCGGCAGTTGGGCGACCTGCTGGCGCGGACCGAGGCGGACGAGTTGATGCTCACCACGATGGTGTACGACATCGCCGACCGGGTGCGGTCGTTCGAGTTGATCGCCGAGCGGATCGCCGGGGGCCTGCGACGCTGAGTGAAGGCACAGGTGCCGGGCAGGTTCGGTGCATCTACGGTGGTGGCCCAGGTCACAGCGGTTCTGTGCCGCGAAACACGATCTTCATGGGAGCGTCACCCCCGCGACGCGGAGTGCGCTTAACTTTATAACCGGTGGTGGTACGGCACTCTCCGGTCGGGACGGGTCGGGGGTGCCGCGGTGTGGGGCACCGGGCCGCAGTTGAGCGGATTCCGCGATTGCGGCCCGGTGCCTGTCCCTTTCTTCAGGCCTCAGCGCAGGTAGATGCGCGGGGTGGGCGGGGTGGTCATGCCGTCGCCGAGGAAGAAGCTCGGGTGCGGCGGCTGGTTGTAGGCGGTGTTCTGCCAGGCCACGGCCACCCGGTACTGCGGATCGTGCATCAGGGTGTGGATCCGGTTGCTGGTCGGGGTGGGGGTGCTGTAGATCCGCAGGGCCCGGCTGTCGCTGGTACGCCAGACCACCTCTTCCCGCCAGTCACCGAGGATGTCGGCCGACAGTGCCGGGGTGGCCTTGGTGCCGTTGTTGGCGGCCACGTCGACGCCGGTCAGCAGGCGGGTGTCGCCGTTGGGGCCGTACTTGTCGATCCGGGTGGCGTCGAGCAGTTCCCGCACCGGGTCGCCGTCCCACCAGATCAGAAAGTTGGTCGAGGAGGGTTTGCGGCCGATGTTCTGACCCCGGGTGTTGGCCAGCCCGCTGACCGCCGAGGACCAGGATTCCGCGCCGGGGCTGCCGGCCCAGATGTCGCCGGAGACACCCCGGCCGTTGTCCCCGCCGGGCGGGGTGGACCAGATGAGTTGGCCGGTGCGGGCGTCGGCGAGGTAGGAGCTGGGTTTGCTGCCGTCCTCGTTGACCTTGAAGACCTCCAGGCCGGGTCGGGTCGGGTCGAGGTCGCCGACGTGCATGGCGTCGCCGTGGCCGGTGGCGGTGGAGTGCAGTAGTCGACCGTTGTCGTCGATGGTGGCGGCACCGTAGACGATCTCCTGTCGGCCGTCTGCGTCGACGTCGGCCACGGACAGGTTGTGGTTGCCCTGTCCGGCGGCGGCGCCGTTGCCGCTGGTGTTGGAGTCGAAGGTCCACCGCTTGGTCAGGCTGCCGTTGCGGAAGTCCCAGGCGGCGATGACCGCCCGGGTGTAGTAGCCCCGGGCCATGATCAGCGAGGGGCGTTGACCGTCCAGGTAGGCGGTGGCGGCGAGGAACCGGTCGACCCGGTTGCCGTAGGAGTCGCCCCAGGAGGAGACGGTGCCTCGGGGCGGGTCGTAGTTGACGGTGGACAGGGCGGCACCGGTACGACCGTCGAACATGGTCAGGTACTCCGGGCCGGCGAGGACGTAGCCGCTGGAGTTGCGGTGGTCGGCGCTCGCGTTGCCGATGACCTGTCCGGTGCCGGAGCGGCTGCCGTCGGCGGTCTTCATGGCAACCTCGGCGCGGCCGTCACCGTCGTAGTCGTACACCTGGAACTGGGTGTAGTGGGCACCGGCCCGGATGTTGCGGCCCAGGTCGATGCGCCACAACCGGGCGCCGGTGAGAGTGTACGCGTCGACGTAGACGTTGCCGGTGTAGCCGGACTGGGAGTTGTCCTTGGCGTTGGAGGGCTCCCATTTGAGCACGAACTCGTACCGGCCGTCGCCGTCGAGGTCCCCGACGCTGGCGTCGTTGGCCGAGTAGCTGTACGCCTCACCGCTTCCGGTGGTGCCTCCCGGCGGGACCTGCAACGGTACGTCCAGGTAGCCGGCCGGGAACTGCAACGCCGGGGCGGAGTCGGCCTGTTCGACGCCGTCCACCACGGCCCGCACGGTGTACGCGGCACCGGCGGCGGTCCCGCTGTCCAGGTAGTTGGTGGCCCCGGTGATCGGGGTGGAGTTCACCCGGGTGCCGCCCCGGTAGAGGTTGAACGCCACCCCGGAGGTCTCGGTGCCCAGCAGCCGCCAGGACACCAGGTTGCCCGAGCCGGAACGCACGCTGACCAGCCCTCGGTCCAGGTTCTCCGCCTGCATCGACCCGGGCGGCGGAGTGGTCGGTGGTGGGGTGGTCGGCGGCGGAGTGGTCGGCGGTGGGGTGGTCGGCGGCGGAGTCGTCGGGGGCGGAGTCGTCGGGGTGGTGGCGCCGGTGCAGGTCGTGCCGTTCAGGGCGAAGCTCGTGGGGGCCGGGTTGGTGCCGCTCCACGAGCCGTTGAACCCGAAGGAGGTGCTGGCGTTGCTGCCGATCGCGGCGTTGTAGTCGACGTTGCGGGCGCTGACCTGGGCCCCGGACTGGGTGACGGTGGCGTTCCACGCCTGGGTGACCTGTTGACCGGCGGCGGGCCAGGCCCAGGTCAGGGTCCAACCGTTGAGGGGGTCACCGAGGTTGGTGACGGTGACGTCGGCGCCGAAGCCGCCGCCCCACTGGTTGGTGATGCGGTAGTCGACCCGGCAGCCGGTGGCGGCGGCCGAGGCGGTCAGGGTGGTGAGGGTACCGGCGGCGAGGGTGACGGCGGTGGTGGTGGCGAGCACGATGACCCGACGGGCCGTGCGGGGCATGGAGGTCCTCCGGTGGAGGTCGGGCGCGCGGCAGTGGTGGCTTCGCCGACCCTGCCCGAGGCCGGCGGGTGCCGCGCTGGCGGCAGAGAACCCGACGAATCGACGTCGGTAATTAGATTCCCGCGCAGCTGCGATGCTAGGGCACGCCTTTTCCCCGCACAATCTCGCAGGCGGCGGACCGGTCTGGGTGGGCGAGGCTCAGCGGTCAGCGGCGGAGAGGGCGGCGACTTCCTCCGGGGCCGAATCGGCCTCGGGGGCACCCTGCGCCGCGCTGGCCGCCTCGGCGATGGCCCGCTGACGGCGGGCCCGCCGCACCAGCCGCACCGCCAGCAGCAGGGCGGTGACCCAACCGGCCGCCAGCAGCAGGTAGACCAGCACCGGCAGGGCACCGTCGAACTCGGCGGTACGCATCAGGATGCGGGCGTTGGTCAGCACGATCACGCCGCCGACGGCCGCGCCGAGCATCTGGGCGGGGACGATGCGTACCAGCCAGGCGGCGATCGGTGCGGCGATCAGGCCGCCGATGAGCAGGGCCAGCACGATCGGCAGCAGGAAACCCTCCGTGCCCAGGCCGATGAGGAAGCCGAGGCTGGCCGAGACGGCGACGAGGAACTCGGAGGTGTCCACCGAGCCGATCACCTTGCGGGGTTCCATCCGGCCGCTGACCAGCAGCGCCGGGGTGGCGACCGGCCCCCATCCCCCACCGCCGGTGGCGTCGACGAACCCGGCGACCAGGCCGAGGGGGCCGAGGAAACGCCCCCGCAGTCGGCCCGCGGTCGGGTTGCGGCGCAGCGGCCGGGAGAACCGCACCAGCAGGTACGCGCCGAGGGTGAACAGGATCGCGGCCATCCAGGGGGCGGCGGCCTCGGTGGAGAGTGAGCTGAGGAAGGTGGCGCCCGCGAAGGCACCGACCGCCCCGGGGATGGCGATGCGGATGACCACCCGCCAGTCGACATTGCCGAACCGCCAGTGCGCGGCACCGGCGGCCAGGGTGGTGCCGATCTCGGCCAGGTGCACCGAGGCGGAGGCTGCGGCCGGGGCGACCCCGACCAGGAGCAGCAGGGTCGAGGAGGTCAGCCCGTACGCCATGCCGAGCGCCCCGTCGACCAGTTGGGCGGCGAGCCCGACGAGCGCGATGACCAGCAGCTTGCGCACGGCCGCCCCCAAACTTTTCGGCAACTCCTATCAACTTGGTCGAGAATGCGGCACCGGGGGGCCTTCGGTCAAGCCCTCGATCAGTCAATGACACGACTCCCCCGGCTCTCCCCCTTTCCCCTGAGCAGCGGGGTCAGGTCCAGGCGCGGGGGTCGGAGACCAGGCGGGTGACCGGCTCCGGCAGGGTGCCCTGGGCAACGTCGGCGATGGTGACCAGTTCGAGGATCTGGCGTTCGCTGGCGCGTAGGGCGATCCAGACGTCCTGCAACGCGCGGGCCGCGCCCTGGTAGCCGAGTTGCTCGGGCCGCTGCCCCCGGATGTGTGCCAGCGGTCCGTCGATCACCCGGATCACGTCGGCCAGGGAGATCTCCTCGGCGGGCCGGGCCAGCCAGTAGCCGCCCTCGGGGCCCCGCTGGGCCTGCATGATGCCGCCCCGGCGCAGTTGCAGCAGGATGCTCTCCAGGAACTTCGGCGGGATGTCCTGGGCTCGGGCGATCTGGTCGGCGGTAACCGGGCGGCCCCGACCGACCCCGGGCACCGAGGCCAGTTCGGTAACCGCTCGAAGGGCGTAGTCAACCCGCGCGGAGAGTCGCATGGCGGACACGTTAGTCGGCCCGCCCCGCCACCCGGACGATCACCCCTGCACCGATCGGCTGACCCGGATGGTACGGCCGTCGATCGGGCGGGGATTCGCGCCGCGCTGAAGGAGAGGCCGTCAGCCGGTCGGGTCAGGCGCCGACGCGGCGCAGCAGACCCTCCTGGACGACGCTGGCTAGGTGCCGCCCGTCGACCGTGAACAGCCTGCCGGTGGCGAGCCCTCGGGCCCCGGAGGCCGAAGGGCTCCAGCAGTCGTAGAGGAACCATTCGTCGGCGCGGAAGGGGCGGTGGAACCACACCGCGTGGTCGAGGCTGGCGCCGGCCACCCCACCGGGCCCCCACACCTCGCCGTGCACCGAGAGCACCGAGTCGAGCAGGGTGAGATCGGAGGCGTACGTGAGGGCGCAGGCGTGCAGCAGGGGATCGTCCGGCAGCTTGCCGTCGATGCGCATCCACACCCGCTGGTGCGGGTCGGCGGGACGGTCGCCGGGGCGTACCCAGCCGGGCTCGCCGACGTAGCGTACGTCGATGGGTCGGGGGATCTGTCCCCAGACGCCCAGCCGTTCCGGGTAGCGGGCCAGCCGGTCGGACATGGTGGGCACCTGCTCGGGCCCGGGTACGTCCGGCGGGACGGGGGCATGGTGGTCCAGCCCGTCCTCGGGGCGCTGGAAGGACGCCGACATGAAGAAGATCGGCTTGTCGTGTTGCAGGGCCACCGAGCGGCGTACCGAGAAGGAACGGCCGTCCCGGATGTTCTCCACCTCGTAGGTGATCGGCTCGACCGGGTCGCCGGGGCGCACGAAGTAGCCGTGCAGCGAGTGGACCACCCGCTCCGGGTCGACCGTGCGGCCGGCGGCGACCAGGGCCTGGCCGGCAACCTGGCCGCCGTACACCCGCTGGGGTCCTTCCGGGGGGCTCATCCCCCGGAACGACATGGTGCCGGTCGGCGCCAGGTCGAGGACCTCCAGCAGTTGGTCTACGGCGGCCTGGCCGACGAGTACCTGGTCGTCGCTCACTGCAGGGCCCGCGCCGAGGCGGCGTCGACCAGCGAACCGAGCTGGTGCACCCGCAGGGTGTTGGTCGAGCCGGGGGTGCCGGGCGGGCTGCCCGCCACGATGACCACGTAGTCGCCGGGGTTGCCCCGGTTGAGCCCGAGCAGCGCCTGGTCGACCTGCCGGAACATGTCGTCGGTGTGCTGGACGAACGGCATCAGGAAGGTCTCCACCCCCCAGGAGAGGGCTAGCTGCTGACGCACCTCGGGGACCGGGGTGAAGGCCAGCAGGGGCAGGTCGCAGTGCAGCCGGCTGAGCCGTCGCACGGTGTCACCGGTCTGGGAGAAGGCGACCAGGGCCTTGGCCCCGATGGCCCGGGCGATCGAGGAGGCGGCGACCGTGAGGGCCCCACCGTGGGTACGCGGGTCGTGCTGGAGGCGGGGCACGGCGATCGAGCCGGACTCCGTGGTGCTGACGATCTTGGCCATGGTGCTGACCGTGAGGACCGGGTACTTGCCCACGCTGGTCTCGCCGGAGAGCATCACCGCGTCGGCGCCGTCGAGTACCGCGTTGGCGACGTCGGAGGCCTCAGCCCGGGTGGGCCGCGAGTTCTCGATCATCGAGTCGAGCATCTGGGTGGCCACGATGACCGGCTTGGCGTTCTCCCGGCACAGCTGCACGGCGCGCTTCTGCACCAGCGGCACCTCGTCCAGCGGCAGTTCCACGCCGAGGTCACCCCGGGCGACCATCACCCCGTCGAAGGCGAGCACGATCGCCTCCAGGTGGTCGACCGCCTCCGGCTTCTCGACCTTGGCCAGCACCGGCCGGTGTACGCCGACCTCGCTCATGATGCCGTGACACAGCTTGATGTCGTCGGCGGAGCGGACGAAGGAGAGGGCGACCAGGTCGACCCCGAGGCCGAGGGCGAAGCGCAGGTCCTCGGCGTCCTTGTCGGACATGGCGGGCACGCTGACCGCCACGTTGGGCAGCGAGACGCCCTTGTTGTTGCTGACCGGTCCACCCTCGGTGACCAGGACCCGGATGTCGTTGCCGGTGACGTCGGTGACCTCCACGGCCACCCGACCGTCGTCGATCAGCAGCCGGTCGCCGGGCTTGACCTCCTGCGGCAGCTTCCGGTAGGTGCAGGACACCCGATCCTTGCTGCCCAGCACGTCGTCTCCGGTGATCACCACGGAGTCACCGGTGCGCCACTCGTGCGGGCCGTCGGCGAACCGACCCAGGCGGATCTTCGGCCCTTGCAGGTCGGCCAGGATGGCCACCGGCTTGCCGGTCGCCTGGGAGGCCTCGCGTACCAGGTGGTAGACCGCCTCGTGGTCGGCGTGGCTGCCGTGGCTGAAGTTGAGCCTCGCCACATTCATGCCGGCCTCGACGAGCCCGCGAATACGCTCGGGGGACGAGGTGGCGGGGCCAAGAGTACAAACGATCTTCGCGCGGCGTGTCACGCCCATCAGGCTAGTCTCTCCTCCAGGTCGGACCAGGGGCCGACCCCTTGCGCAAAGCGGAACAATTGTCCAACGGCGCGCGACGTACGCGCGCTGCCGGCGGGCGGGGACCACACCGGAACGTCGATGGCGGGCAACAGCGACCGCGCGCCGGAATGGTACGCCTCCCAGTCCAGGTTGCGCCCAGCCGCACCGTCCCCACAACCGCTGGTGACCGCACGATCGCCGAAGGTCAGCTATCCGATTCGGCTCAGCTTTCCGCCCTGACCAGCGGAAACTCCAGTGAACCGGCCGGGCAGAGGAAAGTCATCACGTCCACCCGGTAGAGCCCGGCCTGTACCGCCGGGTCAGCTTCCATCACGGTGCGCACGTCGTCGACCGAGCCGGTGCGGGCCAGCCCGAAGCCCAGGGGCGGGTCCGGCTGCCGGGCCTTGCCGTCGACCGCGCCGGAGACCAGGATGATCCCCCGCTGCTGGAGCGCCTGCATGTGCTCGGCGTGCTCGGCCTGCAACCGCTGGATGGTCTCGGCGGGCAGGGCCCGTCCGGCCGGGCCGGGATACAGCACGATGCACTCGTACGTGTCGAGCGCGAAGTCCAGATGCGGCTCTGCGGTCATGACGCTCCCTTCCGCGGCCCGTCTGCCCGTTTCGCGGCCCACCTGCGCCCGACGGCGGCACACACGCCGGCACCTCAGCCTGCCACGAAGCAGCAGGCCGTACCGGCCGCTCAGCCGATCCCGGTCCGGTGCTCCCGTGACCCGGGCGGGGTGCGGCGATGACGGCTAGATTTGCCGACGACGACGATCTAGAGGATGGGACTGACGCATGGCTGGCAGCGCTGACACTCGACCCGCCAAGGCTTCCGGCACCTACCGGATCGGTGGCGACCTGACCGTCGACCGGCTCGGCTACGGCGCCATGCAGATCACCGGACCGGGTGTCTGGGGCGACCCGAAGGACCCGGCCGAGGCGGTACGGGTGCTGCGTCGGGCGTACGAGCTGGGGGTGACCTTCATCGACACCGCCGACTCGTACGGGCCATTCGTCTCCGAGTTGCTGATCAAGGAGGCACTGCACCCGTACGCCGATGATCTGGTCATCGCGACGAAGGCCGGGCTGTCCCGCAGCGGCCCCAGCGACTGGCGTCCCCTGGGGCGGCCGGAGTACCTGCGGCAGCAGTGTGAACTGAGCCTGCGCCACCTCGGCCTGGAGAGCATCGGGCTCTACCAGTTGCACCGGATCGACCCCAAGGTGCCGCTGGCCGACCAGCTCGGGGAGCTGGTGCTGCTCAAGGAGGAGGGCAAGATCCGGCACATCGGGCTCTCCGAGGTGACCGTCGAGCAGATCGAGGCGGCCCGCGAGATCGCCCCGATCGCCTCCGTGCAGAACCTCTACAACCTGGTCAACCGCAAGGCCGAGGAAGTCCTGACCTACTGCGAGGGCAACGACATCGCCTTCATCCCGTGGTACCCGATCGCCACCGGCGAACTGGCCCGCCCCGGCGGCCCGCTGGACGCGATCTCCACCGAGCACGGCGCCACCCCCGCCCAGCTAGCCCTGGCCTGGCTGCTGCGCCGCTCCCCCGTCATGCTCCCCATCCCCGGCACCTCCTCGGTGGCCCACCTGGAGGAGAACGTAGCCGCCGCCCAGGTCACCCTGTCCGACACCGAGTACGAAACCCTCTCCACCCCCACCCCCTGACGACCCCACCCGACCCCTACGCGCACACCCCCGCGCGCCCCTCCACGTCGACGCTCCACGCACGCCCCCGCGCGCGCCTCTCCGCGTCGACGCTCCACGCGCGCCCCCGCGCGCGCCTCTCCGCGTCGATCTTGCACTTTTGGTCGCTGATACGCCCTCTTTGTCGTCTATGCACCGACAGAAAGTGCATGATCGACGCAGCAAGCGAGGCGGGGTGGGGTGGGGTGGGGTGAGGTGAGGCGGGGTGGGGTGGGGTGGGGCCGCGCGTACCTCCTTTGCGGGGGGTCGCGCGGCCCCGGGTGTGTTGGGGGTCTAGCTGGCGGTGGTCACCTCCGGCTCGGGGTCGGGGTCGGGCCGCGCCGGGCTGTTCTTGACGTACGTCGGGTGCAACTGCACCGGCTTGACCTCCTGCTCGCGGCGCTGACGTGCCCGCACCCGCAGGTTGAGGAACTCCACGAAGATGGAGAAGGCGATCGGCCCGTACACGTAGCCCTTCGGGATGTGCTGGTCCAGGCTCTCCGCGATCAGGCTGGCACCGATGATCAGCAGGAAGGACAGGGCCAGCATCTTCACGGTCGGGTGCTGGTTGACGAAGTTGCTGACCGCCGCGGCGGAGACCAGCATGATGATCATCGCGATCACCACGGCGGCGATCATGATGGCCAGCTCGTCGACCATGCCGACCGCGGTGATCACCGAGTCCAGCGAGAAGACGATGTCCAGCACCAGGATCTGGGCGATCACCGAGGCGAAGGAGACCGCCTTCTTCTTCGACTTGCCGTGATCGGAGCCCTCCAGGTGCTCATGGATCTCGTATGTCGCCTTGCCGACCAGGAACAAGCCGCCTAGCAGCAGGATCAGATCCCGCCCGGAGATCTCCTGCCCGAGCACGGTGAACAGGGGCGCGGTCAGCCCGATGATCCAGGACAGCGAGGCCAGCAGCAGCAACCGGGTGATCAGGGCCAGGGAGATGCCGATCGTACGGGCCCGGGCCTGCTGATGTTCGGGTAGCCGGCCGGACAGGATCGAGATGAACACGACGTTGTCGATGCCCAGCACGATCTCCAGCAGGAGCAGGGTCGCGAAGGCGATCCACAGCTCGGGACTGGTCAAGAATTCCATTCCATCCTCGACTCTCAGGACGCCGCCGGGCGGGGCACCCGGAACCATCGGCGATCTGCGCAAGCATGGCGTACCGCGTCACTCCCCGCACCGCAACCCCGCCCCAGCGGCGACCGCCGGACGCCCGGCGTGGCGACGATCCGCCGGGAACCGGCGGAGGAATGGGCGCCGAGCGGTTCGCCGATACGAATGTCGAATGATTGTCCAGATCCGCAAGGCACATCTTCTACAATCGTCGGATCTGACATGCGTGGAGCCCTATTGAAATCGGGGCCGGAGCGACTTCCGGAGGTGGCACCGTAGACAGTTCATCGATAGCCGGCAGCAGTTCTCGGCGACATTTGAGGAAAGCTTGAGATTGGCCTTGGCCACCCCACTGCCGATCAAAGTCAACCCATTGCTAGCTGCCCGTACCTGTGCTTAGGTGGCGAACTAGATCCACCCGATCACTGTGGAGGGCTTTCCATGCGTCAAGCTGTTCCGTCTGCGTCACCAAGTCGGGTAAAGCGTCACATCGCAGTTGCCGCCGCACTGCTCATCGGCCTTCCCGGAATGGCGGTGTCGATTACCGCTCCGGCCGCCGCCCAGCCGCTCGAATCGCACTGCGGAAACGAGACCGGCGGCAAGTCGGTCCAGGGCTTCATCAGCCACGAGGAACTGCGCCGCAGCCTCCAGCAGATCGAGCACACCAGCAAGGGCAAGGTCCAGGTCGACGTCGCCGGCTACTCGAACCAGGGCCGCGAGATCTGGACGGCCCGGGTCGGCGAGGGCGACACCGTGGTCCTGGTGCAGAGCCAGATCCACGGCAACGAGATGCACGGCACCGCGGCTGTCCTCGACGCCCTGCGTACCCTGGGCAACAACTCGAAGCGGTCCGAGGAGATCCGCAAGGCCGTCACGATCGTCGCCATCCCGAAGCTCAACCCGGATGGCAGCGAGGCGGACATTCGGCAGAACCAGCGCACCTGGAGCGATGTCGTCGCCGACTTCCCGCAGCTCGCCGACGCCCGTACGGCGTGGAACTACAACACCCGGGTCGGCGGGTTCGACGTGAACCGCGACTTCAACCCCAACCTCGACTACGTTCCGCAGGCCGCCCACTTCCCGGGCAACAGCGCCTCCACCGGCTGGTACATCACCCCGGAGGCGCAGACGTCCCGTGACGTGTACCGCGCGCTGGAGCAGGAGTTCGGCACGGTCGACATCTTCGCCGACCTGCACAACCAGGCCGCCTGCTACACCGGCGAGGGAATGGACGACTACACCACCCTCTCCATTTCCGGGCGCTTCATCAGCAACCCCGCCCAGCACGGTAACTGGCCGAAGTTCGACTACGACGCCGCCCGCCGGGTGAACGTCGCGGTGTACGACGCCCTCCAGTCCGGCAACTCGCCGCAGAGCAAGGTGACCCTGTACCCGCAGAACACCAACCTGCCGGGCACCGCCCTGGGTTCGTTCGCCCTGCGGGGTAGCGCGAGCATCCTGTTCGAGACCCGTGGGCAGACCCAGTCCTGGGGCCAGAAGCAGCACGGAATGCTGACCAAGCAGGTCGAGGACGGCCTCTTCGGGATCTTCAACTCGATCACCGACGGGACCCTGGACACCATCGACCCGGAGCGGTACGAGCTCATCCCCGAGCGCCGCAGCGTCCCGCGTAACTGAACCGAGTAGCAACACTGTCGCCCCGGCCGTCGCGGCCGGGGCGACACCCGTTTCTCCCCGCCGGAGTCAGCGCCGCCGGTGGGCCGAGGGCGCGGGGATCAGGGCCGCGCGGGGAACTGGGTGAGGAAGGCCCGCCAGGCGGTCGGGGTGAAGGTCAGCGCCGGGCCGGTCGGATCCTTCGAATCGCGTACGCCGACCACACCGGGCAGGTTGTCGGCGACCTCGACGCAGGCACCGCCGTTGGTGGAGGAGCGCGACGAGGTACGCCACCGCGCGCCGGTCAGGTCGCCCAGATCTTCGCCGCCTCCTTGAGCATGTCGAGCGACTGGCCCACTGGAAGGGCTTCGCCCTGGACTGCGTCCCACACCAGCGCCAGACGAGCAATCGAATCAGGCTGCCCGGTCGTCTGCGACTCCAGCTGATGGTCCGTGCACCCGGCACGTGATCCGTCAGGCAAATCGGCCAGAATGAACGCCCCGGCCAGTCCTGAGTAGATGCCAGCGGAGAGCGGCACGATCTGCAACCGAACAAGCGGCTGCTCGGCGAAGCTCAACAGGTGCTCGATCTGCTCGGCCATCACGTCCGGGCCGCCGCAGGCTCGCCGCAGCACCATCTCATCCAGCACCACGAAAAGCTGCGGGCTCGGGTCACGGTCGAGCACCCCCTGCCGCTGCATCCGCGCCGCGACCCGCTGATCCAACTGTGAAAGCGGCGTACCCGCCGCTCGAAACGTCGCACGCGCGTACCCCTCGGTTTGAAGAAGGCCAGGCACGAACGAGTGCTCATACCAGCGCAGCGCGGTCGCCTCTTGCTCAATCTGCCTTAACCATTCCCGCAGCCAGACCGGCGAGGAATCGCCCTTGACCAACTCGTCCCAGAGGGTCGCGAAGTAGCCGCCGGTCTCCAAGGCACCGTCCACTGCGGTCAAATAGGGCAGGGTCGGCGGCTTCGTGCCGGTCTCGATGGCGCTCACCTGCGAATCCGAGCAGAACACCCGCTCGCCGAGTTGCGCCTGAGTCAGCCCGGCGGCCCCACGCCGACGCCGCAACTCACGAAGCAGGTACTCCGAGGGAGAGATTCCCACGACTTCCACACCCTTCCCCGGCGCTGTGCACCGTTCCGCGCCCATTCGAGCCTGGCCGCTACTTTCCGCGATCACGTGCTGACTATTCACACCGTATGGGGCGTACGTCCAGGGTGGAAGTAGCACGGCGTGCCTGGTGGAGGTCGATCCCCCCGACCCGGCGGGCGCGTACGTGGCGGGGGTCGCTGCCGGATGTCCCCACCGCAGCGACCCCCATCCAGAGCACCGCAGGCGATTCGCGCCCGTGGCAGGAAGTGGCCGTGGGCATCGGCCTGCCACACCGACCAGACGAGGAGGTGCCCGTGACATTGCCCAGGCCCGCGAATGCTGTCCCCGTCTCGCGCTGGAGGAGTCGCCCGGCCACCCCGACCCCCGGTGCACGGGAGGACGGCACCCCTCGCGTCGTGCCCGGCGTCTACCTGCTGACCCGCGAGGCGTCACCGCAGTTCGCCGGGCCGATCACGGTCCGGGTGATCCGCGAGCTGACCGACCGGAACAGCTACCACGGCTGGGCCTGGATCCAGGTCTACGTACTCGACCGCAACGGCGACGCCGTCCAGCGCCGGGAGTTGTTCGTACGACCGATCGGGCTTCGACGCGTACCCCCGCCGAGCAGAAGCCGGGCTCGGAGCCGGCGGCGCGGCACGACCGAGGGCGACCGGTGAGACGGGCGCACCTGCGCGATCACGTCCCCTCCCGCCCGACCTGGCGCTGCCAGGCGTGCGGCAGCTCCTGGCCCTGCTCCCCGGCGAAGCTGCGCCTGCTCGCCGAGTACCGGGGCGACATGCCGGGGCTACTCGTCCACCTGGTGACCCTGCGCGAACAGGCCACCGAACAACTCGCCGACCTGCATCCCGACGCCTACCCGACGAACCTGCACCAACGCTTCACCGACTGGGTCCCGATCCGCACGGAGCCTTGATGCTCGTCTCAGGTGAACAAGAGCTGGTTGCCGTCGTGGCGCAGTAGGTCGCAGGAGATGCCGGCCAGGGTAGGGCGGAATTGTCTCCCCTGGTCGCTAGGCTTGTGGCAGACGGACTCAGGGCGGGAGATCTCGGAGCTGGGGAAGGAGGTGCCGCCGGTGGTCAACGCACACGACGTTGCGGCGGCGGTATTGAGCGAACTCGGCCCGATGACCGCCATGAAGCTGGAAAAACTCGTCTACTACTGCCAGGGCTGGCACCTGGCGCGCGAGGGGCACCCCCTGTTTCAGGAGCCGATCGAGGCGTGGCGCGAGGGTCCGGTGGTGCCACTCCTCTACCGCCACCACCGAGGGCAGCGCATCGTGTCCGAGTGGCCGCACGGCGAGCCGTCTCACTTGACACCGCCCCAGACAGCCACGGTCCGTTGGGTGACCGAGAGCTACGGCCGGTTCTCCGCCACCGAACTGTCGACCATGACTCACAACGAGCTTCCATGGCGCGTCGCCCGAGGCGCCCTTCCCGAGTCCGCAAGCTCGACAGAACAACTCAATGTCGAACTCATGCGGACATACTTCGCCCGGCAAGTGGCCAGCGTCGAAACCGCTGTCACCCTCGCCTCCGCGAACGCCGCGCTCGAAGGCATCGAGTTCGACGAGGACTGGCAGAACAAACTTCGCGATGTCGCCTCCGGTGTCATAGACGCCGACGAGCTGATCGCTCAGGAAATCGCCCGGATCCGCGGTGACCGAGACTGACCCGTACTGCTGGCCAGGCTCAGACTGCCTGAAGAACAATCTGGGCATTTCTGACATCAAGCAACTGAACGAAGTCGAATCCAGACTGGCCTCGATCCGTGAAGTTCAAGCCTCCCGGATGATCCTTCCCGGCAACTATGGCTTGGAGCACCTCCAAGATTTCCACCGACACCTCTTCGCTGCCGTGTACCCGTGGGCCGGAGAAACCAGGACAGTCGACATCAGCAAGCCTGGCGCAAGGTTCTGCCACTGGCGCTTCATCGACGATCAAGTAAGCGCCATCCTCAGTCGACTCCCCGAGGACGGCTTCCTACTTGGTCTGCGTCCGGACGCGTTCGTCGAAACCCTCGCGCACTACTACGGTGAGCTGAACGTGTGTCATCCCTTTCGTGAGGGCAACGGACGAGCCATCCGCTCATTCCTGCGACAACTCGCGGCGGCAGCCGGCTACCTGCTCGACTGGTCCGAGCTGAACGCGGAAGCAAACATCAACGCCTGCCAACAGCACCTCATCACGACCGACCTGGGCCCGCTGATCACCGTGCTGCGCCCCGTCGTACGACGACTGCCCTGAAGCGCTGCGTGGCGGACGGCCTACTACTCCCCTTCCAGTAGGCCCCGAGCCAACGCATCTGCCCTGATATCGAAGAGAGAAACCAATTTGCCCTGCCTCTGCGCTTTCCAGACGCTCCAGCCGTTGATCGCCGGCTTGCCCGTGACCGTTGATCCAGCGGGTGAGGGCGACATGAACCTCTCGCCACTCTCCAGCTCAATTTGGCCAGTGATGCTTACCCGAGCTGCGTACTTCACTCCCTTATAGGTGAGGACCAGCGCTTCACCTCCGACGAGGGCACCCACCTCGACAAGACGAGCAATGGTGACGCCTCCGAAGTGAGCACGGGTCCGTCGGGCAGCGGCCCTAGCGGTCGGAGGCGTGGCGACCTTGTCACTGGGCGGCAGAGTGAATCCTAGTCGACCCGGCTCCCAAATGACCTCACACAGCCGCTCATACAGCCGCTGGCGCAACTCGATCGCCGCCAAATCGAACCGGGGCACACTGCGAAGTAGCTTTTCCAAGCGATACTTCTTGATGACTCCGTCGGTGAACGGCTTGTTTCGTTGATAGGTCACCGGGTGCAGGGATGCCGCGAGGTGATTTTGCCCTCGGTACCACTCCACCTTCTCTTCAAACGGCGCGTCTTGATAGCTTGCATTGTGCGACTTGCGCAACAGTAGCAGTGCACCGAGTCGGTCGCGCTGGTTACGGAAGTTGACCTCCGTCCGCACTTCAGTCTGGTATCGCTCGAACTTGTCCGCCCAGACGTGCTCCACCTCGAACGGCTCACTCTTGTCGAGATATCGGTTGATCTCGTTGGGCCTACCGCATTCAGTCTCAACAAAGGAGGTCAGACGGGCCAGAAGGTAGCGCACCTGCCTTGTGTTGTCGGATCTCTTACCGAAGGTTCGAATGTTGGTGAATTCCGCATTCAGCTCGGCGACTCTTCGCCCGAGAATCCTCGAAATTTCGTCAATATCCTGAGCCCGCCGCAATTCTCCAACGAGCGGGAAGAGCTCCCTGTACAGATCCTCCGGATTGCGGAACGCATTATCGACAACCATTCGAACGTAGACAAAATCCAGGAAATTGGCCACCAGTCTGGCCTTGTCCCGGAACTGGGAAACAGTGTCCGCAGGGCGCAGGGCGGCCAGCAGAAACGGCATCTGGATAAGATCGTTGCGGGCGTTATAGAACACGGCCTCCAAGCCAGGTTCGAACACCTGCATCGCCGCGTGAAGTGTACTGAATCTTTTAGCAAGCAGGACCAAGTCCTGCTC
Source organism: Micromonospora sp. NPDC047134 (assembly GCF_040643455.1). Taxonomy (NCBI): domain Bacteria; kingdom Bacillati; phylum Actinomycetota; class Actinomycetes; order Micromonosporales; family Micromonosporaceae; genus Micromonospora; species Micromonospora sp. NPDC047134. Next base: position 241,448 of record NZ_JBEYUI010000004.1, read on the forward strand.
GATAAACCGGGCGAAGTCCGGCGCGTAGCGCAGGCCCATCCGCCTCGTGGAATTGTCCTGAACCCAACCGTGGAAAGAGACCCCTACGTTTCCTGCCTCTTCCAAGTCTTCGGCGTATCGACCAATCAGCAGATCCTGAAAGAACATCGTAGACGCCTGCGACCCGGCGGCCCCTAGAGTGATCAGCATTCGGTTCCACGCATCCCCCAAACGGGGCAGATTGTCGTCGTTCTTAGCCTGCCGAAGCAAGAAGCTCTTCAGCAGATCGGCCGGGCCGAGTTGCACGCCCCGGTCATTCATCGTTTCGAAGATCTCCCAGCCCTGCTGACGATCGTTTGCGTTGATGCCGACCAGACAGACTCGGTTGAGCAACCAGTGGATGAACAGGGGCAGGGCCTCGTCCCGGATGTCTTCCGGCAACAGCTCGACAATCTCCTGACTACGCTCGTAGAGATTAGACACCGAAGGCGACGCATCAGCCGATAGTGTCACCGGCTTGTCGTCATAGATCATCTCAAGCAACGCCGCTCGCTCCTGCGAGCGTATAGCATACGCGCGTTCACCATATGATGTACCCGCGATCAAGGGCTCCAAGGCATTGATGTCGTTCCGGTACTCCGGCCGCTCCGCCTCTAGAGCCAGCCGCCTCAGATGGATCAGCAGCAGATGCAGTGTCGTGATGCGCTGCTGTCCGTCTACCAGTGCCGCCAGGTCGTCGTCGTGGTAGTAGACGAAAGGACCGAGAAAGTAAGGACGGTAGTGCCGGGCTGCCTTCCGCTCGTGGCCGGGCTTCCAGTCCAAACGGAAGTGGTTGGTCAAATCGTCGAGCAGCGCCTTCACATCCTTGCGCTCCCAACTGTATTCGCGCTGATATGGATCAAGTTTGAATTGGAATTGATTAAACAGGGTATGGATGGTAAAGCCGTCGCCACGGATCGGAGCGTCAGACATTGGGAACCTCCACCGGATCAGGGACCCTCGGGGCAGCAGAGTCGTCAGGCAGGTTTCGAGTCGGAGTTACCGAGAGCCTCGGCGATGGCGGCGAATTCGCGGAGGGCCGCTTGGAGGTCGTCGACGATTTCCTGGGCGATCACCTCGGGTGGCAGCAGAGCGTCGGCGTCCTCCATGGAGGCGTCCCTCAGCCAGGCGATGTCCAAGTTGACCTTGTCCCGTGCGATCAACTCGTCGTAGTTGAACACCTTGAACCGTTCGGTCTCCACCCGCTCGCCACGGTCCTTCCCGGGCAGGTAGCAGTCCACGAAATCCTGAAGGTGTTCGCGGCGCAGCGGATTCTGCTTGAGGGTGAAGTGCTGGTTGGTGCGGAAGTCGTACACCCAGAGCTTCTGGGTCCAGGGTTGTTCCCGGGCCCGCTTGCGCTCGAAGAACAGCACGTTGGCCTTGACACCACCGGCGTAGAAGATGCCGGTGGGCAGCCGCAGCAGGGTGTGCAGGTCGTACTGCTTGAGCAGCCGGCGGCGGATGGCTTCCCCCGCACCACCCTCGAAAAGCACGTTGTCCGGCAGGACAACAGCGGCCCGGCCGTCGATCTCCAGCATGGATGCGATGTGCTGGACGAAGTTGAGCTGCTTGTTGGCGGTCGCCGCCCAAAAGTCGGTCCGCTCGATCTCCCGATCCTCGCGGGACGCCTTGCCGGTCTCGGTGACCGACCGGATCGTGGAGCTGCGGCCGAACGGCGGGTTGGCCAGCACCAACGTGTAGCGGCGAGCAGGCGGCTTGCCCAGCGCATCACCGATGGTGATCAGCGATTCGCCGCCGGGGGTGCCGATGCCGTGCAGCAGCATGTTCATGGCAGCCAGCCGGGCGGTGCCCTCGACCAGTTCCGTACCGGTGATCGCGCCAGCCGCTAGGCGACGGCGCTGGTCCGGGGTGATGCTGCTGCCGTGGTAACGCTGAATGTGCTCGAACGCGGCGAGTAGGAACCCACCGGTGCCGCAGGCCGGGTCGGTGATCGTGTCGTCCGGTGTGGGCTGCATGCAGTCGACCATCGCGGCGGTCAGCGCCCGAGGGGTGAAGTACTGTCCCGCTCCCGATTTGGTGTCCTCCGCGCCCCGGGCCAGCAACTCCTCATAGGCGTCGCCCTTGACGTCGACGCCGGTCCCCGACCAGTTCTCCTTGTCGATCAGGTCGACGATCAGCCGCTTCAGCTTCGCCGGGTCCTGGATCTTGTTCTGCGCCTTGCGGAAGATCGTGCCGAGCGTGCCGCCTTCCTTGGCCAGTCCGGTCAGAATACGCCGGTACTGCACCTCCAGCGCGTCGCCCTCGGCATCCAGCAACGTCTGCCAGCTCAGCTCGGCGGGCACGATCTGCTCCGGCCGCATCGGCCGCTTGGCCCGCTCGTCGGCCATCTTGAGGAACAGCAGGAACGTCAACTGCTCCACATAATCGATTGTCGACACACCATCGTCGCGCAGCACGTCACAGTAGTTCCAGAGCTTCTGCACCAGCCGGCGCGAATCCACAGTGCTCACAGCGGCAGTGCCTCCTGCTGGTAGTCATCGCCGGTCACCCTGGTCGGCGGTGCCGGCAAGTCTTTCTTCGTACGCCGAGAGCGAGACTTCTGCTTCGGCAACGCCGCCTCGCGCCCGGCCCGAATCCGCGCCAACAACTCCGACGCCGGTTCATCATTCGGATCCTGCGGCACCAACCGACCCGCAAACGCCTCCGCCAGCAACGACGCCCGAAGTTGAGCCGCCTTCTGCCGCGCAGCCGCCACAGCCTTCTCCATGCCATCCAACATGGAGAGGTACGTCTCGGCCGTCTGCACCAGCGCTTCCTGCTCCTCACGAGGAGGAACAGGGATGGGGAACCGCCGCATCTTGCCGAGGCTGATGGAGGCCAGGTTCACGCTCTGGAGACCGTTGACCTCGAACCAGCGCCGACCAAATCCGTTGGCGTGCCACGCCAGCAACTTCGGGTGCAACACTTCATCCCTGATCCGGGCACGGAAAACATGGTTCTGGTGGATGCAGTCGGCTACCTGTCCTTCCCACACCCAGCCTCGGCCCAGCTTGTCCCGATCCCCGCCCTCGTTAAGCAGCACGTCACCGGGGACCAACCGCAACTGCTCGGCCTTCCTGGGAGGCACCCGAATCCGGGTTACCTCAGCAAGGTCGAGACGTCCCCGCTGCACGTTCGCCACTCGGAGATACGGAACCTCCACAAAATCGGGATCCGACTGCCGCTTGGCATCTTTGGTCACACCGCCGACGACTTCGGCAATCTCCCCCAGTCGCTTCCACTGCCACGTGCTCGGGATATCCGGCAGAGTGCCATCAACCACACCGGCCGATTCCGGCAACGGTGCCGCGCCTTCTGACACTTGGTCAGACAGACGACCGACACCAGCGAGAAACATAATCTGATCTCGAAAGCGATCCACACGCCGAGCAATCCCAGCCAGTTCGCTCAACCCAATACTGAACCTCGATAGAAGATTGTCGAGAGCGACGACGATGCGATCCTGCTCAGCGAGGGGCGGCATCGGGACCGGGAATTTCTTCATCATTGTAAGGCTGATAGATGCCAGGTTGACGCTTTGTAGGCCGTTTTGCTGGAACCACTTCTGCCCGAAACTGTTGGCAAACAGCGCAAGGAGCTTCGGCGCTAGGACCCCGTCGATGATGCGGGCGCGGAAGACGTGGTTCTGGTGGATGCATCCTGGGATCTGATCTTCCCAGATCCAGCCTCGGCCAAGCTTGTCGCGGTCCCCTCCTTCGTTGAGAAGGACATCCCCATACTGAAGGCGCAGAGAATCTGCCTTCTGCTCAGGGACTCGAATGGTGGCGACGTTCGAAAGATCCAGGTAGCCACGCTGAACGTTTGCAACTCGGAGGTAGGGAACCTCGACGAAGCTTGGATCCTGTTGTCGCTTGCTGTCCTTCGTGACTCCGCCGACGACCTCGGCTATTTCACCGAGGGTTGTCCATGTCCAAGATGGTGGGATCTCGAACGGATGGGTCATGCGGATAGTTCCTGGTTCAGTTCGGTGAGGAGGGGTTCGGCGCGGTCGCCGAAGGTGTGGGCGTAGCCGTCGATGCCGCCGCGTTCGGTGAAGGGTGCGCCGTCCAGGTCGTCCGGGGTGACCTCCACGCTGACCGCTATCACGTTCTTGATCCTCTCCAGCCACCACACCTGGTCGGCAGTGAAGGTAGCTCCCGCCTGTTCCTGCCGCAGCAGCCACCCTCGGAAGCGTTCCTCGATGACGCTGCGGTAGGGCCGCAGCTCGGTGTCCAGCCCCAGTTCGTACCGGATCAGGCTGACCAGGTCGGTGACGCTGCGGGGGCCGGGCGCGTCGGCGGTGCGGCCGAGCAGGACGTACGCCTTCCAGAGTGAGTCGGCCGTCCAGGCTTGCGGTGGTCGGGCGATCCGCCGGGCCAGGTCGGACAGGTCGGCGTACCCGATCCGGCCGCGTCCCTCGTAGAAGACCTGGAGGGCGGTGATCTCCGCGCGGTGGTCTTCCAGGTAGGCGTGCCAGTCCTTGACCATGTTCTGGGCCAGATCCTCGGCTGGCACCCCGCGCGCCGACAGCAGGGTGTCGACGTTCACCTCGTCGATGGTGATGTCGTGGGCCCGCCGGATGGCCAGGATGCGTTCCCGCAGTTCCGGGTTGGCGGCCAACGGGCGCAGGGCATCGGCCATCAGCTCGCGTACCGCTCGGGGGCCGGCGGCCTTCGCGGGGTTGAGCTGTTCCGGAGCGATGGCCTCGACCAGTCCCCGGGCGATCGCGGTGAGCGGCTGCCCGGCCAGCTCGGCGAGTTCCTCCCGCTCCGCGTCGGTGATCTTCCGGTCGAGCCGGGACAGCCGAGCCGACAGGGTGGCGACCTCGTCCGGGTTGGCGGTCAGGGTGCCTGCCTTGCGGAGCAGGTCACGCAGGGAGATCTGCTTCTCGGAGTGGCGGTGCAGGGGCACCGCCTCGTCCAACTCGGCTTCGGTGACGCCGACCGCGTCGACGATGACGAACCGGTCCTTGACCTGCGCGTCGGGGGTGACCGCCTGGAACTCGGCGGGGTCGATGGTGCGTGCCCCGCGTCCCTTCATCTGCTCGAAGTAGGTGGCGCTGCGGACCGGCCGGAGGAAGAAGACGCACTCCAGGGGGCGGACGTCCGTGCCGGTGGCGATCATGTCGACGGTCACCGCGATGCGCAGCTCCGGGCTGTTGCGGAAGGCTTGCAGCAGGGTGTCGGGGTTGGCCCCCTCACGACGGGAAGCATAGGTGATCTTCGCGGCGAAGTCGTTGCCACGCCCGAAGACCTGCCGCACCATCGTCACGATCTCCTCGGCGTGATTGTCGTCCCGCGCGAAGATCAGCGTCTTGGGCACGGTGTTGCGGCCCGGGAAGATCTCGGTGAACAACCGATCCCGGAAAGTCTCCAGCACCAGGCGCAGCTGCCCCTTGGAGATCACCGATCGGCCGACCTGGCTGCCCTCGTACCGGAAATCGTCCTCCAGCTCCTGGTAACGCTCGGCCCGGGTACGCCGATCGCGCAGCGGCACCACCGTTCCGGCGTCGATGGTGTGCCCCGCCTCGGTGATCTGGGTCTTGATCCGGTACACGTCGAAGCCGACATTGACCCCGTCGGCCACCGCCTGCTCATAGGTGTACTGCGAGACCAGGTGCTGCTGGAAGAAGCCCAGGGTCTGGGCGACCGGGGTGGCGGTCAGGCCGACCACGAAGGCGTCGAAGTACTCGATCACCGCCCGCCACCGGCCGTAGATCGAGCGGTGACACTCGTCCACCACGATCAGGTCGAAGGTCTCCGGCGGGATGCGCGGCTGGTAGCCGACCTCCGCCGGAGCGTCCAGCTCATACTCGTCGTACGCGCGGTCGTCGGCATCCGGGTCGGGTAGGTCCTCACCGCGCAGGGCGGCGTAGAGCCGCTGAATCGTGGAGATGACCACGGTCGAGGAGTCGAGCAGACCCGCGCCGGAGAGCCGGTCCACGTTGTACAGCTCGGTGAACTTTCGCCCGTCGCCCGGGGTCTGGTAGCCCGCGTACTCCTGGAGGGTCTGCCGACCCAGGTTGTTGCGGTCGACGAGGAAGAGGATCCGGTTCGCGCGGGCGTGCTTGAGCAGCCGGTGGCTGGCGGTTACCGCGGTGAAGGTCTTGCCCGCGCCGGTGGCCATCTGGATCAGCGACCGGGGATGGTCGCCGGCCAGCGAGCGTTCCAGGCCCACGATCGCCTCGATCTGCGCCGGCCGCAGACCGGAGGGATTCAGCTCCGGCATCTGCCGCAGGCGGGCGCGCAGCGTCGGCGCGGCCGGGTCGTCGTCGGCCTCCCGCATCCACCGGGCCAACGTCTCCGGCCGGTGAAAGGCAAAGACCTCCCGGGTACGCGGATGCGGGTCCAGTCCGTTGACGAAGGCGGTCTGCGTGCCGGTGGCGACATAGCCGAACGGCAGCGGCACGTCTCGCCGCCAGGCGCTCAGTTTCTGCGCGGGGGTCAGCCCGCTCCGGTACCGGTCGAGTTGCGCCTCCACGCCACGCGGGGCGGTGCCTTCGCGCTTCGCCTCGATGACCCCGACCAGTTGCTGATCGACATAGAGCAGGTAGTCGGCCCGACCACTGGCCAGGGTCACCTCCCGAAGGGCAACGCCGCGTCCCGCCTCCAGGTTGGCGTCTTCCTCGTCCTGGACCTGCCAGCCGGCCGCGTGGAGCTGCCGGTCGATCTCGACCCGGGTCTCTGCCTCGTTGAGGGGTCTGCGGGAGGCACGCCGGGCACGAGCGATGAACTCCTCCCGGCGGGCCGCCGACACCTTGCCGGTCCGGCTGGTGTCCCGGCGCTGTTGTTCGGCACGGGCCGCCGGCTCCAGGCGGGTGACCAGCTCGGCGGCCTCCTCGCGGGCGGCGGCGGCATTCCGGACCGCCTGGTCGGCGGCCCGCTCGGCTTCTGCCTGCGCCCGCTCGACGGACTGCGCCCCGGTGAGCAGCAGCTTCGCCTCGGCCAACTCCCGGCGGTAGCGGTCCAGCTCGTCTTGGAGGGCGTCGGCGACGCTGCGCGGAACCTGCTGCTGTGGTGGCGTGGGCGGCACGAAGCCGATGGGCGAACGGTCACCGGACACCGCCCGGTGAAACCACAGGCCCAGCTCGAAGCAGGTACGCAGCATCTCCAGTGCGGCACGCACCTCGGCCAGGTGGTCGTGCACCGCCTTGTTGCCCTGATCCCGCAGGCTGTGGAAGGCCCGGTGGATCTCCCGGGTCAGGGTCCCGTCCGCGTGCAGCGCCTCCACCCGGTGGTAGAAGTCGCTGCGGGGGTGCTGCCCGGTGCGCCGCAGCAGTTCCTTGGCCAACTCGTCGCCGAAGGCGCGGATCTTGAACATCGCGGCCTGCGCGTCGACATAAACCAGCAGCTCAGCGCCCGCCCCATACCAGACCAGCAGCGGATGATCCTTCAGCAGGAAACCGAAGTTGGCCGACCGTTCCGCCAAACGCCGTAATTGTCGCGGATTCACGTTCCCCCACGTCCACAGTTGCCGATGAACACGCCAGGATACGTACGAGGAATGGCGTTTGACCCACCTTGTCGCCGACCCGACACGCGCTGGCCCCGGTGGCGCCGCCCATCGATGCGGTGCCGTCCCGCGACAGCGGGCGGACGTGTGGATCACGCCGTACGATGCTGCTCCGTAGCTTTTGGACGAGGAGGATCATGTCCACGGCACCGCAGACCTCAACGCTCCGGCTGTTCGCCGTCGACGCGGGCATGCTCGTCGCCACCATGCTCGCCTTCGGCGGCTATCTGATGCCCTGGTTTCGTCGGAGCGAGCGCGCCCTGTGGTCCTTCTCCGGCTGGGAGTACGCCTCGCTCGGCGATGGGGGCGGCTGGACTCTGCTCACCTTCGGTTGGCTGCTGCTGGCTGCCGGGGCGGCACTGTGGGCAGGACGGAGCGTGGTGGCGGCGATGACCGGAGTGGTCGCCGCCATCGGCACCCTGGTCACCGCTCTGGCGGTGGTGGCGGCGAGCTTCGCCATGTTGGGCGAGCAGAGCAGCCTGGATTCGGTGGCGGAGCGACCGTTCGGTGCCGGGCTGCCGATCATGGCGGTTGGTATCGGACTGCTCCTGGCCACCTCCTGCCGGGCGATCGTCCGATGCCATCTGCTTCAGGTCGCCGAGGACCAGCACGAACCGCCTCAGCCGCCGTCTGCGTAGCTCAACACCTAGCGGCATAGCGAATTTGCTCCAGCGCGAATTGCTGGTGTGGAAATCGCAGATCCGAAGCTTCCCAGCCCCGCTTCCGGGTGACGCTAAATAAGCATTATCGCGACTACGCCAGGTTTGCGAGCTAGCACACAATTCATCCGGACATCGAACCCGCACGAGATGAATGAGCTAATTTGAATAATTGACGGTTACAGATGAATTTCGTTATTCTTGCGCGGCAGATGGCGCTCTGCGTGTTCGACGGGGCCCCACACTCAGCGTCAGCATGGAGGAATCACCATGGACGATGCCCGCAAGACCTGGCGACGACGTTCCACGAAATCATCGGCGGTCGCCATTGCGGCTGCCCTACTCGTCTCGGTGGCCGCGTCACCGGTGGCTGCGGCCGAGGGCAGCATTCTCGGCATCGACAATCCGAATGCCATTCCGGACAGTTACCTCGTGGTACTCAAGGACGACTCGGCCGTCAACGCCCAAACGCTGACCCGTGAGCTGACCACCAGGTACGACGTCAAGGTGGCGCACACCTACTCGCATGCGTTGAACGGATTCGCGGGCACGATGAGCCACGCCACTGCTCGCCGGCTCGCTGCCCAGCCGGGAGTGGCGTACGTCGAGCAGGACATCGAGGTCCGACTCACGAGTACGCAGGTGAACCCGCCGTCGTGGGGGCTCGACCGGATCGATCAGCGGCACCTGCCGCTCGACAACACGTACACGTACCCGGACGCGACGAACAGGGTGCGGGCGTATGTGATCGACACCGGGATCCGGACGACACATGCCGATTTCGGTGGCCGGGCGGTCTGGGGCATCAACACCACCGGGGACGGGATCAACACCGACTGCAACGGCCACGGTACGCATGTCGCGGGCACCCTCGGTGGCAGGGCATTCGGGGTTGCCAAGAGCGTGTCACTGGTCGCGGTCAAGGTCCTCGGCTGCGGCGGAGTGGGTACCACGGCGGCGGTCATCGCCGGGGTCGAATGGGTGACCGCTCAACACGTGACCAAGGGGACGGCGGTGGCGAACATGAGTCTCGGCGCCAAAGGCAGCCACGTCACCCTGGAGAACGCGATCCGGGGTTCCATCCTGAAAGGCGTGCTCTACACGATCTCCTCGGGTAACAACAACTCCGACGCCTGCGAATACACCCCGGCCAAGGTCCTTGAGGCGATCACGGTGAACGCCAGCACCATCGGCGACTCCCGGGCACTGTTCTCCAACTGGGGCCGCTGCACCGACATCTTCGCCCCCGGCCAGGAAATCCGTTCCGCCTGGTACACCAGCGACAACAGCTCCTACATTGCCAGCGGCACCTCGATGGCCGCCCCGCACGTCGCCGGTGCCGCCGCCCTGATCCTCGGCGTCACCCCCGGCCTGACGCCTCAGCAGGTAGGCAACCTGATCTTGGGCAACGCCACCCAGGACAAGATCCCCAACCCGGAGGGCTCGCCGAACCGGCTGCTCTACGTCGGCCCGACCGGGGTCGTCCCCATTCCGGGTGGTGCTCCGCTGAGCCCGACCGGTTCCTGATCTCCGACTCGCACAGTGGGGCCGCAGCAGAACTGCGGCCCCGCCCGCGTTCTGGTCCGTTACTGGACGGCCCGCCAGGCAGCGCCTCAATCCGCCGGCTGGCCTTGCCGGACGATGCCACGCGCGAAGGCGAACAGGCCCGCCTGGTCGACCCGCTCCGGGTCGACCAGCACGGTCACCCCGACTCCCGGCTCGGCCAGCCAGAACACCTGAACATCGGTCGCCAGGCCGGGCCCTTCGGGGTGCGGGAACTCGGTCACCTGGGAGTCGTCGTACTCGCGTTCGTGGTACTCGACGAGGAAGTCGCGCAGCCCGTCGAGGTCGGCCAGCCGCTGCCCGCGCAGCACATGCACCCGCAGGTCCACCCGGTGCCCGTCGGCGACCTGCCGCTCCCAGACCCGGCTGGTGATCTGCACGTCCCCCCACTCGCTGGCGAAGTCGGAGACCAGGTCGCCCAGCCCCTCCGGCACCTCTCCGATGTGGAACCCGTCCAACGTCCCGCTCTCGCTCACTGCGCCACCTCCCCTGTCGTCGCGCCCTCGGCGGTCAGTTACCCAGTGCGCGTACCTTCGCGATGGTCTCCTGGACGTGCTGTTTGGCGGGCTCACCACCCTGGGCGGCCTGCGCCAGGGCCTGCCGGTACGAGTCGATCATGTTGATCAGCGGCCCGGCGGCGACCCCCTGGAGGGCCCCCGCGACGAGTTGCCGCGCCTCGGCCGCATCCTGCGCGGCGGCGGCCGTCTTCGCCTTGGCCTCGTCCAGCTTCTGTGCCGCCGCCGCCAGCCTGGCGATCATCTCCGCTGCACTCACACGCCCTCCCTCACGTCCTCCGCCACCCGAGCAACGACCACAAAGGAGCCTACGAGACTCCCGCACCCTGAAACAGCAGCGGAGATCGTGGTACGAAAGTGCCCCTGGAGGGGCGCAGGCGTACCAAGATCTCGGCGCATCTTCACCGCAGCGTGCGGATCAGGATCAGATAGCCGCAGTAGGCGAGCGGTACGGCCAGGAAGCAGAGCAGGAAACCGATCACCGGGTAGCGGGGTGCGGTCGTCGCGCCGACGGCGGGCCGACCCCAACGGCCGAGCACCAGCCAGCCACCGATCAGCGAGGCGGCGGGCAGGCCGGCGCACATCCAGGAGAACAGGGTCCAGCCGCCGACCACGCCGATTCCGGAGGCCAGCACCATCACCAGCATGATCAGCACCGACACGGCCGCGAACCCGAGGTAGACGGCGATCGCCCGGGCCATCGGGGACCAACTCGGCAGCAGCGCCGGCCGCTGTGCCAGCACCTCGGTCTGCTGGGCGTACCGGTCGGCCTCGTCGGCCCACCGCCGTACCATCTCCAGCTCGGTTGCCGGGTCGACCTCGCCGACCCGCTGGCCGGGCACCCCGGCCGCCGTCGCGCTCACCGCCACCGGCAACGCCCGCTCCGCCTCCCCCACACCCCCCTGGGAGTACGCCCCGACCCCCGGCCGCCCCGGCGCGGCGGCTACGCCGCCGTCCCACCCCGTCCCGTTCGCAGGTGGCCCGGACACCGGCGCACCGGGTGGACCGGAGACGGGCGCGGTGCTCGGCTGCGGCCCGACGGGCGGCGGTGCGACGGCGATCGTGCGGCCCAACTGGTCCAGCCGCTGCCCCTGGGCCGACAGTCGACGGTCCAGGTAGTCGACGGCCGCACCGAGATCCCGCCGCCGGTCGGCCTCGGCGGCGACACCCTGCTCGTCGGCGCGCTGCTGGACGGACAGGTGCCGGACCAGCGCGGCGTACTCGTCGAAGGTGGACACGCTCACTCCTGCCCGTCGCCGGGGTGCTCGTCGCGGGCGAACGGCACGATCAGTCGGATCCGCTGGTCGTGCCGGTCGACCAGCAACGCCCGGTCGGCCCGGGGGGTGTACGCCAGGTCGTGCACCCCCAGGTGCAGGCCGAGGTCGGCGCCGGGCACGTTCAGCGCCACCAGGCAGGCGATGTCGTCGCGGTTCTGGGTCCCGCCGAGGTCGTCGGCGAGTCGACGCAGCCCCCGCCACCAGCCGAGCAGGTGCACCCCGTGACCGGGGCCCTGACGCAGCAGGGTGCGCAGGTCGTCGTGGCCGCTGCGGAAGGTGGCCGGGTCGCTCTCGGCGAGCAGTCCGGCGGCGGCGTCCATCCCGAACACCACCAGGTAGGCCCGCCCCGGCGGGGTCGTGGGGTCGGTCGCGCCGAGGGTGGCCAGGTGCTGCCGCAGGGCGGGGGCGTCGAGGCGTACCACCGGGTGGCCGGCGGCGGTCAGGGTGGCTGCGGTGTCGTCGGCGGCCGGGTCGGCGGCGGCGACCAGGGGGGCCAGTAGGAAGGTCACCTCCCCGGGGGTGTGCTGCCGGGCCAGGCTCAGGGTGGCCGCCCGCAGCACCTCGGCACCGGCGGTGGCGGTGCCGACCACGGCCAGGTGCCGCCCGGGGGCGGTGTCCATGATGAACAGGGCGCTGGTGCCGTCCACGTCGACCGTGCGACCGACCAGGGCCAGGGGTCGCCGACCGCCGGGGCGCAGGCCGGTGAAGGTGGGGTCCTCCTCCACCCGGGCGGTCTCGTAGCCCCGGAACACCGAGGGTGGCCGGGCGGTGGCCGGGCGGGCCTGCCACAGCTCGTGCCGCAGTCGGGTCAACTCCTCGGCGGCGGCGTAGGCGTCCGGGAAGCGGATGATCGTGTTGGCCCCGGACACCCCGGCGGCGGTGTTCACCACGGCCGAGCCGACCGGCAGGGTGGCCGCGGCGTCGTTGAGCTGGTCGAGCACTCCCCCGCCTCCGGGCAGCGCCACCCGCAACGCGAACTGCCCGAACACCGCCTCGGCCCGACCGTAGAGGGCCTCGATGCCGGTGGTGCTCTGGCTGGCCAGCACCAGATGGATGCCGTACGAGCGGCCCTTGCGGGCCAACTCCTCCAGCAGGTCCACCGACTCCCGGGAGATCGGGTCGTTGCCGGCCAGCAGCACCTGGAACTCGTCGATCACGGCGACGATCCTCGGCACGGCGGTGTCGGCGGGCAGGTCGGCCAGTTTGGTGACCCCGTGGCGTTTCAGGGCGGTGGCCCGGCGGTGCAGTTCGCGGCGCAGTTCCCGCAGCACGGCCACCCCGTACTCGCGGTCGCTCTCGATGCCCACGGCTCGGGCGTGCGGCAGCCAGGAGGGGTCGCGGCCGGTGGGGACGAACTCGGTGAAGCTCACCCCCTCCTTGAAGTCGAGCAGGTAGAGCTGCAACTCGGTGGGGGCGTAGCGGGCGGCCAGCCCGTAGAGCACGTCCAGCAGGAACACCGTCTTGCCGCTACCGGTACGCCCACCGACCAGCCAGTGCGGGGTGGCGTCGTCGAAGGCGATCGTGAAGGGTTCCCGGCCGGCTCGACCGACCACGGTACGCAGGCCGGAGCGGGCCGAGGCGGCCCACCGCTGGGACGGCAGCAGATCGGCGAAGCCGACCGTGGCGCCCCGGCGGGCGGTCTCGCCGAGGTGGGTGGCCAGCGCCGCTACCGAGGCCGGCGGCGGGTCGCCGTCCAGGCGTACCGGCAGGGGCAGGCCGCTGCCGTCGGCGCTGAAGGGTGCGTGCGGCGGGTCACCGACCCGGGCGTACCCGTCGATCATCCGCAGGGTGGTCGTGGTGCCCAGCGGCGGCAGCGTCTCCCCGGGCCCGGCGGCGGTCCACCCGGCCAGCAGGACGCAGACGGCGGCGGCCGGTCCGGCGTGGGTGAGCGCGGCCAGCCGGGCGGCCTCGCGGGGGGAGGGGACGGAGGCGGCGACCAGCACCAGGAGTTCCTGGTCGGGGCGGTCGCTGCGCCGGGCGGTACGGGCGTGTTGTTCGGCGGCGTCCAGCAGGGTGGCGACTTCCGCCTCGGTGGTGGCCGGTGGGTCGATGACCCCGGAGTCCAGCAGGGGTCGCAGGGGTCCGAAGGTGGCCCCCAGGGCTCCGCTGTCCAGCCCGGCCACCCGGACCGAGCCGGGTGCGGCCGTGGCCAGCAGCCGCAGCACGACCGCGCGCAGCAGCCCGGCCACGGCCGGGTTGCGGGCGTCCGTGTCGACGGCCAGGTGGTGGCCGGCCCCGAGGGGCACCAGGACGGGGAAGCCCGCACCAGCGGTGACCGCCTCGCCGAGGCGTACCGGCACCGGTTGACCGGCCAGGGGGGTGCCCGGGGTGGGGGTGGCCAGGGTGCCGCCGACCCGGGCCAGCCGGGTCAGCAGGTCGGGGTCGACCCTGGGTGCGGGGGGTGTCGTCCCCCGCAGGGCCTCCCGGGCGGCCTCGAGGTGGGCCCGGGCGGCCCGGTGGGCGGCGGTAGCCTGCCCGTACGCCGACGCGAGCCTGCCCAACCTCTGCTCCTCCGCCGCCCGTCCTGTGGTCCGCTGAAACCCTAACGGACCACGGCCGGGCGGGCACGCGTCCGCGTACCCGGACGTGTCGGCCCACAGTGGAACGGCGACGGCCGACGGTGCGCGGGGTGCGTACCGTCGGCCGTCGGCGGTGAGCGGTCAGCCGGTGACCGCGTTGAGGGCCGGCAGGTAGCCGTGGCGGTAGCCGTCGGCGTTCGGGTGGTACGCCTCGATGACCCCGGTGACGTCACGGATCCACGGCTGGGCGGCGCAGACGCCGTGACCGGCGAAGGTGGGCCGGGTGTCGGCGAAGGTGGCCCCGGCCGCCGCCGCCCGGTCGGCGGTGACCTGGGCCAGGGTGTCGGCGGCCTCGTTGAGCAGGGTTCGCTTCTGGCTGCTCATCGCCAGCAGTCCACAGGAGCCGGTCTCGAACAGGCGCGGGTAGCCGAGCACGATCAGGCGGGCGTTGGGGGCCCGGTCGCGGATGGCGGCGTAGGTGCGGTCCAGCCGGGCCGGGAGGGTGCCGGTGGCGAAGGCCTTCGCCTGGTTGACCGCGTTGGTGCAGCTGGAGGTGCTGCCGAACCGGCAACTGGTCATCACGTCGGCGAAGCCGGCGTCGTTACCGCCGACCGTGATGGTGACCATGGTGGTGGTGCTGCTCAGCGAGCTGAGCTGGTTGTTGAGCACGTCGGCGGTGACCGCCCCACCGCAGGCGGGGAAGCGGAAGCTGGCCACGTTGTTGGCCGCGGCCCACAGCGGGGCGTACGACTTCTGACTGCGCAGGCAGGTGGACAGGTCGTACGGGCCGGCGCCGACCCCGGAGGAGTAGGAGTCGCCGAGGGCTACGTAGTGGATGGGAGCGGCAGCCTGGGCGGCGGCGGGCACGGCCAGCGCACCGAGGGTGGCGGTGGCGATGGCGACCAGCGCGGCCAGGGCGCGGGCCAGCGGACGGTGGGGCATTGGCGGACCTCCACAAGGGGGTGGTGGTGGAGCCCGAGAACCGCGCGCGTGGCCAAGGGTTGTTACTGGGCGGTAATGCTATCGAAACATCTGGATTAAGGGAATAGCCGACGGCACCCGCCCGATCGGCGTGATCAGGCGGGTGCCGTGTGCTCTGGGCCGCGTGCTGTTAACAGGGGGCCCTTCCTATGCACGAGGCGTTAAGAAGGTGCCCTTCCTTACACCGTCAGCGGGCGGGAGTCGGCGCGGACGGGAGCGGGCAGGGCACCCACCCCGTCGAGGTAGTGGTGGATCGCCGCGGCGGCGGCCCGCCCCTCGGCGATCGCCCAGACGATCAGCGAGGCGCCCCGGTGCATGTCACCGGCGACGAAGACCCCCTCGGTCTCGGTCTGCCAGTCGGCCCGGGAGTCGATCGCGCCCCGGGCGTTGCGGGCCACCCCGAACTGGGCCAGCAGCGGCTGCTCCTCGGTGCCCTCGAAGCCGATCGCCAGCAGCACCAGGTCGGCGGGCAGTTCCCGCTCGGTACCCGGCACCGGGGTGACGATCCGTCGGCCGTCGCGCTTCTCCACGGTCACCTCGGCGATGCGTACCGCCCGGACCGCGCCGGTGCCGTCGTCGACGAACTCCTGCACCGCGACCGCGAAGACCCGCTCGCCGCCCTCCTCGTGGGCGGCGTACTCCCGCAGGATCCACGGCCAGGTGGGCCAGGGGTCGCGGGCCTCGTCGCGGGCCCGGGGCGGCTGCGGGTACAGGTCCAGCTGGTGTACGCCGGCCGCCCCCTGCCGGTGGGCCACCCCCAGGCAGTCCGCCGCGGTGTCCCCGCCGCCGATGATGACGACATGCTTGTCGGCCGCGTCGATCGGAGTGCCGTCGGGCAGGGTGGCCAGGGCGGGGCGCCCCTCACCGGCTGCGGCAACCACCCGGTTGGCCGCCACCAGGTGCGCCATCGCCTGGTGCACCCCCCGCAGTTGCCGGCCAGGGGTGTCGGACTCGCGGCCCTGCAACGCCCCACAGGCCAGCAGCACCGCGTCGTGCTGCTCGCGCAACTGCTCGGCGGTGATGTCGACGCCGACGTTGACCCCGGTGCGGAACTGCACCCCTTCGGCGGCGAGCTGGGCCAGCCGGGTGTCGATGTGCCGCTTCTCCAGCTTGAAGTCGGGGATGCCGTACCGCAGCAGGCCACCGATCGCGTCGTCGCGCTCGTACACGGTGACGGCGTGACCGGCGCGGGCCAGCTGCTGCGCGGCGGCCAGCCCGGCCGGGCCGGAACCGACCACGGCGACGGACCGGCCACTCGGCGGCGGCACCTCGGCCGGGGTGAGCCCCCGGGCCACGGCGGCGTCGGCGATCTCCGCCTCGACCTGCTTGATGGTCACCGGGTCACCCCCGGCGATGCCGAGCACGCACGCCGCCTCGCAGGGCGCCGGGCAGAGTCGACCGGTGAACTCGGGGAAGTTGTTCGTGGCGTGCAGGGACTCCACCGCCGCGTCCCAGTTGCCGGTGCGGACCAGGTCGTTCCAGTCCGGGATCCGGTTCGCCAGGGGGCAGCCGGCGGTGTCGCTGTGGCAGAAGGGGATGCCGCAGTCCATGCACCGGGCCGCCTGCTCGCGGATCAGCTCCTCACCGGCCGGGGGGTAGACCTCCCGCCAGTCACTGATCCGCACCGGCACCGGCCGGCGGGCCGGCATCCGACGGGGGTGACGCAGAAAACCGTTCGGGTCAGGCACGAGCCACCTCCTGGGCGACCACCCGGTCAGCGGGCGGGACCGACTGCGACGCCTGCGTGGGCGTCGGCTGCGGTGGGGCGGCGGCGGGCGCCAGGGCGCTCATCACCGCCTCGTCGACGTCCTGGCCGGCGGCTTCGGCGGCCTGCATGATCTCCATGACCCGGCGGTAGTCCCGGGGTACCACGGCGGTGAACTCCTCCACCGCCTCCGGCCAGCGCTTGAGCAACTGCTCGGCGACGGCCGAGTCGGTCTCGGCGAAGTGCCGCTGCACCAACTCGTGCAGCCGGGCCCGCTCGGACTCACTGGGGGCGGACAGGTCGACCAGTTCGGTGTTGACCCGCCGTCGGTCCAGGTTCCAGACGAAGGCCGTACCACCGGACATGCCGGCGGCGAAGTTGCGCCCGGTGGCGCCGAGCACCACCACGGTGCCCCCGGTCATGTACTCGCAGCCGTGGTCGCCGACTCCCTCGACGACGGCCACCGCACCGGAGTTGCGGACCGCGAACCGCTCCCCCACCCGACCACGCAGGAAGACCTCTCCCCCGGTGGCGCCGTACAGGATGGTGTTGCCGGCGATGATCTGATCCTCGGCCCGGCTACCCGGCGCGGCGTCCGGGGTGACGAACGGCGAGGTCCGCGCCGGTCGGACGATCAGCCGACCACCGGAGAGCCCCTTGCCGACGTAGTCGTTGGCGTCGCCGTACAGCCGCAGGGTGACCCCCCGGGGCAGGAAGGCCCCGAAGGACTGCCCGGCGGTGCCGCGCAGGGAGAACTCGATCGTGTCGGTGGGCAGCCCGGCGCCGCCGTAGCGGCGGGTGACCTCCCCGCCGAGCATCGCCCCGACGCTGCGGTGCTCGTTGCGGATGGTCACCTCGGCCCGCACCGGGGCGGGCTCGCCGTCGCCGCGCAGGGCCGGCTCCGCCAGCGCGATGAGCTGGTTGTCCAGCGCCAACTCCAGGCCATGATCCTGGGCGCGTACGCCCCGACGGGCCGCCCCCTCGGGCAGCTCCGGCAGGTGCAGCACCCGGTGCAGGTCCAGCCCGCCGGCCTTCCAGTGCTCGATCGCCGGTGCCACGTCCAGCAGCTCGGTGCGGCCGATCGCCTCGTCGATGCTGCGCAGACCCAGCTCGGCCAGGTAGCCGCGGATCTCCTCGGCGAGGAACAGGAAGAAGTTCTCCACGAACTCCGGCTTGCCGGTGTAGCGCTCCCGCAGCACCGGGTTCTGGGTGGCGATGCCGACCGGACAGGTGTCCAGGTGACAGACCCGCATCATGATGCAGCCGGAGACGATCAGCGGGGCGGTGGCGAAGCCGAACTCCTCGGCACCGAGCAGGGCCGCGACGATCACGTCCCGGCCGGTCTTGAGCTGACCGTCCACCTGCACGGTGACCCGGTCACGCAGCTTGTTCAGCAGCAGGGTCTGCTGCGCCTCGGCCAGGCCCAGCTCCCAGGGGGTGCCGGCGTGCTTGAGGGAATTCAGTGGGGAGGCCCCGGTGCCGCCGTCGTGACCGGAGATCAGGATGACGTCGGCCTTGAGCTTGGCCACCCCGGCGGCCACCGTGCCGACCCCGACCTCGCTGACCAGCTTGACGTGCACCCGGGCGGCCGGGTTGACGCACTTGAGGTCGTGCACCAGCTGGGCCAGGTCCTCGATGGAGTAGATGTCGTGGTGCGGCGGCGGGGAGATCAGACCCACCCCGGGGGTGGCGTGCCGGGTCCGGGCGATCCACGGCCACACCTTGTTGCCGGGCAACTGCCCGCCCTCGCCGGGCTTCGCGCCCTGGGCCATCTTGATCTGGAGGTCGTCGGCGTTGACCAGATATTCGCTGGTCACCCCGAACCGGCCGCTGGCGATCTGCTTGACCGACGAGCGGCGCTCCGGGTCGTGCAGCCGGTCGACGTCCTCGCCGCCCTCACCGGTGTTGGACTTGCCGCCCAGGCGGTTCATCGCGATCGCCAGGGTCTCGTGCGACTCCGCCGAGATCGACCCGTACGACATGGCGCCGGTGGCGAACCGCTTGACGATCTCGCTGGCCGGCTCCACCTCCTCGATCGGCACCGGCGGCAGTTCCCCGGTACGCAGCCGGAACAGCCCGCGCAGGGAGCCGGCCTTCGCGGCCAACTCGTCGACCTTGGCGGTGTAGCTGCGGAACACGTCGTACTGGCGGCTGCGGGTGGCGTGCTGGAGCAGGAACACCGTCTCCGGGTTGAACAGGTGCAGTTCACCCTCGCGGCGCCACTGGTACTCCCCGCCCACCGGCAGCCGGTCGCCGGCCGGGACTCCGGGCGCCGGCCAGGCCAGGGCGTGTCGGGCGGCCACCTCGGTGTGGATGCCCTCCAGGCCGACCCCGCTGATCGTGCTCGGGGTGCCCCGGAAGTACCGCTCGATCAGGCGGCTGTGCAGCCCGACCGCCTCGAAGACCTGCGCCCCGCAGTACGAGGACACCGTGGAGATGCCCATCTTGGACATGATCTTCAGGACCCCCTTGCCGAGGGCCTTGACGTAGTTGCGGATCGCGGTGCGCGGCTCGATCCCGGCCAGCGCGCCGGTGGAGATCATGTCCTCGACCGACTCGAAGGCCAGGTACGGGTTGACCGCCGCCGCGCCGTAGCCGATCAGCACGGCCGCGTGGTGCACCTCCCGGCAGTCGCCGGACTCCACGATCAGGGCCACCTGGGTACGGGTCTGCTCCCGGACCAGGTGCTGGTGCACCGCCGCGGTGAGCAGCAGCGACGGGATCGGGGCCAGGTCGGCGTTGGAGTCCCGGTCGGAGAGGACCAGGATGCGTACCCCGTCCTCGATCGCCTCGGAGACGTGCCGGCAGATCTCGGTCAGCCGGGCCTTGATCCCGGCGCCGCCGTCGCGGATGCGGTAGAGCCCGGAGACCCGTACCGCCTTGAAGCCGGGCAGGTCGCCGTCCTCGTCGATGCTGAGGATCTTGGCCAGCTCGTCGTTGTCGATCACCGGGTAGGGCAGCACGATCTGCCGGCAGCTCGCCGGGCCGGGGTCGAGCAGGTTGCCCTCCGGGCCGATGGTCGAGGCCAGGCTGGTCACCAACTCCTCCCGGATGGCGTCCAGCGGCGGGTTGGTGACCTGGGCGAACAGCTGGTGGAAGTAGTCGTAGAGCAGCCGGGGCCGGGTGGACAGCGGGGCGATCGGGGTGTCCGTGCCCATCGACCCGATCGGCTCCGCGCCGGTACGGGCCATCGGGGCGAGCAGGATCTTCAGCTCCTCCTCGGTGTAGCCGAAGGTCAGCTGACGACGGCGTACCGAGTCGTGGGTGTAGACCTGGTGTTCGCGGGCCGGCAGGTCGTCCAGCTCGATCAGCCCGGCGTGCAGCCAGTCGGCGTACGGCTGGGCGGCGGCCAGCTCGGTCTTGATCTCCTCGTCGTGCACGATCCGACCGGTCGTGGTGTCGACCAGGAACATCTTGCCGGGCTGGAGGCGACCCTTGGCTACCACGGTGGCCGGGTCGAGGTCGAGCACCCCGGCCTCGCTGCCCAGCACCACGAGCCCGTCGGCGGTCTGCCACCAGCGCCCCGGCCGCAGGCCGTTGCGGTCGAGCACCGCACCGACGATCTCGCCGTCGGTGAAGGCGACCGAGGCCGGGCCGTCCCAGGGCTCCATCAGGCTGGCGTGGAACCGGTAGAAAGCCCGCTTGTCGGCGGCCATGTCCGGGTCGTTCTCCCAGGCCTCCGGGATCATCATCAGCACCGCGTGCGGCAGGCTCCGCCCGGCCAGGTGCAGCAGCTCCAGGACCTCGTCGAAGTTGGCCGAGTCGGAGGCGGCCGGGGTGCAGATCGGGAAGACCCGGCGGATGTTGCCCGGCAGATCGGGGGTACGCAGCAGGGCCTCACGGGCCTGCATCCAGTTCCGGTTGCCCCGGATGGTGTTGATCTCACCGTTGTGGGCGATGAACCGGTACGGGTGGGCCAGCGGCCAGGAGGGGAAGGTGTTCGTGGAGAACCGGGAGTGCACCAGGGCGATGGCGCTGTCCACCCGCTCGTCGGTCAGATCCGGGTAGAAGGCCGGTAGCTGGTCCGGGGTGAGCATCCCCTTGTAGACCATGGTCCGCCCGGACAGCGAGGGGAAGTACGCCGGCACTCCCCGCTCGGCGGACTCCCGCTCGGCCTGCTTGCGTACGCAGAAGGCGACCCGCTCCAACTCCAGGCCGCTCAGTGGGGAACCGGCCGGACCGGCCGGGGTGTCGGTGAGCCGACGGGCGGCGAGGAACAACTGCCGCACCCGGGGCATCGCGGCCAACGCCGTGTCGCCCAGGTCGGAGGGATCGACCGGCACATCCCGCCAGCCGAGCAGCTCCGCCCCCTCGACCAGGGCGTACTTCTCGACCACCTGGCGGGCCCGCGCCGCACCGGCGTCGTCGTCCGGCAGGAAGACCAGACCGGTGGCGTACTCACCGTGCGGGGGAAGGGGGAAGTCCACCACCGCGCGCAGGAAGGCGTCCGGTACCTGGATCATGATGCCGGCGCCGTCGCCGGTGTTCGGCTCCGCGCCCCGGGCACCCCGGTGGTCCAGCCGGCAGAGCGCGCCCAGGCCGTTGGCGACCACCGTATGGGAGCGCCGTCCGTGCAGATCGGCCACGAAGGCGACCCCGCAGGCATCGTGCTCATGAGCGGCGTCGTACAGGCCGGCAGGAGACGTCACCTGGGGGTCCTGCGGTGCCGGCTGGGGGCGGTGTGGGTACGCAAAGGCCACCGGGCCTCCTGTCGTCACTCAGGCTAAAAAATGATCGGGACGACGTCGGCCCTATACGGACTATTAAGTCTACGTTAGGGCTCGTAGGGCAAGGCCAGTGCAGATTGATCACACCGTCCAGACTCTGAGACGGGTAATCTCGCCGGGTGGATTCCGAGCGTACCGACCTCCTCGACCGATTGGAACGGTTCTACGACGCGGTGCCCCGGGACGCGGCACATGTGGAAGATCACGGCGCTCTGGTCCTCTTCGTTCGGGAAGGCCGCGGATGGCCGTTCTACGCGCGACCGCGTCGGGGTGCCGGGCGGCCGCCGTCGCTGGCCGAGCTGACCGAGGTCCGCGCCCGGCAGCGGGAGTTGGGCCTGCCCGAGGCGCTGGAGTGGGTGCACGACCTCAACCCGGACCTGCTCCCGGTGGCCCGTGCGGCCGGCCTGGCCGTACTCGAAGCGCCGTTGATGGTCCTCGACCCGGCCGCCCTGCCCGACCCGGTGACCCTGCTCCACCCGGAGGCCGTCGCTGGCGTGTCGGTGCGGTTGCTAGGCCCGACGGACGATGATCTCGGTGCAGCGGTGGCCGCGCGGCGGGCGGTGGCGGCGGTCGGATTCGCCGCGCCCGGCACCGCGCGGGGCAGGTCCGGAGCGGCCGAGCGCGACGCGGCCATGATCGGCCTGGACGAGGCGGCGGTCGACGAGGAACGCGCCCGCATCGCCAACGGCAGCCACCTCTCGGTACTGGCCGGCACTGCCACCGAAGGCCCGCTGGCCAGCGGCATGGCCATGCGGGTCGGTGACGTCGCCGAGATCGCCGGGGTGGCCACCCTGCCCAGCGCCCGCCGTCGAGGACTCGGTGCGGCGGTCACCGCCACCCTGGCCCGTGCCCTGCTGGCCGACGGAACCGACCTGGTGTTCCTCTCCGCCGGTAGCGAGGAGATCGCCCGGGTCTACCTGCGGGCCGGTTTCCACCGCGTGGGCACCGCCTGCGTGGCCGAACCTGCCGCCGTCACCACCTGACCGGCCCGCACAACCTGATCCGACAGCCGCACAGGTGCACCGACTGCCGCTCTGGTCGAGCCAAGCGATCAACACCTACCATGTGTCGATGATCGATCAAGGTCAGACACGCGTCCCCATCCCGGTCGTCGCGGCCGCGATCATTTTCCCCCTGGCGAGCGTCATCCAGGCGATCCAGTTCAAGACGAGCACTGCTCCGGGGGTCACCGACACGAGGGCGACCGTGTTCGCCGTGGGGGTGGTCCTTCTCTCGCTGGCCTTCGCGTACGGCCTGTGGCGCCAGGTCGGGCGCGCCCGGATGCTGACCGCCGGCTTCGCCGCCTTCAACATCGCGTACGGCCTGACGGCACTGCCCGACATCGACGCGTTGACCGTGTTGCGGATGGTGGCGCTCGCTGCCGTCATCGGCCTGCTGCTGCTGCCCGCATCGTCTCGGCAGTGGTTCTCGCCCGCCGCCTGAGCCGCCGTTCGACGGGCCAGTGTCACCCAGCATGGTGTCGGGCCGCGCGGATGAAGATCATCCTCGCGGCCCGACACCTGACTCGACCCGGGTCGGTGAACCGGATCTACGCGGTCACTGCCTAGATGCCGCCGATTCGTCCCGGCGTCCAGTTGTACGTCGGCGTCCGCACCGGCGCGGACGGAGAGTTCTTCGCCGGGGTCGTCTTCGGCTGGTAGCCACCGCTGCCGTTACCCCTGACGCCGCTGCTCGCCTTGACGACATTGCGCTGCGCATGCTCCGGAAAGACCGTCGCATGCCGTGAGGACTCACAGCCGACGAACCACTTGCAGGCGTTGAAGTTGGCGTTCTCCAGCAACAGCACGTCACCCATGAAGTCCAACCCGGTCCTGGGCTGCTTGATCACCTGATCCACGGCCTCGCCCAGGATCCGGCGATGGACGCTGACGGCGTAGTCGGCGAACAACATCCCCTGGGTCTCCATCTGATACGCCAGCCTCCGGTAGCTCTCGTCCTGGCCGGGACGGCGGGCGTTCTGCTGGAACTTCTGGTTCTGCCAACTGAGCTTCGTGTGCTGCACCTTGGCCGCGGAGAGCTTCTTAGCCGGGCCTGCGGTGGATTTGAGCAACTTGCCGGTCTGCATCACGGCCTTGCCGCCGGGAATCAGGCCGGCCACTCCGATGGCGGCGTCGGTCCAGTCCCCATTCTTCGCACTCTTGCCCGCATCATAGGCACCGGCCAGCGCGGATCCCGCCGTGAGGACCGGCGCGAGCACCTGTAGCGGCGGAATGACCGCACAGGCCATTGCTGCCACCCCCAGCCCGAGTGAGATGTTCCCGGCATTGTCGGACAGGAATTTGCCGGTCGACACGGCGGCGTTCGCCGCCTTCTTCACGACACTGCGGAGAAACTCGCCGTCCGGATCGGTGAAACTCACCGGGTTGTTGTTGCTGTAGGCATAGCCGTGCATCTGCTGCGGGTCCGCGTAGTCGATCACGGGGTCGACGCTGATGAACCGGCCGATGAAGGGATCGTATTCTCGGGCACCTATGTGGGTCAGGCCGGTGGGATCCTTGGTGCCGCCGACGAATCCCTTGTCCATGGCTGCCGGCCAGATGCCGACCGCGTTGCCCCGGTTGTCGCCATAGGGCAGGGTGCGACGCTTGGCGATCGCCAGGGTGGCGGCGTTGATGGTCAGTTCGGCCGTGCCGTGATGGTCACCGAGAATCCAGTACAGTCCCTCGCCGGTCCGCATCGCGACGACTGCTTCCGCATGGGTGTAGTAGCGGGTGGCGGTCTTGGCGGCGGTGGCGTTGGTGTAGCGGACCTCCAAGCCGCCGGGCAGGTAGAGGGTCTTGCCGGTGGCGTCGGTACGGGTCAGCCGGTTGCCCTCGGTGTCGTAGCGGAAGCTGGTGGTGGTGCCGCCCTCGGTGACGCTCTCCAGGTCACCCTCCCGGTTCCACACCAGACTCTGGGTGGCGCCGCTGGCCGTGGGCCGGGCGACGGTGTTGCCGGCGTTGTCGTGGCCGTAGTTACGACTCCACGACACGCCTCCGGTCGCGGTGACGTTGGTGACGGTGTGCGGGCGGGCCGCACCCGCCGGCGGGTGGGTGTAATTGAAGGTGGTGTTCGTCGCCGCGTGCCGGGTCTCGGTCAGCCGGTTGCCGGTGACGTCGAAGGTCCAAGAGTGCCAGTAGGGCGCCGGTCCACCGAGCCCCGCCACGGTGGGACTCTGGGCACAGTCACCGGAGCCCGGGGTCCAGGCCCCGGTCAGTCGCCGCAGGTGGTCGTACGTGTAGCACTGGGTGTCCGCGGTCTGCCCCTGCGGCTGCTCCTTGATCTTGGTGACATTTCCGGCCGCGTCGTACTCGTAGGACCAGTTCGCCGCTTCCGGCTTGAGCTCCGGCACCACATTGGTGGCCTTCAGCCGGCGGGTCGGCTCGTCGAAATCGGAGGTGACCGCCACCCGCGAGCCGAAGGCGCCCAACTCCCGCCCGGTGAGCTGACCCAGCTTGTTGTAGGTCACCGCCCCGACGTAGATCTGTGCCGCCGACAGCAGCGAGCCGTCCTCGCTGAGGTCGTTGTAGCCGAAGGTCAACCGTTCCGACGGCAGGTCGGCTGCGGCCGGCAGGTCTACCTGGTGCGTCTGTCCGTTGACCCGGTAGCTGGTGGTCGTGGTGTAGACGCAGGGATCCGGTCCCGCCGCGGCACACAGTTGAGGCTCCGACGCGGGCACCACCAGGGAGGTGGAGGTGGTCCGCCCGAACGCGTCGTAGGAGTCGGTCCGGCTGGTCCACGCCTGACCACCGGTGTAGCGGGTGGTGGAGGTCAGCTTGCCCTTCCCGTTGGGCAGGGTGTCGAAAACCCAGTCGGCCCGTATCGCGCCGGTGGCGCTGTCGTCCCGCACGCTGGTCTTGCGGCCCAACTCGTCATAGGTGTAAGCGACGGTCGTGGTTCCGGTGCCCAACGGCGCCGTCACCGTGAGTACGTTGCCCTCGGCGTCGTAGGTCGAAGTGGTCGTGCCCTTGTCCGGGTCGACCGCCTGAATCTCCCGACCGCGCAGGTCGTAGCTGTACGACCAGGTGTTGCCGGCCGGGTCCTTGATCGTCTTCTGCTGCCCGAGCAGGGTGTAGGTGTACTGCGTCTCGTCGTACGTGGCGGGATCGGTCGAACCGACGTCGGACCGGTTCGCGTACTGCCGCAGTCGGGTGGTCTGTCCCTTGACGTCGGTGATGACGGTGCTGACGATGCCGCCCTGCGGGGCGGTGACGTGCATCCGGTCACCGTCGTGGCTGGTGCTGGTCCGCCACTTCTCCACCCCGAGGGCCTTGAAGATCTCGGCGGTACGTCGGCCGGCCCCGTCGTACACGTTCTGCGTGATCGACGGGATCTGGCCCTGCGGCGTGCCGAGGGTCGTCGAGGGTGCCGCGTTCGTGGTGTCGTAGTACGGCTCGGAGGTCCACTCCACCTCGCCCCGGGCGTTGTGGAACGTCTCCGTCAGCAACCGCCCGCCGCCGGTGGCCTGGGTCTGGCTCTGCCGCTCACGCAGGAAGCCGTCGTACAGGGTGACCGACTTCTTGTACGTCGAACCGGTCACCAGCAGGCTCTCGGTGGAGACGGCGGTCGGACCACCGCTGTTGCGCATCTGATAGCTGATCTTCGTACTGGCGCTCTGGTTGGCCTTGTTCCGACCGGGCAGCCACACGTTCGTCAGCCGGCCCAGACCGTCGTAGGTCAGGTCGGTGAACGCCCCGTTCTCGTCGGTCACCCGGGTGGCCAGGTTCCAGGCCGGTTCCCGGGCGGTGGTCTTCGTGTGGCCGAGCGGATTGGTCTCCACCGTCTGGGTGAGCAGGCCACCGTTGGCCGTCGTGTAGTCGGTCGTGCTGCTGTAGCCCCTGGCGTCGGTCGTGGAGGTGACCCGGCCGTTGGCGTCGTAGCTCATCGACTGGGTGCGGACATATACCGGGTTGGCGCCGTCGAACCGGTCCAGTTCCTCGGTGCGCACCACATTGCCCTTGGTGGGGGCCGCGCCGAAGGACGAGTCGCCGGTGTAGCTGTCGTAGAAGGAACGATCCCGCTTCAGGACCGTGGCCGGCGTCGCCGTGCTCGGCGCGTCCGCGCACCTGATCGACAGCACCTCCGTCTGACTGACCCGGTCGATCATCCAGCTGCCCTCGTTACGGGCGTACCGGGTACGGGTGCAGGTCTCGTCCCCGGTGACGTTCTCGTCACCGGCGTCCTCCACCGCCGTCGGCAGACCGTCCGAGTTGTACGTGGTGGCGGTCTTCGTGATGCGGAACCCGCCGGCCGCGAGGGCGGTACGGGTCCGGGTCGAGGCGTTGTTCACCATCCAGGCGTTGGTGGTCACGCCGTTGCGCGTCCGGGTCGCGGTCGGGCCACGGCGCCACGGCTCGTTCAGGGTGGAGGAAACCTCGGCACCGTTGACGCCGCTGCTGCTGACCCCGTTGTAGGTGATCTCCTGGCGGAGGAAGCCCTGGAGCGCCTCGTGGTCGGTGATCGTTCCGCCCCAGGTGTCCGACACCTGCACGGAGCGGGTGCCGCTGGGCTGCTTGTCGCCGTGCATGCCGCGTAGGTAGCGGTATTCGACCGCGGTCTGTACCCCGTTGGTCGGGTCGCCCTGGCGGACCCGTACCCGGCCGTAGCCGCGCCAGTCGCCCCAGGTGCGGTGTTTGTCCTTGGTCAGCTCGTCGGTGTTGTACGCCCAGGCAGGGTTGTCGAGGTAGTCGTAGAAGGTGGTCTGGTTCGGCTGGTCGGTGACCAGGTCGTCCTGGTCGATGCGGGTCACGACGTACTTGTGGAACCAGTCCAGGGTCGGGTCCCCGCTGCCGGGCCAGGAGAAGTAGGCGGGCATACACCGTTTGGTGTTCGAGTGCGGCGTCGGCAGGCTGGTGCGGGTGCAGTCGTGGCCTGAGTAGGTGATCAGGATGTCGCCGCCGGTCTCGGTGCGGATCTGCTTGATCCGCCACCGGTTCAACTCGGTGCGCTGGTCCGAGGGCCCGTCGACCCGGTTGGCCAACGGCTCGGCTCCCGGGTTGAAGGTGATCTCCGGGTCGGAGACGGCGACACCACCGGCAGTGGTGACGTGCCCGGTACGGGTGATCCCCCGCAGCCACATCGGCGTACCCTCACCGGTGCCGGCGTTGATGAACTCGTGCCGCAACGCCCAGGACTCCACATCCCGGTACGACGAGGTGCCGTTGCGCAGCTGCGCGGTGACCTTGGTCAGCCGACGCGCCGACCAGAACGTCGGCGAGTTCTGCTCCACGCACGGGGACTCATCGCAGTACTGGTCCCACGGCGTGTCCGGCCAGGAATTCGGCCTCGGATCCGACGTCCACTCCGCGCCCGTCCAGCAGTTCGACAGACACCGCGGGCCGGTCTCGAACGTCACCCGCAACGGCGCGGCCGCGCTGTACTCGGCGCCCTTGCGCATGCCGTACTCGATGCGGTCCAGGTAACCGCCCCGGTCATAGGTGGTCCGCTGGGTCGGAGTGTTGTTCCGCCCGTACGCGCCGGTCTCCTTCTTGTAGAAGTAGGCCAGCGAGTTGTTGTTCGGATCGACCACGTAGTCGAGGTTCCACCGCCATCCCTGGTCGCAGCGGGCGTTCGCGAACGTGGAGTCGTAGCACGGCTCACCGGAGTTGTTGCCGTACACCGGAGTCGTCCACGTCGAGTTCGTCACCGGATCCCCCGACGACCAGCCCGGCAGCCGGTGGTAGCCGAAGTAGTACTGCACCCCGTCGGTGGTGGTCACCTTCCAGTACTCGTTGTCGTCGTCACCGTTATTGCGCGCCGAATCGGTGACCCGTTCGATCCTGGTGCCGTCGTCGTTCTTCAACCGCCACACCGAACCACTCCGGACCAGCTCACCCGCCCGACCGTTCAACGACAACGTCGCGTTGTCGCTGAACCAGCACAGGTCGCCGGTCTTGTGACCCGGATTGTCGTCCCCGCAGGAGGCGTACCGCCGCTCGATGAAACCCGGCCAGGACGACCAGCCGTCGCCGACCCAACCACCCTGGTTGTTCGTCATCGAGGTCATCCCGTCGACACTGCCCGACGAGTACGCCAGGCTCACCGACGGTGACGGCCCACCCAACGACGGTGGCATCCGCAGTTCGTAGGACCAGGAGAAGTCACCGGTCTGGGTCGACACCTCCCAGGCTCCGGCCGGCGACAGATCGGTCGCCTTGTAGTCACCGTTGTCACCGGCCGAGTCGGCCTGCACCGCGAGCAGCGTCATTGCCTCACCCGGCAGGCTTACTCGCGCCGACACCGTCGACGCGCGCGCGTCGTTCACCGACGGGATCGGCGTCGACGTCTGGCACTGCGCCACCTGCGGCGTGGTCACCGCGCACTCCGGCCGCTGCACCAGCCGCAACCGCGACGCCCAGTCACCACCGTAGGCGTGCGCGAACCCCGAGAAGTCCACCTCGACAGAGACCGGGCCGCTGCCTGTTCCCCCGTCCGCACGGCCCAGGCCCAGCAACACACCCTGCACGCCGGCTCGCGCCGTGGCCGCCCGGTCGAACACCCGCACCGACACCACGTCCGGCCCGGCCAGTCTCCGGGCGCCGAGGCCCTCCGACTCCACGGCGGACACCGTCACCGGCAGCTCACCGGCCCGACCCGCACCGGCCACCTTCGGCCGGGCCGTCGCCGTGCCGGCCGCCGGCCAGTTCACCGGGCGCGGCTGACGCACCGTCCGCGACTGCGCCGAGAAATCCGGCCGGGCGGCTTCCGGCCGGACGTCGGTCACCTTAAGCCCGGTGACCTCCTTCGGCTTCGGCGGTTCCCACTTCGGCGCGGCAACGGCAGCCGACGGCTGCTCGAACAACGTCACCGCCAGGACCAGCGCCATCGGGGCGGCCAGCCATCGTAAGCACCGATTGGTACGACCCATCGTTCTCGCCCGCTGTGGCGGGCCACCGACCTCAACGCTCATCGCAATGCTCCCCATGCATGTTCGACGGACAAACCGGAGGTGGAACGAGACGATCCGAAGATCAAAAGAGACCGGCTCGGGCAGCCTGACGTGACCGGTGTCGGACTGCCCGGAGCCGGTTGAGTTGCGGTTGCGTGGAACTACTGAGCGGCCTGCTGACAGATCTCCCAGGCCGACAGGGTGCGCTGGAACGCGTGCACGTCATCGATCTCGCCGCGCCAGTGGCTCGCGGCCGTACCCGACGACTGTCCACGGCCGATCGCGAACGATCCGGTCGCCGACCAGTCGCCGGTGAAGGACGTCTCGGCGGTCTCCCCACCGCAGCTGAGCAGATCACCCATCACATACGCGCGGATCTTGTCGGTGGCCGCGTCGTACACCCCGGCCAGGTGCACCCAGGTGCCGTCGGTCGGCGGCCCCCAGGCGAAGCCGTCCGCGCAGGCGGTCGTCGGGTTTCCGCCGTCGGTGGGACGCATGGCGAAGCACCAGCCGCCGGCGCCGCCGTTGGCGTCCTTGTCGTACATCAGCTGGAAGCGGCTGGCCGTCGTACCGTCCTGGCTCAGCACCACCTGGTGATCGTCGGCAGCGAGGTCGGACGCGCGGACCCAGGCCATCACCGTGAAACTCCTGGTGGTGTCGAGCACCGGCCCGGTGGTGGTGATCTGACCGCCCGTTCCGGTGAACGAGGCTGCGTTACCGAGATAGCCCGGCCCGAACGCCACCGAACCCGACAGCGTTCCCGGCAACAGCGCGCTGCCGCCCGAGCCCGAGTCCGCCGCCGTCGTGCCCGACGCCTCGTCGAACCTCCAGCGGGAGAACTTGTTCGGCGCCGGCGACACCCAGAACTGATGCAGATACGTCGGGCTGATGTTGCCGGCGATGTCCTTGGCCACCACGTTCAGCGTGTGGACCATGTCCGTGGCCGGGGTGTGGGTGACCGACATCGTCTTCGGATCCGTGCCTGATGCCGCGACCGTGGTCGTCGAGCCGTTGTCCACCCACCAGGTGAAGTCCGCCGTGTCCGGGCTGCCGTCGGCCGCGAAGATGCCCGGGGTGCCCACCTCGGCGCCCCATTCCCGCAGCGGGTACTGCGTCGAGGACACCGGGGCCAGCACTGGTGGTGCCGTGTCCACGGTCAGGGTCTGCCACCCCGACCAGTCGCCGGTCAGATTGTTCTCGTCGGAGGAGCGTGCCCGCCAGTGGTAGGTCTGCCCACTGGCCAGCCCGGACGGCACCCGCCACGTCGCGGTACCCGGTGCGGCGGTCGTCACCAGTGCCGAGGAGTTCCCGGCCACCAGCGTCGCCGACGCCGAGGCCGCGGTGCGGACCTCGAAGGCGGTCCGCAGGTTTCCGTTGTACGGGTCAGACACGTTCGCCCGCAGGGTCGGAGTCGTGGTACGCACCACCGCCGGCGAGGTGCACGCCTTGTAGCAGTCCGTCGTCGTGGAGAACGGCTGCGCGACCGGGGGGTTCGGCTTCTTGTCGTACGTCACGATCAGGTAGGTGTGACCGGTGAAGAACTTCTTCCACCGAGCCTGCGACGACTCGTGCTCGCCGGTGCGGGTGCACGCACACAAACCGACCGTGTAGGTCGTGGCATTCGCCGTCGCCCGCGCCTGCACGTCGGTCTTCACCTTGCTGTCATCGAACACCGCGTCCGCGTCCGGCTGAACGGACCCACAACCACCGGCCTCGTTCGCGTTACCCAACCAGGAGCCCAACCAGTACGACGACGGCAGCGGCCGGGTCGACCAGGCCATCCGGCCACCGCTGGACACCGTGATCCCATCCGTGTTGGTCCGGTACAGGTGCACCGCGGTCGGGTCGCAGGACCACGAGTGGTCGAGCTTCATGGTCACCTTCGCCGACAGGATCTGGGTCCCTCGCAACGTCGAGACGTTGAAGTCGAAAAACGACCGGTACAACACATCGTCGTACGGGTTGCGACCGACCCAGGCGCGGTTACCCACGTCCCAGGCCTTGTTCGCGTCGTTCGCGAACGCCCACTTCGACCGCAGGCCGTTGAACGGCGGATCCACGAACACCGGCCAGGTCACCTCTGGATCATCGAGCATGGATTCGTCCGCGATCACGACAAGCTCGTCCTCGTCCATGGTGATCGCCACGGTCGTACGCCTCGACGTGACTGCGGGTTCCGCACCGCTCGCCGGCTCGGCGGTGGTCCGGTCACCGCCTCGCATCGGCAGTACCTCGCCGGCAGCTGCCGGATCCACCGACGAGTCCCACATTGACGCCGAGTGCGTGACCGCCATGGTCTGCCCACTCGGGTCGGTCAGCCGCAACCCACCATCGGCCTGCGTCTCGACGCTGACATCCCCGCCCAGCACGTACCGCAGGTTGCGCACCTGAGGATTCGCCGCCGCCGCCGGAGACAGAATCTCCACCGCATGCGTGAACCCCTCCGACAAGGCGGTGACGTGCAGGTTGACCCCGGGCAGCACATCGTCGTACACCGCAGTTGCACCCACCAGCCGCGGCACCGGCAACGCCCCCAGCGGCCACGAAAGGATGAACGACGAGCCGCCCTCCCGCCATGTCACCAACGGCGCCGATCCACCGGCCGAGAACCGTACATCGGCCAGCGTCGCGGCCGGCACCACCGCACCGCCCGACACCGACAGGGTGGGGTCGATCGCCGTCCACGAACCGTCGGAGCGCCGGACCCGCTGCGGCACCGCCGACACCGTGAGCGTCCGCGTGCCAGTCGGATCGACAGCTACCTGCTCGGACTCGGTCCGCTCACTCAACACCTCCACCGACACACCGCACTGGGCGGCCAAGGCGGCGGCGGCAGTCTCGTTCGCCGCCTCCGCCACCGTGCAGTCTCGCTCCAATGTGGACTCTGCTAGCGCGGATGCGGGCCCACCGGCCACCACACCGAGCCCTGAACCAAGCAGTACGGCAACCAACGCGGTTGCCAGCCGACGCGGTCTCTGCGACCGAACTTGGGCAGGCTGAGACCATGATTGTTTGACCAATGTAGACACCCCCGTGACGATTGATCACCCACCCTTCCCTGCACGTTTCGATCTGTCAATATCATCCGGCCGTAGCTCTGCGGCATTTGTTCGACACTGCCAGAAAGATCATGTGTGCAATCCGTGATCAGCACGAGCACCGCCGGCCGGGGACGGCCGGGCGGTCGTCGGCGGTGGCAGCCGGCGGGGCGGGAGACTCCGCGGTCAGGCGGGCGGGGCGAGAGACTCCGCGGTCAGGCGGGCGGGCGCCACTGGGCGGCGATAGCGGCCGTGGTGCCGAGCAGCCGAGGGCTGATGGCGCCCAGGGCGGCGTCGCGGGCACGCAGGGCCAGCCGGCCCCGGGTCTGGAGAACCGCGGACATCCGGCGGGTCTGCCGAACCACGGCCGCCGTACGAGGACGCCGTGCCCGGTCGTACGCCACCACCGCATCCGGCAGGGTCGACTCGCGCAGCAACGCGGCGAGTGTCGCCGCGTCCTCGAAGGCCAGGCACGCGCCCTGGCCGAGATGCGGCGGCATGGCGTGGGCCGCGTCGCCGAGCAGCACCACTCCGCCGGGCCCGGACGGGAACCCGTACGCCTTCGGCAGCGGGCGCAGCTCGCGGATCTCCTGCTGCACCAGGTCCTCGGGTTCGGTGGCGGACAGCAACTCGTCGACGGGTCCGGGCCAGCCAGCGTACCAGCGGCGCAGCAGGGCCAGCTGGGTCTGCGGCGGTTCGGGTCGGGCCGCACCCGCGGCGGTCGCCATCCAGTAGATGCCGCCCCGGCTGGAGGCACCGGAGGAACCCCGCTCTCCCAGGGAGGCGGCCACGAACCGGTAGCCGGCGCCGAGGATCTCCCCGCCCACCGAATCGGGCAGGCTCGGCGCCCGGTACCAGGGGATCACCGCCCGCCAGGCGGCACAGCCGGAGCTGACCACGCCGGCTTCCGGGGCGAGTTGACGACGGATGAGGCTGTCGACTCCGTCCGCGGCCACCACCAGGTCGGCTTCGAAGGTGTGCCGGCCGTCGCCGACCGCGGGACGCTCACCCGGGGCCACCCGTACGGTCCGCACGGTCACCCCGGTACGCAGCTCGACCCGCTCGCCCAGGCCGGCGATCAGCGCGTCGTGCAGGTCCTCCCGGTGCACCACGACGGGAAGCCGCTCGACCGGGACCGGTCTCGGCTGCACCAGCCAGTGACCGTCCGGACGGCGTACCCCGCCGTCGGGCAACGGGGTGGCCACCGCGTCCAGGCCGGCGCCGAGGTCCAGGGCACGCAGGGCCCGGACCCCGTTCGGCCAGAGTACGACCGCGGTCGCCTCCGGGCGGATCCGGTCGGCCTGTTCCAGGAGGGTGACCTGCCAGCCGGACCGGGCTAGCGCACCGGATACCGCCAGGCCGCCCAGCCCGCCGCCGACCACCACCGCGGTCCGCATGGCCACCCCCTCGTTCAGCTGTCGCGTTCGGCGGGGCGGGCCGAGGCCCCCTCGCCGTCGACGGGCTCGTCGTCCGGCCGGTCCCCGGCAGCGCCCGCGTCGGGCTCTCCTGGGGCCGTACCGGTCGGGTCGGGTCCCTCCGGCGGCGCCTCGCCGGTCGCCTGCCAGTGCCGGAACTGCTCCTCGCTGACCGTCCGGTAGCCCTCCGGCGCGGCCGACTGCTCGGCGGCCTGCCGGGCGGACAGGTCCACCTGGGAGACGTCGGAGTCGGCCGTCGGGGCGGCGGCCGCGGCGCCGATCGGGATCAGGTACTGGCGCGGGCCACGGACCAGCAGGAAGTAGGCCAGGGCGCCGAGGAACACCAGCGCCGCGGTCCAGACGTTGAGGCGTACGCCGAAGATGGTGTTGGCCTCGTCGGTCCGCATCATCTCGATCCAGAACCGGCCGGCGGTGTAGCCCATCACGTACAGCGCGAAGGCCCTGCCCCGGCCGAGCCGCAGCTTACGGTCGAGGTAGAAGACCAGGGCGGCGACCCCGACGTTCCACAGCGCCTCATAGGCGAAGGTCGGGTGG
This sequence comes from Micromonospora sp. NPDC047134, assembly GCF_040643455.1. Classification (NCBI taxonomy): domain Bacteria; kingdom Bacillati; phylum Actinomycetota; class Actinomycetes; order Micromonosporales; family Micromonosporaceae; genus Micromonospora; species Micromonospora sp. NPDC047134. Next base: position 275,820 of record NZ_JBEYUI010000004.1, read on the forward strand.
TAGAGCCCCTCCTCCAGGATCGGCCGGCCGGCCTCGTCGCGCAGCGCCTGCCCACCCTCCATCCGGTGGATCTCCAGGCCCCAGGGCAGGTCCGTCCGGCTGCCGTACAACTCGTTGTTGAACCAGTTGCCGAGCCGACCGACCGCCTGGGCCAGGGGCAGACCGGGGGCCAGCGCGTCGGCCACCACCGCGAAGGGGATGCCCAACTGCCGGGCGGCGAACCAGGCCCCTACCGCGCCACCGGCGACCGCGCCCCAGATCCCCAGCCCACCCTCGTGGATGTAGAAGACCCTGATCGGGTCACCACCGGTGCCGAAGTACTGCGCCGGTGAGGTGATCACGTGGTAGATCCGGGCGCCGATGATGCCGGCGGGCACCGCCCACAGGGCGATGTCCAGCACCGCGCCGGGAGCTACCCCCCGCTGACGCAGTCGCCGGTCGGTGACCCAGCAGGCCACCACGATGCCGGCGAGAATGCAGAGGGCGTACGCCCGCAGGGGAATCGGCCCGAGATTCCACACGGCGGTACTCGGGCTGGGGATGGCGGCCAGGTAGGTCGGCGAGGCGAGACTCACGGGCGCACCCTACCGCTGCCCACCCCACCACCGTCACCCCGGCCACCCAACCTCCCACCCCCATCCCCCACTCAGCCCCCGCGATCTTGCACTTTCCGTCCCCGCATACCGCCCATTCCCGGCGAATCGGCGACCAAAAGTGCATGATCGACGCGGCTCAGGGGGCGGGGTGAGGGTGCGGGAGGGAGGGGGTGGGGTCAGGGGGTGGGGTGGCGGACGCCGGTGGCCAGGTCGGTGGCCAGGGTGGTGAGGGCGGTCAGGGCGGTGGGGGTGTCGGGGGCGTCCAGCAGGCAGCGGATCAGGGCGCTGCCGACGATCACCCCGTCGGCGTAGCCGGCGACCGTGGCGGCCTGGGCCCCGGTGCCGACGCCGAGCCCGACGCCGACCGGCAGATCGGTCACCGCGCGGACCCGGGAGACCAGCACGGGTGCCGCCTCGGAGGTCTGGCTACGGGCGCCGGTCACCCCCATCAGGGCGGTGGCGTAGATGAAGCCCCGGCAGTGGGCCGCCGTCATCGCCAGGCGCTCGTCCGTCGAGGAGGGCGCCACCAGGAAGGTACGGTCCAGCCCGTGGGCGTCCGAGGCGGCCAGCCACTCGTCCGCTTCGTCGGGAATCAGATCCGGGGTGATCAGCCCGGTACCACCGGCGGCGGCGAGATCCCGGGCGAAGGCGTCGACACCGTACTGCTCGATCGGGTTCCAGTAGGTCATCGTCACCACCGGCGCACCGGTGGCCGTGACCTCCTCGATGATCCGCAGGGCGTCCCGGGTGCGTACGCCCCCGGCCAGGGCGATGTCGCTGGCCCGCTGGATGACCGGACCGTCCATCACCGGATCGGAGTACGGGATCTCCAGCTCGATCACGTCGACCCCGGCGGCCACCATCGCCTTCATCGCCGCGATGCTGCCCTCGACCGTGGGGAAACCGGCCGGCATACAGCCGATCAACACCGCCCGTCCGTCCGCCCGTGCCTTGTCGAAAACCACCCCGATGCGGCTCATGCCTAGTCTCCGTCCAGAACGCCGAAGTACTTGCCGGCGGTGTGCACGTCCTTGTCACCCCGGCCGGAGAGGTTGACCACGATGGTGGGCTCCCGGCCCAGCTCGGCGGTGAGCTTCCCGGCGATGGCCAGGGTGCCGGCCAGGGCGTGCGAGCTCTCGATCGCCGGGATGATCCCCTCGGTACGGCAGAGCAGCTGGAAAGCCGCCATCGCCTCGTCGTCGGTGACCGGCAGATAGGTGGCCCGCCCGGTGTCGTGCAGCCAGGCGTGCTCCGGCCCGATTCCGGGATAGTCCAGGCCGGCGGAGATCGAGTGGGACTCGACCGTCTGACCGTCGGCGTCCTGGAGCACATAGGTGCGGGCGCCGTGCAGCACTCCGCTGGAACCACCGGTGATGCTGGCCGCGTGCCGACCGCTGAGCACCCCCTCGCCGCCGGCCTCGAAGCCGTACAGCCGCACCTGGGGGTCGTCGACGAAGGCGTGGAAGATGCCGAGGGCGTTGGAGCCGCCCCCGACGCAGGCGGTGACCGCGTCCGGCAGGGCACCGGTGAGGTCCAGACACTGCTGCCGGGCCTCGTCGCCGATGCCCCGGACGAAGTCGCGGACCAGCGCCGGGAAGGGGTGCGGACCGGCTGCGGTACCGATCAGGTAGTGGGTGTCATCGACGTTGGCCACCCAGTCCCGCATCGCCTCGTTCATCGCGTCCTTGAGGGTCCGCGAGCCGGTGGTCACCGGGATCACCGTGGCGCCGAGCATCCGCATCCGGGCCACGTTCAGGGCCTGCCGTTCGGTGTCGACCTGGCCCATGTAGACCACGCAGTCCAGGTCGAACAGGGCGGCGGCGGTGGCCGCGGCGACACCGTGCTGACCGGCACCGGTCTCGGCGATCACCCGCTTCTTGCCCATCCGCCGGGTCAGCAGCGCCTGACCGAGCACGTTGCGGACCTTGTGCGCCCCGGTGTGGTTGAGGTCCTCCCGCTTGAGCAGCACCCGGGCACCGGCCTGGGCGGAGAAGCGGCGGGCCTCGTACAGCAGGGAGGGGGTGCCCGCGTAGTCGCGCATCAGGGCGGCCAACTCGGCACGGAAGCCCTCGTCGACCATCGCCGTACGGTGTGCGGCCTCCAGCTCGTCGAGGGCGGCGACCAGGGCCTCCGGCACGAACCGTCCGCCGAAACGACCGAAGCGGCCGGCGCCGTCCGGGACCTGTGCCGCCGGGCCGACCGACGCCGGGGTGCTCATGCCGTGACCTGCGCGCTCATCGGGGATCCTCTCCCTCGGAATCGATCGGTACGACCTCAGCGCACCGGGCGGGGGGTGGCCGGGTGGTTCCCGGCGTTGACCAGTTCGGCGACCGCCTCGCGGGGGCTCTTCTTGGTGACCAGCCCCTCGCCGACGAGCACCGCGTCGGCACCCGCGGAGGCGTACCGGATCAGGTCGTGCGGACCCCGTACCCCGGACTCGGCGATCTTGACGACGCTGCTCGGCAGGCCCGGGGCGATCCGTTCGAACACCGATCGGTCGACCTCCAAGGTACGCAGGTCGCGGGCGTTGACCCCGATCACCTGCGCCCCGGCCTCCAGGGCCCGGTCGGCCTCCTCCTCATCGTGCACCTCGACCAGTGCGGTCATGCCCAGCGACTCGATCCGCTCCAGCAGGCCGACCAGCACGTTCTGCTCCAGGGCGGCGACGATCAGCAGCACCAGGTCGGCGCCGTGGGCCCGGGCCTCGTGCACCTGGTAGCTGGAGACCACGAAGTCCTTGCGCAGCACCGGGATGTTCACCGCGGCCCGCACCGAGGCCAGGTCCTCCAGCGAGCCACCGAACCAGCGTCCCTCGGTGAGCACGCTGATCGCCCGGGCACCCCCGGCGGCGTACTCACCGGCCAGGTCGGCCGGGTCGGCGATCTCGGCCAGTTGGCCCTTGGACGGTGATGAGCGTTTCACCTCGGCGATGACGGCGACGCCCGGCCGCCGCAGGGCCGCGTACGCGTCCAGCGGTGGTGGAGCGGCGGCGGCGAGTTCACGGATCCGCTCCAGCGGAACCTGCTCCTGCCGCCGGGCCACGTCCTCTCGGACGCCGGCCAGGATCTCGTCGAGCACGCTGGTCGGGGCGGCCGACGAACCGGCTTCGTCCCCCTCCGCGTGCGCATGCTCAGCAGTCACCAACGGACTCCCCTCTCCGGGTGTCATGGGCCGATGCTAGGTGGCCCGGCCTGGAACCGCCCGCCGGGGGTATGGCGCTCCTCACGAGATGGGCTGGGGCATAATGGCCGACTTGCGCGCACACGTGGTAACTCTACGTCACCAGTAGATCGACAGTCACCCATGCGAGCGCTCATCGGAAGTGATCGACGCCTCATCACGATCACCCTCGATGCTGTGAGCTACCTCAAGGACCAAGGACTCTTTGCCTGGTCAGGGGGGCTACCTCAGTGTTGACGTTGCAGTCATCACTACGAAACGTGAACCGCGCAGCATCGTTCTCGGGCAGACTCAGGTTCGCGCCTGCCCCTTCACCACGACGATCCTCCCGGGGTGCTTCATGAGTTCCTCCGCGCCGCACCAGACCATCGGACTCACCACCATCTCCCGCACCGTCGCGTCGCTCGCCGTCGGTGTCGTCCACACGGTCGAGCGCGCGGTGGGCGACCCCACCCGGATCCGGACCGCCCGGGGCAACGCCTGGGAGGCCGTCTGCGCCGACCGGGCCCGCGCAGACCAACGGGCCGCCCTGGACCAACTGGTCGCCGAACTCGCCGCCACCCGGGTCCGCGACCGGGAACCGGTCAGCTGACCAACCCGCCACACCGACCGGCCGCAGCCACCTAGCTCAGCCGCCACGCGGCCGGACGTCCACGCAGCTCGGCCGTCGCGCGGCGCGGCGGTTTCAGCGCACCGTGGGGTCCTCGCCCCGGTCCAAGGCCTCCCAGGCGTCCCTCGTACCGGCGCCCTCGATCGGGCCGCCGCTGTCGACGGCCTGCCCGGAGCGGCGTTCGTACCGGGCACCCATCGCCGGCCACCGGTCACCCCGCAGCGCGGTCAACACCCCACCGGCCGCGGCGATCAGGCCACCGAGCAGGGTGAGGGCCGGCCACTGCCGGCTGACCTGGTCGCCCAGGTCGGCCACCAGCCCGTAGCCGCCACCGGCGGCCATGGCCAGGCCGAGCAGCGCCAACAGCCCGCCGACCCCCCGGCGCAGCCAGCCGCCGGTGGCCAGCATCGCGCCACCCCCGGCCAGCCCCACCAGGGCCAGCGCCGGCAACCACGGCAGCAGACCGGCGCCGCTGCCCTCCTCGTCGAGGGCCGAGCCGGTGGCCTGCACCGTCCAGGTGCGGGTCACCGCCCAGAGGGCCAGCCCCGCGCCGGCCAGGCAGGCCAGCACGGCGTACGCCAACTCACGCCGCGCCGAAGGTCGCGCCGCCACCTGCGGCTCGCTCAGCTCGCTCACCGGATCGACCTGCCCGCCACGACATCCACCCGCGATCGTCGGGCCGGGATCACCATGCGTACGGTCATCGGGCCGGCCTCAGGGTCTCCGCCGCGGCGATGGCCGCCAGGACGGCGGCGGCCTTGTTCCGGGTCTCCTGGTCCTCGGCGGCCGGGTCGGAGTCGGCCACCACCCCGGCCCCGGCCTGCACGTAGGCCCTACCGGCGCGCATCAGAGCGGTCCGGATCGCGATCGCCATGTCCAGGTCGCCACCGAAGCCGAAGTAGCCGACCGTACCGCCGTAGAGACCACGGCGTACCGGTTCCAACTCCTCGATGATCTCCATGGCGCGCACCTTCGGGGCCCCGGAGAGGGTGCCCGCCGGGAAGGTCGCGGCGAGGGCGTCGAAGGCCGTGCGGTCCTCGCGCAGGGTGCCGACGACCGTGGAGACGATGTGCATCACATGGCTGTACCGCTCGATGGTGGCGAACTCCGGCACCTCGACCGTGCCGGGCCGGCAGACCCTACCCAGGTCGTTGCGTCCCAGGTCGACCAGCATCACATGCTCGGCCCGCTCCTTGGGGTCGGCCAGCAGTTCGGCGGCCAGACGGGCGTCGGCCTCCGGGGTGACCCCGCGCGGACGGGTGCCCGCGATCGGGTGCAGCAGGGCCCGCCGCTCACCACCCTCCTCGATGGTCACCTTGAGGTGCGCCTCCGGGGAGGAGCCGACGATGTCGAAGTCGTCGAAGCGCAGCAGGTACATGTAGGGGCTGGGGTTGGTGGTGCGCAGCACCCGGTAGACGTCCAGCGGGTCGGCCTCGGTGTCGCGTTCGAACCGTTGGGCCAGCACGATCTGGAAGCACTCGCCGGCCCGGATGGCCTCCTTGGCCGCCTCGACCGCCTTGGGGTAGCCCCCGTCGGGGGTACGGCTGCGTACCTCACCGACCGGCTGGCGGTGCACCGTGGAGACCATCGGGGGGATCGGCCGGGACAGGGCGGTCGTCATCGCGTCCAGCCTGCCCACCGCGTGGTGGTAGGCGGCGGCGACCAGGGCCTCCCGGCCCGGCTCGTCCAGCGGGGGCAGGACCGCGTTGGCCACCAGGATCGCCGAGCCGTCGAAGTGGTCCAGCACCACCAGGTCGGTGGCGAGCATCATGCCCAACTCGGGTACGCCCAGGTCGTCCTCGGTCAGGTCGGGCAGCCGCTCGAACCGCCGGATCAGGTCGTAGCCGAGGTAGCCGACCATCCCCCCGGTCAGCGGGGGCAGCCCGGCCTGCGGATCACCCGGGGGCCCGGCCAGCGCGCTCACGGTCGCCCGCAGCACCTCGACCGGGTCACCGCTGGTCGGCAGGCCGGTCGGTGGGGTGCCGAGCCAGGTGGCCGCGCCGTCGCGCTCGATCAGGGTGGCGCTGCTGCGTACCCCGACGAAGGAGTACCGGGACCAGGACAGTCCCGCCGAGCCGACCCCCTGCTCGGCGGACTCCAACAGGAAGGTTCCCGGGCCACCGGCTAGCTTGCGGTAGACCCCCACCGGGGTCTCCGCGTCGGCGAGCAGCCGACGGGTCACCGGCACCACCCGCCACCGGGCGGCCAACTCGGTGAAGGTGGCCTCGTCCGGGCTGACCCGACCGTCCGTCACGAGGTCACCTCCCCGGTGACCGGAAGCTCCGTGTGAAAGCAGGTGCGCTCCCCGGTGTGGCAGGCCGCACCCACCTGGTCGACGCTGACCAGCAGGGCGTCGCCGTCACAGTCCAGGGCCACCGACCGGACGTACTGGTGGTGGCCGGAGGTGGCGCCCTTGACCCAGTACTCCCGGCGGCTGCGCGACCAGTAGGTGGCCCGGCCGGTGGTCAGGGTGCGGTGCAGGGCCTCGTCGTCCATCCAGGCGACCATCAGCACCTCACCGCTGTCGTGCTGCCGGACCACGGCGGCCACCAGACCCTCCGGGGTACGGCGCAGCCGGGCGGCGATCGCCGGGTCCAGCCGGGAGGGCCGGTCCGGGCCGCCGGAGGGTGGCGCTTCGTGGTGGGCGCCGGTCACCGGCGCGTCAGGTACGGACACAGTTAGCCATTGTTCCGCACGCGGCGCGGGTACCCCACCGGACTCCCGCCCGCCAGACACAGGTGGCTCGTCGGCAGCCTTGGACGGGACGGCGGGCGCAGCCGGAGCACTGGTGGCGTTGGGCGGGCCGGCGGGTCGGGCCAGTTGGGTGATGTAGCGGTCCAGGCGGCCGTCGAGCAGGGCCTCGGCGAGGTCCGGGCCGCCCGCCTCGGCCACCTCGGCGGCGTACGGGCGGATCAGCGGCAGGATGCCGGCCACCAGTCGGGCGGCGGCGGCCCACAGGGGGCCGGTCGAGCCGGGCCAGAGCCCCAGGCAGCGCAGCATGTCGTCGCGGTACCCGGCCGGGGCCACCGGCAGGTCCAGGGCGGCCGTGAAGGCCGACCGGCGGGACGCCACCCGGACGGTGGGATTGGCCAGTCGCAGCACCGACGGGCAGAGCCGGGCCAGGTCGGCGGCGGCCAGCCGCAGGCCGAGCCGATCGGTGGCGTCCCGGGCCGAGGCCACCTTGCCGAGGGTGGCGATCAACTCCTCCAGCCGTGGCTCGTCGGCCGGCTGGCAGAGCACCGGCAGATCGATCCGGGCCCGCCAGCGCGGATCGGCCCACAGCAGCCGGGCGGGGGCCGTCACGGGCAGACCGAAGGCCCAGTCGGCCGGCTCGCCCAGCCGGGTGACCCAGGAGCGGATGTCCCGAGCGGCGACGGAGACATGGGTGAGTCGGCCGGAGTGCTCCGCGAAGTAGGCCCGACAGGCCGCGTACGGGGCACCTCCGACCAGCAGGTCGACATCCACGTCGCTGTGCGCGGTGGCGGCCCGGCGGGCGTGACTGCCGCGCAGCAGGATGCCCACCACGGGTCGGTCGGCGCTCGCCCGCAGCCGTGCGGTCCAGTCGGCGAAGAAACGACTGTCCGGTGACGGAGCGTGATCCACCGCGCCATCCTGCCGCATGTCCGATCTAAGGTGCAATGCCCGATGACAGACCCGTTGTACCTTACGGAGCTCTCCGCCATGTCGTCGGCAGGCGCGCATCGAGGGACGCAGGCGTCGCCATTGCTCCGCCGAAACTGATTCCCCCAGCGCCGATCGCCACAGATGATGAGTTTCTCGGAGGTGGCCGATGGTCGACGCGATCGTCGTCCGTGGCCTGGTCGTGGACCGGGGCGGGCGGCGAGTTCTGGACGGCATCGACGCCGTCGTTCCCGGCGGCACGGTCACCGGGCTGCTCGGGCCGAGCGGAAGCGGCAAGACCACCCTGATGCGGGCGATCGTCGGGGTGCAGGTGATCACGGCTGGCGCGGTGACCGTGCTGGGTCAGCCGGCCGGCTCGGCAGGTCTACGCCACCGGGTCGGCTACCTGACCCAGGCCCCGAGCGTCTACGCCGACCTCACCGTCCGGGAGAACGCCCGCTACTTCGCCGCCCTGCACGGCCGAGGCGCGGCCGAGGCGGACCGGGCCGTGGCCGATGTGGGGCTGGCCCCGGCGGCAGGGCAGTTGGTGGGCAACCTCTCCGGTGGGCAGCGCAGCCGGGCGTCACTGGCCTGCACCCTGGTCGGTGACCCGGAGTTGGTCGTGCTCGACGAACCGACGGTCGGCCAGGACCCGGTGTTGCGCGCCGACCTCTGGGCCCGTTTCCACGAGCTGGCCGCGACCGGGACGACCCTGCTGGTGTCCAGTCACGTCATGGACGAGGCGGCCCGCTGCGACCGGCTGCTGCTGATCCGCGCCGGACGGCTGATCGCCGACGACACCCCGGACGCCGTCCGGGCCGCCGCCGGGGTGGACGACCTCGACGAGGCGTTCCTGCGACTGATCCGAGCGGGCGAGACCAAGCCGACCGGGGAGGCGGGATGAACCCCCGAATCCTGTTCGCCACCGTCGGGCGCATCCTGCGCCAACTGCGTCACGACCGGCGGACGGTGGCCCTGCTGGTGGTCGTGCCCACCGTGCTGCTGACCCTGATCTACTACATGTACGCCGACCAGCCCACCGTGCCGGGAAGGCCGTCCGCCTTCGACCGGATCGCCCTGGTCATGCTCGGCTTCTTCCCGTTCATCATCATGTTCCTGGTGACCAGCATCGCCATGCTCCGCGAGCGGACCACCGGCACGCTGGAACGACTGCTCACCACCCCGCTGGCCAAGGCCGACCTGCTCTTCGGGTACGGCATCGCCTTCGGATTGGCCGGCGCGGTGCAGGCCACCATCGCCTCGGCCGTGACGTACTGGGTCTTCGGCCTGCACACCGCCGGCAGCAGCGGACTGGTGATCATGATCGCCGCGTTGAACGCGGTGCTGGCCGTCGCGCTCGGGCTGCTGTGCAGCGCCTTCGCCCGCACCGAATTCCAGGCCGTACAGTTCATGCCGGTCGTGGTCGCGCCGCAGATGCTGCTCTGTGGGCTGTTCGTGCCGCGGGAGCAGATGGCGGGCTGGCTGCAGGCGGTCAGCGACGTGCTGCCCCTGACGTACGCCGTCGAGGCCCTGCAAGAGGTCGGCGCGCACGCCGAGCCGACGGCGACCATGTGGCGTGACGTGGCCGTGGTCGCCGCCGTGACGGTGCTGGCGTTGCTGCTCGCCGCGGCCACCCTGCGACGACGCAGCGGCTGACGCCGGGCCTCCGGGCCCCGGGATCAGCCTGGGCCCGCTACCTCACCGCCCCGCTGCCCGACCAAGATCAGCGGGTCTGTTCCAGCCAGGAGGCGTAGAGCAGGGCGTAGACGGAATCGGGGTCGGCTACCAACTCGTCGTGCGGGCCCCGCTGCACGATCCGACCCCGGTCCACCACGATCACCTCGTCGGCGTTCTGGGCGGTGGAGAGCCGGTGCGCGATGGCCAGGGTGGTGCGCCCCCGGGTCACCGCGTCCAGGGTCCGTTGCAGCCGGACCTCCGTGGCCGGGTCGACCGCGCTGGTCGCCTCGTCCAGCACCAGCAGGTCCGGGTCGGCCACGTACGCCCGGGCCAGGGCGACCAACTGCCGCTCCCCCACGCTGAGCGCCTCACCTCGCTCACCGACGCCGGTGGCCAACCCGGCCGGCAGGCCCTCCAGCCAGTCACTCAACCCCAGCTCGGTGAAGGCGGCGGTGAGTTGCTCGTCGGTCAACTCCGGACGGCCGAAGCGGACGTTGTCGGCCACGGTGGCGTCGAACAGGAAGCCGTCCTGCGGCACCATCACCACCCGGGAGCGCAGCGACTCGAACCGTACGTCCGTCAGCGGCACCCCGGAGAGCAGCACCTGGCCCTGCGACGGATCCATCAGTCGGGTGAGCAGTTTGGCGAAGGTGGTCTTGCCGCTGCCGGTCTCCCCGACCACGGCCACCCGACTCTTCGCCGGGATCTCCAGGCTGACCTCGTGCAGCACGGTGGGACCGTTCGGATAGGCGAAACTCACCCCGGCGAAGCGGATGTCCAGCGGGCCGGGTGGCAGGTCCCGCCCCTGCTCGCCCGGGTCGGCCACGTCGGGAGTCAGGTCCAGCACATCCAGCACCCGACGCCAACCGGCGATCGCGTTCTGCGCCTCGTTGAGCACCTCCGTGGCGATCTGCACCGGCTGGATGAACAGGGTGACCAGGAACAGGAAGGCGGTGACCTCACCGATGCTCAGGGTCTGGTCGGCCCCGAGCAGCACCCCGACGACCACCACCCCGGCCAACGCCACCCCGGCCGCCAGCTCGCCGACGGAACTGCCCAGGATGCTGATCCGAATCGCCTTCTGCTGGGCCAGCCGTTGGGAGTCGATCGCCTGGTCCAGCCGCCGGGCGGTCCGCCCGGCGATACCGTACGCCCGGATCACCGGCGCCCCCACCACGCTCTCGCCGACCGCGCCGAGCAGGGCGCCGGTGCGTTGCCGCACCACCCCGTAGGCGGCGGCCAGTCGGCGCTGAAGCAGCCGGATCACCACGACCGCGGGCACGAAGGCGGCATAGACCACAAGGGTCAGTTGCCAGGAGTACGCCAGCATCACCGCGGTGGTGACCGCCAACTGCCCCAGGTTGACCAGCAGGATCACCCCGCCCCACTGGAGGAACTGGGTGATCTGGTCGACGTCGCTGGTCACCCGGGAGACCAAGGACCCACGCCGCTCGGACTGCTGGTGCAGCATCGACAGGTCGTGCACGTGCCGGAAGGCCCGCACCCGCACGTTGGCCAGGGCGGTCTCGCTGACGGTGAACAGCCGCCGCATCATCAGGTAACCGCAGACGGTGGTCACCACCAGCACCGCCCCGGTCACCGCCACCACGCTGAACAGCGCGTTCAGGTCCAGCCCGCCGACGATGCCCCGGTCGATGCCCTGCTGCACGGCCACCGGCACGGCCACCCGCCCGACCATGTAGACCAGGGCCAGACCTAGAGTGCCGGCCAGCCCGACCCGCAACTCCGGCGAGAGGGCCAGCCCACGGCGCATCGTCTGCCAGGTCGACTCGGCCCGCTCCGCCGCCTCTGCGTTGCTCGCGCTCACCGGATCACCTTCCGTTCCCGACTGCGGGACTCCGCTGCGCTGCGTTCCTCGCGCTCACCGGGCCTGCCTTCCGTTCCCGACTGCGGGACTCCGCTGCGCTGCGTTCCTCGCGCTCACCGGTCCACCTCCAGGCCGGTGGGCAGGGGGGTGACCTCGTCGTACTCCGCCGCGCTCTGCTGCTCGACCTCGGCCTGCTCGTAGGCCGTCACCAGGTCGACGTAGCCGGGCACGGTGGCCAGCAGGGTCGAGTGGGGGCCGCGCGCGATCACCCGGCCCTGCTCCAGGTAGATGACCTCGTCGGCCAGGGCGATGGTGGCCCGGCGGTAGGCCACCACCAGGATCGAGGCGCCGGGACCACCCCCGGTCGAGGAGCGCAGCCCGGCCAGGATGGCCGCCTCCACCCGGGGATCCACCGCGCTGGTCGCGTCGTCGAGCACCAGCAGGCGGGGCCGCCCGGCCAGCGCCCGGGCCAGGGTCAGTCGCTGCCGCTGCCCGCCGGAGAGGGAGGTGCCCCGCTCACCGACCATGGTGTCCAGCCCGTCGGGCAGGGCGGCGACGAACCCGTCGGCCTCGGCCAGCCGCAACGCGGCCCAGACCGCCTCGTCGTCGATACCCGGCCGGTCCAGGGAGACGTTGGCCCGGATGGTGTCGTCGAAGACGAACGGCACCTGGGCCACCAGCGCCGCGTTGGCGGCCAGGGAGTCCGCGGTCAACTCCCGGACGTCCACCCCGTCCAGGCAGACCGTGCCGGACAGCGGATCCACCAGTCGCACGGCCAGCGAGGCGATGGTGGACTTGCCGGCCCCGGTCGGCCCGACCAGGGCCACCGTCTTGCCGGCCTCGACCGTGAAGGAGACCTCGCCGAGCACCTGCGTCCCGGGCAGATGCGCCTCGGCGGGTTCGTAGGCGAAGCCGACCTCGGTGAAGGTGAGCGAGGCCGGCGCGGTCGTGGAGGGCAGCCGGGTGTCGCCGTACGGCATCTCGCCGGTGGCCTGCAGGACCCGGTTGACCCGGTCCCACCCGGCGACACTGCGCGGCAACTCGGCCAGCACCCAGCCGATCGCCCGCACCGGGAAGGCCAGCACGGTGAACAGGAAGGCCACGCTGACCAGGTCCGCGACGTCGATGGCCCCCTGACGCAGGCGGTACGCCCCGACCACCAGCACCGCCAGGGTGCCGAGGCTGGGCAGGGTCTCCAACATCGGGTCGAAGATGCCGCGCAGCCGCCCGACGGAGATCAGGGCGTCGCGCAGTTGCCCGGCCCGGTCGGCGAACCGGGCGGTCTCCTGGCTCTCCCGACCCATGGTCTTGACCACCAGGGCACCGTCGAAGCTCTCGTGGGCGATCCCGCTGACCTCGGCCCGCAGCCGCTGGGCACGGGCCTGACGCGGGGCCATCCGCCGGGAGTAGGCCACGTTGAGCGCGAACAGGGCCGGGAAGACCGCCAGCCCGACCAGCGCCAGCGCCCAGTCGGTGAAGAAGAGTGAGGACACCGCCCCGACCAGCATCACCAGGGTGCCGACCGCGAAGGGCAGCGGAGCGATCGGCTGCCAGGCCGCCTCCACGTCGGAGTTGGCGTTGGACAGCAGGGTGCCGGTGGCGTTGCGGTGGTGCCAGGACAGCGGCAGGTCCAGGTAGCGACGGGTGACCCGGCGCCGATAGGCGGCCTGGAGTCGGTACTGCATGTAGCCGGCGCCGAGTCGTCGGCCGAAGATGCCGACCACCCGCAGCACACTGAGCCCGAACAGGGCGGTGGCCGCGATGGCCAGGGCGCTGACCCCCACCGAGCCGCTCTCGATCGCCGGGACCACCACCTCGCCGACCACCCGGCCGACGATGAAGGCGCTGGCCACCACCATCGCGCCGAACAGCACACTGCCGCTGACCGCGACCGCGAAAATCCTCGGCTGCTCGCGGATGGCCCGCCCCAGGACGGCCAGACCACGACCCAGCACATCCCGACTAGTCCCGCTCGCCACTGTCTCCCCCGCCGTAAGCCGCCAATATCCTCTCTCATCCTTACCGTTGTCCGCTCCCCCCGCCGACCCCCCGGTGATATGTCCGACGTCACCCTCCGGGGACAACCAGGCACGACGGCCCATCCGGCGGGGTCGGTGAAATGGGCCTAGCATCGCTGTCATGTCGCGGTACGCCCGATCGGAGCGCAAGGCGCTCGCCGACCTGATGTCCACGCTGGGGCCGCAGGCCCCTACCGTCAACGAGGGTTGGACGGTGCGTGACCTCGCCGCCCACCTGGTGATCCGCGAACGTCGGCCGGACGCCGCCGCCGGCATCCTGTTGCCCCCGCTGCGGGATCGCGGCGAACGGGTCCGCCGGCAGGTCGCGGCCGGCGACTGGGCCGACCTGCTCGACCAGGTGCGAAACCCTCCGGTGTGGAGCCCGATGAGCAACCCCCTGACCGACGAGCTGGCCAACACCCTGGAGTTCTTCATCCACCACGAGGATGTCCGCCGGGCCCAGCCGCAGTGGCAGCCGCGCGAGTTGCCGGCCGGGCTGGACCAGACCCTGTGGCGGCGCACCTCGACGATGGCCCGCCTGCGGCTGCGTCGTTTCCCCGCCCGACTGGTCGTGCAGGCACCGGGGCACGGTGAGGTCGTCACCGGCCAGGGCGGCGAAACGGTGCGTCTGGTCGGCCCCCCGGGCGAATTGACCCTGTTCCTGTCCGGTCGGCAGCGGGTGGCCCGGGTGGAGATCGAGGGCCCGACGGCCCTGGCGGACCGGCTGCGCGGGGCCAAGCTGGGCTTTTAGCTAGGTGTGCAGAACCGGCCACCGACCACACCCGAATAGTTATCTGGTGCGTACCGTGAGTTGATCGAGCCTCCCGTACGCTTGCCGCGCCGCTCCGCCCGGGGCGACAGGAACAGGGAAACTCGATGCGAAGCTTTGCGCTGTCCGTCCTGCGAGAACCGCCCTTCACCGCGGATCAGCACCAGGACACCGAGGCGCTGGCGCAGGAGAGCGAGAGCTGGGCGCAGCGGCTGGGACTGATCAGTAACGGACAGCGGTTGCGTCGCGCGGACGCTGCCGGGCTGGCCGGCCGGGCCTGCCCGCAGGCACCCCGTGATCGCCTGCGCCTGCTGTCCGACCTGATCTCCTGGCTGTTCGTGATGGACGACGCCTGCGACGAGGACGGTCTGGGGGCCGATCCGACCCGCCTGGCCCCCACCCTGGCGGCCCTGCTGGACGTACTGGATCAGCAGGGTGGCCGGGACGCCGACCCGGCCGCCGGCGCGTTGGGGGCGGCGCTGGCCGACCTGTGCCGCCGGGTACGCGCCCACGACCGGCCGGCCGTGTTGCTGCGGTTCACCTCGGCCATGCGGGAGTACCTGCTGGCCCTGCTCTGGGAGGCGGCCAACCGGGAGCACGACCGGGTGCCCCCGGTGCACGAGTACGTGCAGATGCGTCGGCACACCGGCGGGGTCTTCCCCAGCCTCACCCTGACCGACCTGGCCCTGGACGGCTTCCCCTCGGCCGAGCACCGGGCCGACCCGCAGTGGGCCGCCCTGGATCAACTCGCGGCCAACCTGATCTGCTGGTGCAACGACGTCTTCTCGTACCGCAAGGAGCATCGGGCCGGGCCGGACGCGCACAACCTGGTCACCGTCCTGAGCCGGGAGACCGGCGACGAGACCGCGGCGATCCGAGCCGCGGCGGCCCGCTTCAACGAGGAACTCGGCACCTACCTGACCACGGAGAGCGACCTGCTGGCGCAGCACGGCGAGGCGGTCCGGCCGGCGTTGGCGACCCGCCGGAACTGGATCCGGGCGACCTACGACTGGTCCCTGGCAGCGCAGCGCTACGCCTGAACGGGCCGACCGGAGCGGAAACCGGCCGGTGGATGATCGACGGGGCTAGCCGACTCCCCGCACAGGCAATACCCTTCGGTAACGAACACTCGACGTGACGATGGTCACGCCTCCACCCCCGAAGGCGGCTACAGCGATGGCTCTCGATGTACCGTACCGTTCCATTCCTGACATGTTCCTCAAGCGCGTGGCGGCCACCCCCGACCGCCAGGCTTTCGGTCGTCCCGGCCCGGACAACTCCCCGGTATGGCTGACCTGGGCGCAGGTCGCCGAGCGGGCCAAGGCGGTCGCCGCCGGTCTGCACGGCCTGGGCGTCGGCCAGGAAGACCCGGTGGCGATCCTGGCGAACACCCGGCTCGACTGGGTCATCGCCGATTTCGGCATCATGTGTGCCGGCGGTGCCACCACCACGGTCTACCCCACCACGGAGCCCGACGACGCGACCTACATCATCGCCGACTCCGGTTCCAAGGTGCTGTTCGCCGAGGACCCCAGCCAGGCGGCGAAGATCGCCGGGGCCCAGCTGCCCGCGCTGACCCACGTGATCCTCATCGACGGGGAGCCCGACCCCTCGGCTGCCGTACCCCAGCTCACCCTCGCCCAGCTGGAGAAGCAGGGCGCCGAGCGGCTGGCCGAGGATCCGGAGCTGGTCGACCGCCTGGTCTCCGAGATCGGCCCGGACCACCTGGCCACCCTGATCTACACCTCCGGCACCACCGGCCGCCCCAAGGGGGTCGAACTGCTGCACGGTGGCTGGTGCTGGGAGGGTGTAGCCCAGGAGGCGGTCGGTCTGCTGCGCAATGACGACCTCCAGTACCTCTGGCTGCCGCTGTCGCACTCCTTCGGCAAGACCCTGCTCTGCGGGGCCACCCACGTCGGCCTGCCGACGTATGTCGACGGCCGGGTCGACAAGCTGGTCGAGCTGCTCTCGGTGGTCCGACCGACCCTGATGTGCGGTGCCCCCCGGGTGTTCGAGAAGGTCTACAACAAGTCGGTGACCACCGCCCAGGACGCCGGTGGCGCCAAGGCGAAGATCTTCGCCTGGGCGGTCGGGGTCGGCAAGGAGAAGGTCGCCCTGGAGCAGGCCGGCAAGCCCCTGCCCGGCGGCCTGAAGTTCAAGTACTCGCTGGCCGAGAAGCTGGTCTTCAGCAAGCTCCAGGCCCGCCTCGGTGGCCGGATCCGGGTACTGGTGTCCGGTGCCGCCCCGCTCAGCCCGGAGATCGCCACCTTCTTCGCCGCCGCCAACCTGCCCATCTCCGAGGGGTACGGGCTGACCGAGTCCAGCGCCGGCAACTTCGTCAACCCGCCCAACGGGCTGCGCATCGGCACGGTCGGCAAGGCGATGGGTGACCTGGAGTGCCGCATCGACACCGACGGGGAGATCCTGATCAAGGGTCGTCCGGTGATGCGCGGCTACCACAACCTGCCCGAGGAGACCGCCGCCGCCTTCACCGAAGACGGCTTCTTCCGCACCGGTGACATCGGCGAGCTCGACGCCGACGGCTACCTGCGGATCACCGACCGGAAGAAGGACCTGGTCAAGACCTCCGGCGGCAAGTACATCGCCCCCTCGTACATCGAGGGCATGTTCAAGGCGACCTGCCCGTACACCTCGCAGGCGGTGGTCATCGGCCAGGCCCGCAACTACTGCACCATGCTGGTCACCCTGGACCCGGACGCCATCGTCGGCTGGGCGGCCGGCACCCCCCTGGAGGGTCGGCCGTACGCCGAGATCGTCGCCTCGCCGGAGGCCAAGGCGATGGTCGAGGAGTACGTCGCCCAGCTCAACAGCAAGCTCAACCGCTGGGAGACCATCAAGCAGGTCACCATCCTGCCGCGCGACCTGACCATCGAGGACGGCGAGATCACCCCGTCCCTGAAGATCAAGCGTCGCGGGGTGGAGAGCAACTTCTCCACCGAGATCGACAAGATGTACACCGGCACGGTCGCCGAACTCTGACGGCGATCCGCTCCGAGCCGGCCCCGCACCCCACCCAGGGCGCGGGGCCCGCTCGTTGCCTCCCGACCGCTCAGGCGATGACGCTGGGTTCCCGCCAGCGGGGCGCCCCGCCCCGGTCCAGGTCGTAGCGGACCGCGGCGAGCCGCCCGACCGCCTCGACCAGGTCGGCCGAGGGCAGGGTGAAGGGCAGTCGCAGGAAACGCTCCAGGGTGCCGTCCAGGCCGAACCGGGGACCGGGGGCCAGGCGTACCCCGACCTCCTCGGCCGCCCGCGCCAGGGCGCTGGAGATCGGCCCGTCCAGCTCGGCCCAGAGGGTCACCCCACCCCGGGGCACGGTGACCCGCCACTCCGGCAGCCGCGCCGCCAGGGCCCCGAGCAGGGCGTCGCGCTGGGCGGTCAACTGGGCCCGCCGGGCGGCCACGATGGTCGGCGCGGCGGCCATCAGGTGTACGGCGACCAGTTGGTCCAGGACCGGGCTCGCCATGTCCACCCCCACCCGGGCTGCGGCCAGCCGCTGCACCTGTGGGGCGGAGGCGCGGATCCAGCCGATCCGCAGCCCACCCCAGAAGGGCTTGCTCATCCCGCCGATGCTGACCACCCGGGAGTGCCGGTCGAAGCTGGCGGTAGGCGGCGGCAGGGGGGAGTCGTCCAGCGACAGGTCCACGAAGGACTCGTCGATGACGAGGTCGGTGCCGACCGCGTGGGCGGTGGCCACCAGCCGCTCCCGCAGGTCGGCCGACATCAGGTGACCGGTCGGATTCTGGAAGTCGGGGATCAGGTACGCGACCCGGGGACGCACCTGCCGCAGCGAGCCGAGCAGCAGGTCGGCGTCCCAGCCGTTCAGCTCGGCGGCCAGGCCGTGGGTGGTGATCCGGGCCCGCCGGGCGGCCAGGGCGGCCAGGGCGTTGGGGTAGCTCGGCGACTCCACCAGCACGCTGCCACCCGGGGCCAGGGCCAGGCGCAGCACCAGATCCAGCGCGTGCTGGGTGCCGTTGGTGACCATGATCTGATCCGGTGAGGTGGGCAGGCCCCGGTCGGCGTACGCCTGGGCCACCGCCTCCCGCAGCTCGATGATGCCGATCGGGTGGTAACCGGCACCCCCGAGGTAGCGCGGCAGGTCCTCGGCCGCCGCGCGGGCGGCCGGCAGCAGCTCCGGTGGTGCGGCCAGGGCCGCCACCCCGAGATCGAGCATGTCCCGGTCGTCCAGCGGGATCCACAGGCCGTTGCTGGCCACCCGGTGGGTTCCGGGCAGCATCGTCCAACTGCCCGCACCGCGCCGACTGGCCAGGTGTCCGCTGTCGCGCAGTTCGCGGTAGGCGGCCGTGACGGTGGTCCGGCTGATCTGCAGCGCCTCGGCCAGGTCCCGCTCGGCCGGCAGCCGTACCCCCAGCGGTAGCCGACCGTCCGCGAGCAGGCCGCGTACCGCACCGGCCAGGGCGGCGTAGTCCGGTCTGCGTCGGCGGCCCGGCAACGCATGCCACTGCCCTAGCAGGCGGGCCAATTGGGCTCCGCGCACCTGACTGGTCATGGCCGCCCCCCCGATATTGGCTCTTTCTGACCCTCAATTGGCCACTAGGGTGGCAGGAGTGACTTTGATTGGCAACCTGCGGCATCGTCCGGTGCGACGGCTGGTGCAACTGTTCGTCGGCCTGCTGCTGTACGGAGCCAGCATGGCGATGATGCTCCGTTCCGAACTCGGCCTGAACCCCTGGGACGTGTTCCACCAGGGGGTTTCCCGGCTCACCGGGCTGAGCATGGGCACGGTGGTCATCCTCGTGGGGGCGGTGGTCCTGCTGGCCTGGATCCCCCTGCGGGAACGTCCCGGCCTCGGCACGGTGGCCAATGTGCTCGTGGTCGGCCTGACGGTCGACCTGACCCTGGCCCTGCTGCCGCCGGTGGAGAACCTCGCCGTCCAGATCGTCCTGCTGACCGCCGGGATCGTGGGTAACGGGCTGGCCACCGCCCTCTACCTCGGGGCCCGCCTCGGGCCCGGCCCACGGGACGGGCTGATGACCGGTTTCGTCGCCCGCCGGCCGGGACTCTCGTTGCGCCTGGTCCGCACCGTCCTGGAGATCGGGGTACTGGCCGTGGGCGCGCTGCTCGGCGGGAAACTCGGCATCGGCACGGTCGCCTACGCCCTGGCCATCGGGCCGCTGACGCAACTCTTCCTACCCCACTGCGACGTGCCGGAGCCGCAACGGGAGGCCCCACCACGGGTCGAGACGGCATCGACCGTCTGACGGTCACTCAGAGCAATCAACCTGGTCGACGATCGGCCGTGACCACCGAGGTCACGGCCCTGCCTTCCGGCCCGCATATAACCGCCCGTAACTCTTGGGTGGGTGGTGTTTTCTTGACCCCGGGTGGGACGGCAGAATCCTCACATGGGGGAGAACGCCTGGCGCCGGACGGATGCATGGATCTTCGTCTCGCTGGTGATCGCCAGCGGTGCGGGACGGCACCGGCGGTCCCCGACCACCCGCCGCCCGGAGGGCGTACGCCTGGCCGATGTGCTGTCCACGGCCGACCATCTTGACCAGAGCATCCCGGAGCGGCACGACATCGAGGAGGCGATCCGGCGGCTGCTCGGTGCCGGCCTGGTCGATGTCGCCGACGGCTGGTTCCGGATCACCCCGGACGGCGAACGGCTGTGGCGGTCCCGGCCCACCGCCGGGCTGGCCACCACGGTCGACACCGTGCAGAGTGTACTCAGCCGCCGGCACGCGCCGGGGTCGGCCGAATGGCACCTGGACGAGGCCGAGCACGCCGCCGCCGTACAGGAGTATCTGGTCCGGACCATCCCGATGCCCCGCCGTTCCCCGGAGGGGCATTCCGGCCGCAACTGAGCCCGCGAGGGGTCAGCGGGCCGGGTGCCTGAGCCCCACGAGGGCCAGCGGCCGGGGTGCCTGAGCCACGGCGAGGGTCAGCGGACCGGGTGACCGGCCGTGCGCAGGGCGTCCTTGACCTGGCCCACGGTCAGCTCCCCGAAGTGGAAGACACTGGCCGCCAGCACCGCGTCGGCGCCGGCACCGATCGCCGGTGGGAAGTGGGCCACCTCGCCCGCGCCGCCGCTGGCCACCACGGGAACCTCGACCACCCGGCGGACCGCCCCGATGAGCTCCAGGTCGAAGCCCGCCTTGGTGCCGTCGGCGTCCATGGAGTTGAGCAGGATCTCCCCGGCGCCCAGCTCCGCGCCGCGCTGCGCCCACTGCACGGCGTCCAGCCCGGTGCCCCGTCGGCCGCCGTGGGTGGTGACCTCGAAGCCGCTGGGGGTGGTGCCGGCCGGGGCCCGTCGTACGTCCAGGGAGAGCACCAGCACCTGCCGGCCGAACCGGTCGGCGATCTCGGCGATCAACTCGGGTCGGGCGATCGCGGCCGTGTTCACCCCGACCTTGTCGGCTCCGGCGCGCAGCAGGGTGTCCACGTCGGCGACCGTGCGTACCCCACCGCCGACGGTCAACGGGATGAAGACCGACTCGGCCGTACGCCGCACCACGTCCAGCATGGTGCCCCGGTCACTGGAGGAGGCGGTCACGTCCAGGAAGGTCAACTCGTCCGCGCCCGCCCGATCGTAGGCCGCCGCCAACTCGACCGGATCACCGGCGTCGCGCAGGTCGAGGAAGTTCACCCCCTTGACCACCCGACCCGCGTCCACGTCGAGACAGGGGATCACCCGTACCGCCACCGTCATGACATCAGCCTTTCGTCGCGCCTCGGACCCGCTGCGCCCCCGTCCGAGGCCGCCGGCGGTGTTAACCGGGGTCCCCTGCTCTACCGCAGGCGTTAACAAGGGGCCCTTCCTTACTGCTCGCCCTACTGCTCGGCCAGGGTCTGGAGGGCCTGGGCGACCGTGAAGGCACCGGCGTAGAGGGCCTTTCCGGCGATCACACCCTCGACTCCGATGGGTTCCAGGGTGGCCAGGGCCCGCAGGTCGTCCAGGGTCGAGACACCCCCGGAGGCGATCACCGGGGCGTCGGTACGGGAGCAGACCTCCCGCAGCAGGTCCAGGTTCGGCCCCCGCATGGTGCCGTCCTTGGTGATGTCGGTGACCACGTACCGGGCGGCACCGGCCTTGTCCAGGCGCTCCAGCACCTCGTACAGGTCACCGCCGTCGCGGGTCCAGCCCCGGGCCGCCAGGGTGCGTCCCCGCACGTCCAGCCCGATCGCCACCCGGTCGCCGTACTCGCCGCAGATCCGGTCGCACCACTGGGGGTCCTCCAGGGCGGCGGTGCCGATGTTCACCCGGGCCGCACCGGTGGCCAGGGCGGCGCGCAGTGAGGCGTCGTCGCGGATGCCACCGGACAACTCCACCTGCACGTCGAGCCGACGCACCACCTCGGCCAGCAGTCCGGCGTTGGAGCCCCGGCCGAAGGCCGCGTCCAGGTCGACCAGGTGGATCCACTCGGCGCCGTCCCGCTGCCAGGCCAGGGCGGCCTCCAGCGGGTCACCGTAGGTGGTCTCGCTGCCTGCGGCGCCCTGCACGAGCCGGACGGCCTGGCCGTCGGCGACGTCCACGGCGGGCAACAGAGTGAGGCTCACGTGTCTTTGTCCTTCCAGAGTCAGGAACGGCGATCCAGGGCGATCACCACGATCACCGGCAGTACGAGCAGCAACAGCACGATCAACACGACACGCAGCGCCAGGTCCGGTACGAGCACCCAGATCAGGGTGATCATCGCCAGGGTCAGCGCCGCGATGGTGGCCCGTTCCCTCCGGGAGTAGCGCAGCAGGCGTCCCGTACGCCCACGTCGCACCGTGGGCACCATCCGCCGGACCAGCGCCCGGCGGCGGGCCCGGCGGGCCATGGCCCGTTCCCGGGCCACCCGTCTGCGCGCCGCCTCGGCCTCCCGGGCCGCCCGGCGACGGGCCCGCTCCTTGCTCACCGGGCCCCCCGCCGCACCCGGCCGCCCGGCCACGCCGGGCCGTTCGGTTCAGCCATCGGTGGGGAGTGTGGCCAGCCAGTTGCGCAGCAACATGGCGCCGGTGTCGGCGGACTTCTCCGGGTGGAACTGGGCGGCCGACAGCGGCCCCCGCTCCACCGCGGCGACGAAGTCGGCCTCGTGGTGGGCGATGGTCACCCGAGCGCCGGCGGCGGTCAGGGCGGCCGGGTCGCAGACGGCGTACGAGTGGACGAAGTAGAACCGACTGTCCGTCGGCAACCCGGCGAACAGCACCGAACCGGCCGGCGGCTCGACCGTGTTCCAGCCCATGTGCGGCAGCCGGGCGGCCGGCAACCGGCTGACGTTGCCGGGCAGCAGGCCCAGTCCCTTGGTGACGACCCCGTGTTCGTCACCGGACTCGAAGAGGATCTGCATGCCCACGCAGATGCCCAGCACCGGACGGCCGGCGGCTACCCGTCCGGCGATCACCGGACCGGCACCCAGGGCCTCGATGCCGGCCATGCAGGCGGCGAAGGCACCGACCCCGGGCACCACCAGACCTTCGGCGTCGGCCGCGGCGGCCAGGTCGTCGGTGACGGTGACCTCGGCACCGGCGGCGGCCAGGGCCCGCTCGGCGGAGCGCAGGTTGCCCGAGCCGTAGTCGAGCACCACCACCCGGGGCCGGGGGGTGTCGCGGTCCGTCACGATCCCTCCCCGGGCAGCAGCCACAGCACCCCGGCCACGGTGGCCAGCACCGCCAGCAGGGCGGTGACCACGACGGCCCCGCGCGGGGCGCCCTGCCGGTGCAGGGACCAGGTCCCACCCACCAGCACCCCGGCGAAGATCAGCAGCAGGGTCGGCAGGATCGAGCTCATCGACGCCACCCCCGCCCGTACCGCCCGGCGGCCATCACAGGGCACCCTTCGTGCTGGGGATGACCCCGGCCGAGCGCGGATCGATCGCGGTGGCCTCCCGCAGGGCCCGGGACACCGCCTTGAACTGCGCCTCCACCACGTGGTGGGCGTCCGGGTGGCCCCCCGGACGGGCCGCCCGCAGCACGTCCACGTGCAGGGTGATCCGGGCCGCCTGGCCGAAGGACTCCCAGATGTGCCGGGTCATGCTGGTCGGGTAGACCGGCCCGATGTACGGGGTCAGCAGCGGCTCGTCGTGCACCACGTACGGCCGACCGGACAGGTCGACGGCGGCCCGGACCAGCACCTCGTCCATCGGGACGGTGGCCGAGCCGTACCGGCGGATGCCGGCCTTGTCCCCCAGGGCCTGGTCGAACGCGGCGCCGAGCGCCAACGCGGTGTCCTCCATCGTGTGGTGGGCGTCGATCTCCAGGTCACCCACGGTCTGGACGGTCAGGTCGAAGCCGCCGTGCCGGGCGATCTGGTGCAGCATGTGGTCGTAGAAGCCGACCCCGGTGCTGATCTCCGCCGCTCCGGTGCCGTCCAGGTCGATCTCGACCAGGACCTTGGTCTCCTTGGTGATCCGCTCCACCCGGGCGGTCCGGCTCATCATGTGCCTTTCGGTCGCGGCGGGGCCGACAGGCCCGCCCGCTGGATCTGATCGATGGCTGCCAGGAAGGCGTCGGTCTCGGCGGGGGTGCCCGCGGTCACCCGCAGCCAGCCGGGCAGGCCGACGTCGCGGACCAGCACACCATGATCGAGCATCGCCTGCCAGGCCAGGGTCTGGTCACCGTCGACGGCGTACAACACGAAGTTGGCGTCACTGTCGGCCACCCGCAGGCCACGGCGACGCAGCTCGGTGACGATCCGGTCGCGCTGCTGCATGATCGCGGCGACCGTGCCGAGCAGGGCGTCCCGGTGGGCCAGGGCGGCCCGGGCCGCGGCCTGGGTGAGCGCGGAGAGGTGGTACGGCAGGCGGACCAGTTGCACCGCCTCCACCACGGCCGGGTCTGCCGCCAGGTAGCCCAACCGGCCACCGGCGAACCCGAAGGCCTTGCTCATCGTGCGGGTGACCACCAGCCGGGGGTGACCGGGCAGCACCGCCAGGGCGCTGACCGTACCCGGGCGGGCGAACTCCGCGTACGCCTCGTCGACCACGACCATCCCGGGGGCGACCTCCAGCACCGCGGAGATCACCGCCGGGTCCAGGGCCGTGCCGGTGGGGTTGTTCGGCGAGCAGAGGAAGACCACGTCCGGTCGGTGTTCCCGGACCTGGGCCACGGCCTCCTCGACGGTCAGCCCGAAATCGACCCCCCGGCGGGCCGGCACCCACCGGGTGCCGGTGCCCAAGGCCAGGAGCGGATGCATCGAGTACGCCGGGACGAACCCCAGGGCGGTACGCCCCGGACCCCCGAAGGCCTGGAGCAGTTGCTGCTGGATCTCGTTGGAGCCGTTGGCCGCCCACACCCCCTCGGTGGTCAGCCCGTGACCGAGGTAGGCGGCCAGGTCGGCGCGCAACGCCACCGCGTCCCGATCCGGATAGCGGTTGAGGTCCCGCACCTCGGCCGCGACGGCCTTGGCGATCGCCTCGGCCACCTCCTCGGGCACCGGGTAGGAGTTCTCGTTGGTGTTCAGCCGCACCGGCACGTCCAGCTGCGGGGCGCCGTACGGCGACCGGCCACGCAGGTCGTCCCGGATCGGCAGGTCCTCCAGCCGGGTCATGACATCTCCGGGAAGCGGAGGCTGACCGCCTGGCCGTGCGCCGGCAGATCCTCGACGGTGGCCAGGGTGACCACGTGCGGGGCGACCTCCCGCAGCGCCGCCTCGGTGTACTCCACCAGGTGGATGCCGCGCAGGAAGGACTGCACGGACAACCCCGAGGAGTGCCGGGCACAGCCGCCGGTGGGCAGCACGTGGTTGGAGCCGGCGCAGTAGTCACCCAGGGACACCGGCGAGTACGCCCCCACGAAGATCGCCCCGGCGTTGCGTACCCGCATCGCCCACTCCCGGGCGTCGACCGTCTGGATCTCCAGGTGCTCCGCCGCGTACGCGTCGACCACCCGCAGCCCGGCCGCCAGGTCGTCGACCAGCACGATGCCGCTCTGCGGACCGTGCAGGGCGGTGTCGACCCGCTCGGCGTGCTTGGTGGCCGGCACCTGCCGGGTCAGTTCCCGGTCCACCGCGTCGGCCAGGGCCACCGAGGGGGTGACCAGCACGCTGGCCGCCAGGGGGTCGTGCTCGGCCTGGCTGATCAGGTCGGCGGCGACATGCACCGGGTCGGCGCTGTCGTCGGCCAGGATGGCGATCTCGGTCGGGCCCGCCTCGGCGTCGATGCCGACCACACCCCGCAGCAGCCGCTTGGCCGCGGTGACCCAGATGTTGCCCGGACCGGTGATCATGTCGACCGGTGCGCAGTGCGCGCTGCCGGCGGCGTCGACCGCGCAGCCGTACGCCAGCATGGCCACCGCCTGGGCGCCGCCGACGGCGTAGACCTCGTCGACCCCCAGCAGGGCGCAGGCGGCCAGCACCCGCGCATCGGGCAGCCCGTCGTTGTCCTTCTGCGGCGGACTGGCCACCACCAGGGACCGGACTCCGGCCTCCTGGGCGGGCACCACGTTCATCACCACGGTCGAGGGGTACATGGCCAGCCCGCCGGGGACGTACAGGCCGACCCGGTCGACCGGAACCCAGCGTTCGGTGACCGTACCGCCCGGCACCACAGTGGTGGTGTGATCGGTACGACGCTGGTCGGCGTGCACCTTGCGGACCCGGGCGATCGCCTCCAGCAGCGCGGCCCGTACCTGCGGATCCAGGGTGCTCTCCGCCGCCGCGATGGCCTCGACGGGCACCCGCAGCACCTCCGGGGCCACCCCGTCGAACCGCTCGCTGGCCTCGCGGACCGCCGAGTAACCATGCTCACGGACCGCCGTCACGAGCGGACGGATCTGCTCGACCGCCACGGAGACGTCGAGCTGGGCACGAGGCAGCAGGTCACGCGGGTCGGGCACGCCGCCGCGCAGGTCGATGCGGTTCAACACCCCTGCGAGTCTAGGCGGCCCGTCAGGCGGCGACCCGCGCCGCCCGTAGGCCGGGACGGTGAGCCGGGACACTCGTCACCCCGCCGGTGCGGCTACCCTCGATTCCGTGAACGCACGGCTGCCGGTGTTCCCGCTCGCCACGGTGCTCTTTCCCGGGCTGGTGCTGCCACTGCACATCTTCGAGGAACGTTACCGTGCCCTGGTCCGACGCCTGATGGCCCAGCCCGAGGGCACCCCACGCGAGTTCGGGGTGGTGGCCATCCGCAGCGGCTGGGAGGTGGCCCCCGCCCCCGGCCGGGTCCTCGCGGGCAGGGGGGAGTTGACCCTGCACGAGGTGGGTTGCAGCGCGGAGCTACGACAGGTCACCGAGTTGGCCGACGGTGGTTTCGACATCGTCACCGTGGGACGGCGCCGGTTCCGGATCGAGCAGCTCGACAACGCGGCCGAGCCCTACCTGACCGCCGAGGTGAGCTGGCTGCCCGAGCCGACCGGCCCGGACGAGGCGGCGAACCTGCTGGCCTCCCGGGTGATCGCGGTCTTCCGGGAATACCTCGGCCTGATGCGCACCGAGGCCGGTCAGCTGACCGAGCAGCTGCCGGAGGACCCTACCGTGCTCTCCCATCTGGTGGCCGCGACGGCCGCACTGACCGTGGCGGACCGGCAGCGCCTGCTCGCCATCGACGACACCACGGCCCGGCTGCGCGCCGAGCTGACCCTGCTCAACCGCGAGGCGGCTCTGCTGCGCCAGGTGCGGGCGGTTCCGGTGCCGCTGGCGGAGTTGGCCAAGCCCCCGCCGGCCCCGAACTGACCCCACCGGCCGCCGGCGCCCCCGGCGCGAACCCGCCGGATGGCGGTGGCGGGCCGCCCGGGGCAGGCGGTGGCGGGTAGGCGCCCGGAGCGGGCGGTGGCGGGTAGGCGCCCGGAGCGGGCGGTGGCGGGTAGGCGCCCGGAGCGGGCGGTGGCGGGTAGGCGCCCGGAGCGGGCGGTGGCGGATAGCCGCCCACCGCGCCCGGCCCGGCCGGCCAGGGGCCGGGTCCACCGGGCGGGTAGCCGGGCGGCAGGGTCAGGTCGGGCTCCGGCTCCGGGCGCAGCGAGGGCCACTGGGACCAGCCCGCCAGCATGGTGTACGTCACGACGGCGCCGAAGGCCGGCAGGAGCAGGTTGCCGTACGGCAGGGGTAGCACCCCGAGGACCATCTCGATTCCACCGGCCCGCAGATCGGGCGGCTTGGTGAAGGCGGTGCCCTCCGGTGCGGTGGCCAGCAGACGTTCGTAGCTGCCCAGCCCGATGCGGCGGCCGACCTGCCAGGCGACCAGCGCCGCGGCCAACGCCCCGGCCACCGCCACGACCAGCCCGAAGGGGCCCCGGCGGCGGCGCAGCACGATCCACAGGGCCAGCCCGGCGAGCACCCCGAAGGCCAGGCCGAGCAGGCTGAACCAGCCGTCGGCGGCGACCGGCTGCTCCGGCTGAGGCTCGCCGTAGACGGCGCCGTTGGCGGTCTTGACCACCGGGGTGGCCGGGGAGATCACCGCCCACAGCAGCCCCAACGGCACCCCGAGCAGGGCCAGTACGAACACGGCCACCAGTCCCACCCGTACGCCGCGGCGGGGTGGGTCGGCCGGTGCCTGGGGGGCGACCGACGCGAGCGGTGCGGCCGGTGCGGGCGCCTGGGGTTCAGCCGAGGCGGCCGGTGCGGGCGGTTCGACGGCGGGTGTCTCCGGACTCACCCGATGATCCTCGCAGCTTCCTCGACGCGGTGTACACGGTGTGGTCGCCTCAGCGGGCGAAGGGCTCCAACATCACCGAGGCGGCCCGCATCCAGGCCTGCCGGGTCTCGGCCTGCAGCTGGTGATACTCGATCGAGGAACCGGTCTCCAGGGCCGGGTCGTAGGGCACCACGGCCACCGCCCGGGTACGGGTGGCGAAGTGCTTCTCCAGATCGTTCTGCAACGGCAGTCGGCCCGGGGTGGGACAGGAGATCAGGGTGACCGCGTTGTCGGCCAGCTCGCCCATGCCCTCGGAGTGCAGCAGGTCGAGCATCCAGTCGGCGCTGAAGGCGGCGTCCTCCCGGGGCACCGTGGTGACCACCAACTGGTCGGCGGCGTGCATCACCGTACGCCAGTTCGGGCTCTCCACGTTGTTGCCGGTGTCCACGCAGATCACCTCGTGGGTACGCCGCAGCAGCTCCAGCACCCGTTTGACGGTGAACTGGTCCAGCCGCTGGGCGAACCGCGGACTCTCCTCACCGGCCAGCACGTCGTAGGACCCGTCGGAGGCGTGTCGCAGGTAGTCGTCCAACGCCTCCAGCAGCTCGTTGCCCTCCCGGATCTCGATCTGGACGAGATCGGCCACCAGGTGCCGGATGGTCCGGGCGTGTCGGGCGCTGCCGGCGCGTAACCCGAGGGTGCCGCGTAACTCGTTGTCGTCCCAGGCCAGCACCCCCCGGCCGCGTACGCTGCCGATGGTCGCCGCCGCCAGCACGGTGGCGGTGGTCTTGTGCACCCCGCCCTTGGGGTTGGCGAAGGCGACCACCCGTGGGGTGCCCAGGTCCTTGCGCAGCACCGTGGCGGCGCGTTCCAACTCGTTCTCGATGCTCTGCGCCCGCCACTCGATCCGCCCGGGGCGCCCGGCCACCGCGGCCGAGGCGACCGCCGCGACAGGCCCGGGCGGGGCGGGCGGGGCGGGGAGCCCGGCCGGGGGTGCGGGAGGTGCGCCGAGGCCGGCAGGCGGCCCCTGGGGCGGGCCGGGCGGCTGGTAGCCGCCGTTGTCCAGCAGGGCGTAGCGGGAGTCCATCGGCGGGGCGGCGTGCCGGTACCCGTTGTCCAGCAGGGTATACCGGGACTCCACCGGCTCCGGTCGACGTGGCTCCGGCACCTGGGGGTAGGCCGGTTCCGGCGGGTGGGCCACCGGCTCCGGCGGATATCCGGGGTGGCCGCGGTACCTGGGTGCCGGTCCAGGGGCGTCGAGCCGGTAGCCGGGCTCCGGGCGGTAACCCGGGTCGGCACCGTACGCCCGATCCGGCGGCTGGGCGGTGGCCGAGGCCCGCCCCGAGTAGCCGGAGCCCGACGCCCGACGCGGCAGCGGCTCGGTCGGCGGCGGTGGGGGCGGTGGCTCGTCGGCCTGTCGCTCGTTGGTTGCCTGCTCAGCGCCGCGACCGCCGAGGCGGGCTCGGTCGAGCAGGGCCCGCCACCGCGGTGCCGGCTCGGCGGGCCGTCCCCAACCGGTCTCGCTGCCGTCCACGGCTCGCCTCCCCAGCGCCTCGGTCTCCGTCTGACAGGCTACGAACGAAACCGTCCTGAGGCCACACCGGGACACCCACCGATATGGCCTCAACTGTCACGGTGTCGGCTCCGGACCGTCCACCACCTGTAGGTCCGTCTCACCCTCGCGGAAGGAATCCGTCGAGGTGGGAGTGGCCGAGGGGGGCGCGTACACCGGCGGGGTCCGGGAGGGCGTCGGCGAAGGTGACGAATCCGTCACTTCCGGCGTGGCCGGTGCCTCCTCGGGTACCGGAGTCCAGGACGGCAGCGGGTACTTCGGGTTGGGCGTGGGGCTGGACAGCGTCTCCCGATCGACCGGGGGTCGGGCCACGTCGCGCTGCTCGGGCAGCGGCGGGGTGAACACCGTCCGTTCCAGTCGCCGGACCTCCGGGGCGGGATCGACCACCCGTACCCCCGGACGGGTCGCCACCCCCCGCAGCACGGACGGCTTGGCCCGGACCACGACGGCGTAGACGCAGGCGCAGCTCTCCCGGTAGGCGGCCGCCTCCCGCTCCGCCAGGCGCGCCCCACTGACGTAGAGCTGACGCAGCTCGCGTTCCTGCGGCCCACCGCCGCCCAGGGCGGCAGCCCGCGACCGGTAGTCCGCGGCCTCCCGCTCCTTGCGTTCGGCCAGGTCCGTCATCCCGGCCGTGACGTCCTCGGGCAGCCGCTGGGCGGGAATGCGCACGATCTCGGTCTGCCGGTCCGGCAGCGGCACCCGGCCGAACACCACGGAGACCCCGACATCGCCGACCACCGTCGCCAGCGACTGCGGGGTGACGTACTCCGACAGGGAGACCAGGGCGTAGGTGCCGTCGGCCAGGGGCGTGCGGCGGGCCAGGCCGGCCAGGTCCGCCGCGGCCGTCCGCTCGTAGCTGGGGATCGAGTCGCCGTCGGCGATGCCCACCCGGGTCACCTCGCCGACCGTGCGGTCGGACAACGGCGGGCCCCCGGTGGCGAACACCGCGGTGAACAGCACGGCACCGCAGGACAGCACCGCCACCCAGCTGAGCAGCGAGTTGCGGGCCGGCCCCTGGTCCAGCCGTCTCAACATGGCGGCGAGGCGGGGCAGCAGCCGCTGGTCCAGCTGCCGCAGCAGATCGCCGGCACGCACAGGCGGTCCCCTCGTCGGATCGGTCGGGACGGGCGGGACGTGTCAGTCGCGGAGAATCTCCAGCGCGCGCCCCAGATCGTCAGGGTAGTCGCTGACGAAGCGGACCTCGTCCCCCGTACGGGGGTGCTCGAAACTCAACTCTCTGGCGTGCAACCACTGCCGATCCAGCTTGAGCCGGGCGGAAAGAGTCGGGTCCGCGCCGTACGTCAGGTCACCCACGCAGGGGTGCCGCAGGGTGGAGAAGTGCACCCGGATCTGGTGGGTACGACCGGTTTCCAACTGCACGTCGACCAGGCTGGCCGAGGGAAACGCCTCGATGGTGTCGTAGTGGGTGATGCTCGGCTTGCCGCCGGAGACCACCGCCCAGCGGTAGTCGTGATGGGGGTGGCGGTCGATCGGGGCGTCGATGGTGCCGCGCAGCGGATCCAGGTGCCCCTGCACCACGGCGTGGTAGCGCTTCTCCACCTCGCGGTACTTGAAGGCCCGTTTGAGGAAGCTGTACGCCTGCTCGCTCTTGGCCACCACCATGATCCCGGTGGTGCCGACGTCGAGCCGGTGCACCACCCCCTGGCGCTCGGCGGCGCCGCTGGTGGCGATGGTGTGGCCGATGGCGGCCAGTCCGCCGATCACGGTCGGGCCCCGCCAGCCGGGGCTGGGGTGGGCGGCCACCCCGACCGGCTTGTCGACCACCACGATGTCGTCGTCGGCGTAGACCACCCGCAGGCCCGGTACCGCCTGCGGCACCACGATCGGCGCCGCGACCGGCGCGGGCAGGGTCACCTCGAGCCAGGCCCCGGCCCGGACCTTGTGCGAGTTGGGGCGTACCGCGCCGTCGACCAAGGCCTCCCCGGCGTCGACGAGGGCGGCGGCGGTCGTCCGGGACAGCCCGAACAGCCGGGCCACCGCCTGGTCCAGTCGCATTCCGTCCAGGCCGTCCGGGACGGGCAGGCTGCGGTGGTCGCCACCGGCGGAGAAGGTCGTCGTCATGCCGGCTCCCGCCGCTCGTCGTCCGTGGTCTGCGCCGTCGGTTCCGGCGCGCGTTCGGCAGCCTTGCGGTCGTCGCCGACCAGCCGGGTGCCGTCACGCTGGCGGCCGGTGAACTCCAGCCAAACGGCTAGGACCACGCCGCAGACCAGGGCACTGTCCGCGATGTTGAAGATCGGAAAAACCCGGCCGTACGGGTCGAACACGCTGATCATGTCGACCACGTGGCCGACGAACCAGCCCGGGGCCCGGAAGATCCGGTCGATCAGGTTACCGGTGACGCCGCCGACCACCAGGCCGAGGGAGATGGCCCAGGGCACCGACCGCAGGGTCTTCCCCATCCAGCCGATCCAGGCCAGCACCCCGATCGCGATCAGCGGGAAGACCCAGGTGTAGTCCTTGCCGATGCTCCACGCGGCCCCGCTGTTGCGGGTCAGGGAGAGATAGAGGGCACCCCCGAGCAGCCGCACCGGCTCCCGGTCGCTCAGCTCGGCCAGCGCCAGGTGCTTGGTGAGCAGGTCGACCGCGAACGCGAAGGTCGCCAGGCCGAGCAGGATCGCTACGGGTCTACGCCGCGATCTCGTGGCGGTGCCCGGCTCGGCGGTGCCGGATCCTGCGGACGGTACTGCGCTCATCTGCTCCCCATCGACGTATCACGGCGGTGCCGTGGCACCGCCGTGCACCAGCGCCGGGGAGCCCGCCGTCAGCGTCGCTCCGCCAGCTGTTTGCAGGTCACACAGAGGGTGGCCGACGGGAAGGCGGCGAGCCGCTCCACCGGGATGGGGTTGCCGCACCGCTCGCACCAGCCGTAACCACCTTCGTCGAGGCGCTCCAGAGCCCGCTCGACCTGCGTGATCCGTTCCAAGATGCTGTTGGCGAGAGAGATCTCCTGCTCCCGCTCGAACGTCTTCGTGCCGGTGTCGGCCTGGTCGTCCCCGGCCGAGTCGGTGAGGCGGTCGCGCTGCAGCTCGGTGATCTCGCTCAGCGTCTGATCGTACTCGGCGCGCAGCTCGTCGTGCCGTGCTGCCAGGGCGGCGCGGATCTTCTCGGTCTCCGCGGCACTGCGGGTGGACGTCATCGCGGGCTTACGACCGGCGGTCCTGGTGTCGGCTGGTTTGGCCATCATCACTCCCTATGCCACGGAACCGCGGAGGTCCGCGGCGCCCCTGGACTGAGGCCGCCGGCATCGGCCACCCCAGGTACAAAACGGGCGCGCGGCCCACTGGCCGCGCACTCCGGAGATTCGCAAGGATACGGAACGTAAGGTCGTCCGACAACGTGCCGCACCGAATTGCCCGTTCCACCCCGATCCGTACGGGAACGAAGCACAGCGAACGCTAGCAGACCCCCACCCCCAACCCCCGCCCTCCGCCGAGTTGATCAAGAAGTTGGCGTCTGGATCCGGCGATTCCGCGACGCAAACCTCTTGATCAACACGGGTGGCCGGGGTGGTCAGTGAGGTGGGGGGTTGAGGAGGCGGTGGAGGTTGGCCGGGAGGTCGGTGGGGGCGGGGTCGATCACGAAGAGTTTGTCGCGGCTGGCCGCGCCGGTGCGTAGGGACACCGCGGCCGGGCGGACACCGAGGGCCTCGGCCAGGGCACGACGGGCGGCCTCGGTGGCCCGGCCGTCGACCGCGGGAGCGTTGACCGCGATCACCAGAGCGGGCCCGTGGGGGCCGTCGTAGCGGCCACCCACCCGGGCCCGGGAGGCCCCCGGCTTGACCCGGACGGCGACCGTCAGCGCCTCGGCGGTCATCGGCTCGGATCAGTACCGTTCGGACTGCGCCAGCAGGATGGTGTCCGGGGTGCAGTCGGCGCACGGGGTGAAACCCAACGAGACCGCCTCGGCCACCACCAGGGGCTCGTGGTCCCGCCCGACCAGGTGCGTGCACTCGTCGAGGTGGTAGCGGGGCCGGCCGTCGACCACCCGAACCTCGTCCAGCAGTCGGGACACCCGGGCAGCCTGCTCGGGGGTGACCTCCTGCGCGCCGGGCTCGTCGTCGTACGGCTCTCCCGCTCCGGCGGTCGCCACGGACACCCCCGCGTCCGCGGCGGCCATCGACTCGGCGGCGGTGGTCGTCGGCGCGGTCAGGTCAGCGGCCGTCGGCGTGGTCGCCTCGGCGGTGCCCATCGTGGTCGTCACCGGCGACCCGGGTGGTTGCCGCCACCCGGGCACACCGGCATCCGAGGTTGATGGGACATGCTGGGTCGGGATCGTGGCCGAACGACCCCCGGCACCCTCCCGCTGGGTCGCGGCCCGGCCGGCGGCAGCCTGGCGGGCCCCCGCGACCAGTGCCACCGCAGCCAGCAGGCTGGCGCCGATGGAGACGACCAGCAGGGCACTGGACCCACTGGCCAACCCGAACACAAGAAGCGCCACCGCGACGAGGATGAGCGCGAGACTGATGACTATCACGGCTCACCCCCGCCGCGTCGTAGAAGATGAGGCAGAGCAGGCGGCCGTCAGGACGGCCGCCGCCCGGTTCAGCGACCGGCCTCGAGTGCCCCGGAGCGACCCCCGCCGTAGGAACCGGCGAGACCTGCGGCGGCCAGGCCGTTGCCCGCCGCGCGGGTGCCCTCTCCGCCACGGGTCATCTCCGCCTCCAGGCCCTGACCACGACCGTCGAGGTCGCGCAGCTGGCTCTCCAGGTAGGCCTTGAGACGGGTACGGTACTCGCGCTCGAACTGCTTGAGCTCCTCGATGTGCTTCTGCAGCGCGGTGCGCTTGGCGTCCAGGCCGCCCATGGCCTCCTGGTGACGCTGGCGGGCGTCCCGCTCCAGCGCGTCGGCCTTGGCGCGGGCCTCGCGGGTGACCTCCTCGGCCTTGGAACGGGCCTCGGAGAGCAGCTGGTCGGCCTCACGACGGGCGTCGGAGACGTGGTCGTCGGCGGTCCGCTGGGCCATCATCAGCACCCGCAGCGCCTGCTGCTCGCCGTCACCGCCCGGCACCGCGCCACCGGCGGCGGCGCGTACCTGCTCCAGCTCGGCCTGCATCGCGCGGGCGGCCTGCTCGGCGGCGGCCTTGTCGCGCTGCACCCGGTCGAGCTGGGCCTTGACGTCGTTGAGCTCGGCCGCCAGGCGGGCGTCGCCACCGGGGCCGGCGGGTGCGCCGCCCCGCCCACCGCGCTCCACCTGGGCGCGCAGTTCGTTGTTCTCCTCGATCAGACGGGCGAGTTCGCGCTCGACCTCGTCCAGGAAGGCGTCGACCTCCTCCTCGTCGTAGCCCCGCTTACCGATCGGCGGCTTCTTGAAGGCGACGTTGTGGACGTCGGCCGGGGTCAGCGGCATCGAAACTCCTCGGGTCAGTTGCGGCCGCGATAGCGCGTCGGTCATCAGGCGGTCCTGAAGATCGCCGGCTCTAACACAAACCTCATCAGCACGAACAGGATAACCAGGAGCACAAGGGAGGCCAGGTCGATGCTCACGGTACCAATTCGCAGCGGAGGGATCACACGCCTCAACGCCCAGAGCGGGGGATCAGTGACGCTCCACACGGATTCCAGTCCGGCTGATGCACCGCGACCAGGCTGCCAGCGCCGCCCGTACTGAAGGACCGCACTCAGTACGAACCGGGCCAGCAGGATGATCAGGAACAGATAGGTGATCAGGTAGAGGACCTGTAGCAAGATCGACAACACGGTAGGCGACGTCCCTCGGGTCGGGCGGGTCAACTCAGGCTGAAGAACCCGCCCTCGGCGATCTTGGCCTTGTCCTCCGCGGTGACCTGGACATTGGCCGGCGAGAGCAGGAACACCCGGTTGGTCACGCGCTCGATCGTACCGCGCAGGCCGAACGCCAGCCCGGCAGCGAAGTCCACCAGTCGGCGGGCATCGGCCTCATCCATCTCGGTGAGGTTGATGATCACGGGCACCCCGTCGCGGAAGTGCTCGCCGATGGTGCGGGCCTCCCGGTAGGTGGTCGGGTGCAGGGTGGTGATCTGGTAGCGCTGCTCCTCCTCCTGGACCACCGCACGCTCGCGGGGCTGCGCCTGCGGCGCCAGGGCCAGGTTGTCCCGGGTGTGGTACGTCAACGCGCCGGACTGCTCCCCCGAGGACCGGGTGATCGAGCGTACGCTGGACCGATCCACCCGCTCGGGGCGGTCGGAGTCCAGTCGCTCGGACTCGCCCAGCCGACTGCTGGAGCGCTCGCCGAGCCGACCCCGGTCGCCGAGCCGGGGACGAGGCGCCGGAGGCTCGTCCATCTCGTCGTCCACCTCGTCGCCGAACTCCTCGGCATACCGGCTCTGCCGGTAGCGCGACTCGCGGTACCCACCCTTGTCGTACCCACCGTCGTCATAGGCCCGCTCGTCGTCCTCTTCGACAAGTCCGAGCCAGACCCCCGCCTTGCGCAGTGCACCCATCCCCGCGCCCTTCCCGTCCGCCGTGCGGCACACGCCCCCGTACGTGTCGCCTGTCGCGAGTGGACCATTCCTGCCCACCGGACCGGAACGGCAATCCCCTGACGCACAATTCGCGTTGCACGTCACGCCCCCCGGTCGCCGGTAAGGCCGCTCCCACAAACAACACTGATGTAATTTGCTTCTCTCGCGGCCAGGCTACCGCAGCGTGGGACGCATTCCGAGCAACGCGCTGCCGACGCGGACATGTGTCGCGCCGTGGCCGATCGCCGCCTCCAGATCCCCGCTCATCCCGGCCGACAGGACGACGGCCTGCGGATGCTCCGCCCGCAACCCCTCGGCGATGGTGGCCAGCCGGGCGAAGGCCCTCTCCGGCTCCCACCCCAGGGGCGCCACCGCCATCAGCCCGGCCAACCGCAGTCCCGCCGAGTCGGCCACCGCGGCGGCCACCGACCCCAGGCCGATGTCCGGATCGGCCGAGTCGGCCACCGCCCCGCCACGGGACGGGTCGCCGTCGACACTCACCTGCACCAGCACCTCCAGCGGCCGGTCCCGTCGGGCGGTCGCGGCGGTGTCCAGGGCGGCGGCCAACCGGACGCTGTCGACCGACTGGACCACGTCGGCGTACTGGACCACGGACTTCACCTTGTTGCGCTGCAGGCGCCCGATGAAGTGCCAGCAGGGGGTGACCCCGGCCGCCGCCACCTGGGCGGCCTTCGGGGCCGCCTCCTGGTCGCGGTTCTCACCGACGTCGGTCACCCCGAGCCCGGCCAGGGCGATCACGTCGGAGGCGGGGTAGGTCTTGGTGACCGCGATCATGGTCACCTCGGTCCGGTCCCGGCCCGCCGCCGCGCAGGCGTCGGCGATCCGGGACCGGACCCGCGCCAGCCCGGCGGCCAGTTCGGCACGTCGGTCGGGGCGTACCAGAGCGGGGCTGTCCGTCATGGCCGGTACTCAGGAACCGTTCTTGAGAAAGTCGGGCACGTCCACGTCGTCGAAGAGCACCCGGCGCGGCGACTGGGGTGCCACCGGGGTGGCCGGCGAGGGTACGACCGGGGTGCTCGGCTGGGCGGGCTGGTTCTGATTGGTCTTGCGGGCCGGCTCGGCCGCCTTGTAGGCCGGGGTGCCGCCGTCGAAGCCCGCCGCGATCACGGTCACCCGCACCTCGTCGCCGAGCGCGTCGTCGATGACCGCACCGAAGATGATGTTGGCGTCCGGGTGGGCCGCGTCCGTGACCAGCTGCGCCGCGTCGTTGATCTCGAACAGACCCAGGTCGGAGCCACCGGCGATGGAGAGCAGCACCCCGCGCGCGCCGTCCATGCTCTGCTCCAGCAGCGGACTGGAGATGGCCGCCTCGGCCGCCTCGACCGCGCGGTTCTCGCCCCGGGCGCTGCCGATGCCCATCAGCGCGCTGCCCGCGCCGCTCATCACGCTCTTGACGTCGGCGAAGTCCAGGTTGATCAGACCCGGGGTGGTGATCAGGTCGGTGATGCCCTGGACACCGGAGAGGAGCACCTGGTCCGCGGTACGGAAGGCGTCCATCATGCTGATGTTGCGGTCCCCGAGGGCCAGCAGCCGGTCGTTCGGGATGACGATCAGGGTGTCGCACTGGTTGCGCAGCTCGTCGATGCCGGCCTCGGCCTGCACCTGGCGACGCTTGCCCTCGAAGGAGAACGGGCGGGTCACCACACCGATGGTCAGGGCGCCCAGCTTCCGGGCGATGTTGGCCACCACGGGCGCGCCGCCGGTGCCGGTGCCGCCACCCTCGCCGCAGGTCACGAAGACCATGTCGGCGCCCTTGAGGACCTCCTCGATCTCGTCGCGGTGATCCTCGGCGGCGTTCTTGCCGACGTCCGGGTTGGCGCCGGCGCCCAGACCCCGGGTCAGTTCACGGCCGACGTCCAGCTTGACGTCGGCGTCGCTCATCAGCAGCGCCTGGGCGTCTGTGTTGATCGCGATGAACTCGACGCCTTTGAGCCCAACCTCGATCATCCGGTTGACGGCGTTCACGCCGCCGCCCCCGATGCCGACGACCTTGATGACCGCCAGGTAGTTGTGCGGAGGTGTCATCTCCGGTCCTTCCCTTCGAGATTGGCTACTCCCCGACCGGTTACGGCGCGGCCAGACCCATGGTCGACCCGACTGTCACCAGCGAGGCCGAGGGGGTAAACCCTCACCCTCTACTAGAGGGTTACAGTTATGTCAACCACTGATCCTCTTTCCGGCAACGTAGGCGCAGCCGAGCGAGGAACCAAGGACCCTTTCGGCGTGTCGCCGGTCAAGCGGGAGGGTTCACGCCCCTGATCGGTCGCTCACCGGAAGGTGACCACCTCCGGGGCGCTGACGTCGATCCGGGTGGCGTCCTGATCCAGCAGGGCGGTGGCCACCCGGGCCTTGTCCGTCCCCCGGGTGGAGTCTCCCCAGAAAACGGTCAAGTCGTCGCGCAGTCGGACGCTGATCCGGGCCAGGCCCTCGACCGTGATCTCCACCAGGTCCGCCCGCAACTGCGGGGTGAGGGCACCGAGCACCTCCAGGGCGGCATGGGTCGCCGGATTCTCCGGGCCCGGGTCGGTCAGCCGGATCAGCGGAAGGCCCGCCGGGCGCTGCGGCAGGGTACGGAAGGCCACCCCGGCGGCGTCGACCACCACGAACTGTTCCCCGCTCGGCACCACCGCCACCGGGGTGCGCTCGGTGAGTCGTACGACCAGGGCGTCCGGCCAGTCCCGGTGCACCGACACCCGCTCCACCGGCGGCAGGGCGCCGATCCGGTCGGCCAGCTCGGTCAGGTCCACCCGGGCCAGGGGAGCCCCGTCGAGCACCCCGGCGGCGTTGCGCACCTGCACGTCGGTGACCAACTCGGCGCCCTCCACCCGCACCTCGCGTACGCCGAACAGTCCGGTGCCCAGCAGCACCCAGGCCACCAGGCCGGCCACGGCCAGCACCCCGCCGGCCACCGCCCACGGCAGTGCGGCCCGCATCCGACGGCGCCGGGCCCGGGCCATGAACCGGCGGGTGGAGGCGGGCACCGCGTCCCGACCGGCACGGACCAGCTGCCACTGGCGGACCGGACGCCACCCTCCGCCGCCGTCCACCCCGCCACCGCGTCGGCGGGCCGGTCCGGGACTCATTCCACCTCGGGGGCCGCGCCGTTGCGCGCGGCGGCGTCGGGCACCGTACCGCCGATGCTCGCCGAACCCCCGGCCAGGCCACCGGCCACCGTGCCGGCGTCCGGATCGGCGGTACGCGCAGTCAAGGCCGCCAGCAGTTCGTCACCCATCAGCGAGATCGGCGGGGCGCCCATGGTCACCACCACGTCGCCGGGGCGGGCCCGACGGGCCACCTCCGTCGGGGCGTCCTCCCAGGAGTCTACGAAGACCTTCCGTTCCGCCGGCAACCCGACCGCCTCGATCAGGGCCGCCGACCCCTCCCCCGGGCCGCGCTGCTCACCCGGGCCGAAGACCTCCAGCAGCACCAACTCGTCCGCGATCGCCAGCGCCTCGGCGATCTCCGACTGCAGGTCCCGGGTCCGGTACAGCCGGTAGGGCTGGAAGACCACCAGCAACCGGCCCTCGCCGGCCACCTCACGCAGGGTCCGCAGCGCCAGGGTTATCGAGGTCGGGTGGTAGGCGTACTCGTCGTACACCAGGACACCGTCGGCGACCCCCTTGCGTTCGAAGCGCCGCCGTACCCCGGGGAACGACCCCAGCGCGGCCTCCGCGGCCGTCAACGGCAACTCCAACAGGTACGCGGCCAGCACCGCCGAGGCGCTGTTGAGGGCCATGTGCCGGCCGGGCACCGGCATCCGGAACTCCCCCAGCGGGCGTCCGTCGATGTGGGCCAGGTAGCGCACCCCCTGAGCCGAGGAGGCCATCTCGCTGAGCCGCAGATCGGCCTCGGCGGACTCGCCGTAGGTGTACACCCGGCGTCCCTCCGCCCGCAGGATGGCCGCCAGCCGCTGCCCACCCGGATCGTCCGCGCAGGTGATGATGAAGCCGTCCGGGTCGGTGAGCCGGGCGAACTCGGCGAAGGTGGCCTCCAGATTGGCCAGGTCGCCGTAGGTGTTCAGGTGATCCGCCTCGATGTTCGTGACGATCGAGACGAACGGGCGGTAGATCAGGAAGGACCGGTCGCTCTCGTCGGCCTCGACCACGAAGTACTCGCCGGTGCCGTGATGGGCGCCCGAGCCCACCTCGGAGATCTCGCCACCGATCACGAAGGAGGGATCGGCGCCGGCCCGCTGGAACACCATGGTGACCATGGAGGTGGTGCTGGTCTTGCCGTGGGTGCCGGCGACCGCCACCGTACGCCGGCCGGTCATCGCGGCGGCCAGTGCCTCGGAACGGTGCAGCACCCGCAGGCCGCGCCGCCGGGCCTCGACCATCTCCAGGTGATCGGCCGGGATGGCCGAGGAGTAGACCACGGTGTCGACACCGTCCAGGTTGGCCGGCTCATGCGTCATGTGGATGGTCCCGCCGAGGGCCCGCAGGCCGGCCAGCGACGGCCACTCGCGCAACTCGCTGCCGGAGACCGGCAGGCCCCGGGTGAGGAACAGCCGGGCCAGGCCGCTCATGCCGACCCCGCCCACCCCGATCAGGTGGATGTGACCCAGATCCTCGGCGGTCAACGTACCGGCCGGGCTGAACGTCTTCATCGGGCCGCACCTTCTTTCGTTCGCGACTGCGGGGCTCGCAGGCCCGGCTCACTCCTCGCGCTCACTGAGCCGATCTTCGTTCGCGACTGCGGGGCTCGCAGGCCCGGCTCACTCCTCGCGCTCACTGAGCCGATCATCGTTCGCGACTGCGGGGCTCGCAGGCCCGGCTCACTCCTCGCGCTCACCGGGAAACCGCCTCGTAGACGAAGTTGAGCAGGGCCTCGTCGCCGTCGCGGCGGCCGTAGGCCGCGGCGGCATTGCCCATCGCGTGCAGCCGCTGCGGGTCCCGGATCAGCGGGATGACGGTACGTTCCAGCCAGTCCGGGGTCAGTTCGCCGTCGTCGACCAGCAGGCCACCGCCGGCCTCGACCACCGGCAGGGCGTTGCGCTTCTGCTCCTGGTTGCTGTGCGGGTACGGCACATAGATGGTCGGCAGGCCGATGGCCGCCACCTCCGCGCAGGTCATCGCACCCCCCCGGCCCAGCATCAGGTCGGCGGCGGCGTACCCGGCATCCATGTCGGACAGGTACGGCAGGGTCACGTACGGCACCGGCAGGTCGGTGGGGATCGACACCGGCTCGTTGCGGGCCCCCATCACGTGCAGCACCTGGATGCCGTTGCGGGCCAACTCCTTGGCCGCCCCGGCCACCGCCAGGTTGATCGACCGGGCCCCCTGGGAACCACCCGCCACGAAGAGCACCGGCAGGTCCGGACGGAGCCCGAAGTGGGCCCGGGCCGCGCCACGCATGGCCACCCGGTCCAACCCGGCGATGTTGCGCCGCAGGGGTACCCCGACCACCCGGGCCTCCCGCAGCGCCTCGGCCTGGGCGGGTTGGTGGGGGAAACCCACCGCCACGTTCTTGGTGAACTTCATGCCCAGCCGGTTGGCCACCCCCGGCGGCACGTTGACCTCGTGGATGACGATCGGCAGCTCCCGCCGCCAGGCGGCCAGGTACGCCGGCACGGAGACGTACCCGCCGAAGCCGACGACCACCTCGGCGCCCACCTCGTCGATGACCTTGCCTGCGGCGCGGGCCGCGGTCCACATCCGGCCCGGGGTACGGACCAGGTTCAGGTTGATCGACCGGGGGAGCTGGTACGCCGGGATGTTGCGCAGGTCGTAGCCGGCGGGCGGGATCAGCTGGTTCTCCAGGCCCTTCGGTGTGCCGAGACAGGTGATCCGGACGCCGGGGTCGTGACGGCGCAGGCAGTCGGCGAAGGCGAGCAGCGGGTAGATGTGTCCCCCGGTGCCACCGCCTGCGAGTACCACCGAACGCAGCGGACCCATCAACGTCTCCTCTCGTTCGCCGACCCGCCGCGGCCCCGGCTGTCCCGGGCACCACGCGATGCGGCCTGGTCGTCCTCACGCCGATTACGGGCCCGGGGTACGGACCTGCGGGCAGCCGGCGGCGACGCCGCACGGCGACGCCGGCCGGGAATCGGCGGCAACGGAGCCCACACTAGTCGGACCCATCGGGCGGGCGGACGGGCATGCAGGGCCCGGGCCGCATCGGGTTCCGCCCGGGCGAAGGAGGCCAACATGCCGACCGCCGCGAGGGTGACGACCAGGGCGCTGCCGCCGACCGAGATGAACGGCAGGGGTACCCCGGTCAGCGGCAGCAGACCGATCACCCCGCCGATGTTGATGAAGGCCTGCCCGATCAGCCAGGCGGTGGCGCCGGCCGCCGCCAGCCGCCGGAAGGGATCGTCGACCCGGCGGGCGATGCGCAGGCCGGTGTAGGCCAACACGGCGAACAGGGTGACCACCACCGCGCAGCCGACCACCCCTAGTTCCTCGGCGATCACCGCGAAGATGAAGTCGTTCTCCGCCGCCGGCAGCCAGTCCCACTTGCTGCGCCCCTGACCCAGCCCGGTGCCGAACCAGCCCCCGTTGGCGATGGCGTACCGGGCCTGCACCATCTGGTAGCAGAGTTCCTCCCGGCACTGCTCCAGCGGCGGCGGGCTGACGAACATGGTCAGTCGCTGCAGCCGGTAGTTCTCCTCACCCACGACCCCGGAACCGGCGCCGAGGGAGGCCACCGCCACCAGCAGGCCGATGCCGGCCAGGCCGATCGCGCTGAGGGTGGCGAAGACCCGCAGCCGCACCCCGGCCGCCCAGAGCAGGCCGACGACCAGCGCCACCAGGCAGAGCATGCTGCCCAGGTCGTTGTAGCCGACCAGCACGAACATCAGGCCCACCACCGGGAACAGCGGGGTGGCCAGCTCCCGCCACCAGCCCAGCGCGGCACCCTTGCGGGCCAGCACGTACGCCCCCCACAACACCAGCGCGAACTTCGCCAGCTCGGAGGGCTGCAACCCGAGACCACCGACGTACAGCCCGAGCAGCTCGGCCTCCAGCGGCCCGATCCTCGCCGGGGAGCCGGTCAACCGCCCGTACGCCACCAGCGCGTTCAGCAGCAACAGCAGTCCCACCGCGACGGCCAGCACCGGCCGCCCCAGGGCCCGGAAGGTCCGGGCCGGCAGACGCTGGCAGACCCAGAAGGCCACGATGCCGATGACCGCGAAGAGCGCCTGCTTGACCAGGGAGGCGGAGGCGTTGCCCCCGGCGGCGTAGTCGCGCACGCTGGTGGCCGAGAAGACCATGGTGAGGCCGATCAGCAGCAGCAGCCCCGAGCTGGCCAGCAGCAGATGGTACGAGGCCAGGGGCCGGGACAGCAGGCCACGCAGGGCGGCCAGGGCGGCGAATCCGCCCATCGGGTCCAGGCCACGCCACGGACCACCCTCCGCTACCGGAGCGGACGAACCCGCCCCACCGGCCCGGGCGGCGCTACCCGTGGCGGACCCGGCACCCCGCCCCGCAGCACCCTCCCCGCCAGCGGTCCCACCACCCGCCGTGACCGCCGTACCACTCTTGGCCGCAGCACCCTCTCCGCCCGCGGCACGACCACGCCGCCGACCCACCGACTCCCCGCCACTGTCTTCCCAGGCCT
This sequence comes from Micromonospora sp. NPDC047134, assembly GCF_040643455.1. Taxonomy (NCBI): domain Bacteria; kingdom Bacillati; phylum Actinomycetota; class Actinomycetes; order Micromonosporales; family Micromonosporaceae; genus Micromonospora; species Micromonospora sp. NPDC047134. Next base: position 319,264 of record NZ_JBEYUI010000004.1, read on the forward strand.
CCCCCACAGCGCCATCATCGCCGCTGCCACCACCCCACGCCCCCGGTATCCCCCACTCGGCGTGTCGCACCCCCGGCCCCCCGCCTTGGTTGATCAAGAGGTTTGCGTCTGAATCCGGCCTTCCGGTGACGCAAACCTGTTGATCAACGCCGCTGAACGGGGGTCAGCCCATGTTGGCCAGGAAGTCGCTGTAGAAGAGGCCCAGGGCGATGGCCACCCCGATGCCGGCGATGATCCAGAAGCGGACCACGATGTTGACCTCGCTCCAGCCGGCCAGTTCGAAGTGGTGCTGGAGGGGGGACATCCGGAAGACCCGCTTGCCGGTGGTCTTGAAGGAGATGATCTGGATGACCACCGACATGGTGATGATCACGAACAGGCCGCCGATGATCGGCAGGAGCAGGATCGTCCGGGTGGACATCGCCATGCCGGCGATCAGGCCGCCCAGGCCCAGGGCCCCGGTGTCCCCCATGAAGATGCGGGCCGGTGAGGTGTTCCACCACAGGAAGCCCACACAGGCCCCGGCCGCCGCCCCGGCGATCAAGGCGATCTCCAACGGGTCCCGCACGGCGTAGCAGTAGTTGTTCGGGTTGGCGGTGTACGCCGGGTCGGCGCACCAGTGCCGGTACTGCCAGAAGGCGATCACCGCGTACGCCCCGAGCACCATCACCGAGGCCCCGGTGGCCAGGCCGTCCAGGCCGTCGGTGAGGTTCACCCCGTTGGTCGCCGCCATCACCACGAAGATGAAGATGATCACCGCGCCGATCTTGGTGACCTCCAGGGCCGGGATGTCCCGGATGAAGCTCAACGTCGTACTGCCGACGGTCTCGGTGTTGGTCTGGGTGCCGTCGGCGTCCGTCATGGTGGAGGGGAACCAGAGGGCGACCACCCCGAACACCGCGCCGACCAGGATCTGCCCGAGCAGCTTGCCCTTGGCGCTCAGGCCACCGCTGTGCCGCTTGCGCACCTTGAGGAAGTCGTCGATGAAGCCGACCGCGCCGCAGAAGACCATCAACCCGAGCAGCACCAGCGCGGTGATGGTCGGCTCCACCTGGGCGATCTGCGCGTCCGGCAGGGTGGTCAGGGCCAGGTGACCGGCCACGTACGCGATCACGGTGGCGAGGATGAACACCACCCCGCCCATGGTCGGGGTGCCCTTCTTGCCCTGGTGCATCTGCGGGCCCTCGGCCCGGATGGGCTGACCCGCCTTGAGCCGGGTGAACACCTTGATCGCGATCGGGGTGCAGAACAGCGAGACCAGGAAGGCCACCCCGATGGCGACGATGACGGCCCTCACGCGGCGCCACCCCCGGTGGCCGGATCAGCCTCGGCACGCAGCGCGTCGGCCACCTCCCAGGTCCGGTACCGGGACCCCTTCACCAGGACCACGTCCCCCGGCCGTAGCTCGCTGCGCAGCACCTCAACGGCCGCCGCCTGATCGGTGAGCAGCACCGATTCTCCTCCCCAGTCACCTACCGATGTCGCCCCGCGGTGGATCGGCGCCGCCGTGTCGCCGACCACGAGCAGCCGGTCGACACCCAACTCGGCCGCCAGCCGGCCCACCTCGGTGTGCCCCTGCTCCTCGTACTCGCCCAGTTCGGCCATGTAGCCGAGGACCGCGAGGGTTCGCCGACCCGCGCCCACGCCGGCCAGCGCCCGCAGCGCCACCGCCATCGAGGCCGGGTTGGCGTTGTACGAGTCGTCGATCACAGTCACCCCGTCGGGGCGTTCGAAGACGTCCATCCGGCGGGTGGAGACCAGGCCCAGCGCGCCCAGGCCGACCGCGATCTCGGCCAACGGCATACCCAACTCCCGGGCCACCGCCGCGGCGGCGAGGGTGTTCCACACCTGGTGCCGCCCGGTCAGACCGAGCCGCACGGACGCGCTCCCCTCCGGGGTCACCAGGGTGTACGCGGCCCGCCCCCGCTCGTCCAGGGTCACCTCCGCCGCCCGCACCTCGGCGTGCGCCGCCTCGCCGTAGCGGACCACCCGGGCGGCCGTACGCTCGGCCATCGCGTCGACCAGCGGATCGTCGGCGTTGAGCACCGCCAGCCCCTCGGCCGGCAGGGCCTCGACCAGTTCCCCCTTGGCCAGGGCGATGTTCTCCTGCGAGCCGAACTCGCCGATGTGCGAGACCCCGACGTTGAGCACCACGGAGATACGCGGCGGCGCCACCTCGCACAGATACCGCACATGCCCGATGCCCCGGGCCCCCTTCTCCAGCACCAGGTAGCGCGTCGAGGGCCCGGCCTGCAACGCGGTGTACGGGTGACCCAGCTCGTTGTTGAACGACCCGGGCGGCGCCACGGTCTCCCCCAGCCGCGCGGTCAACTGGGCGATCAGGTCCTTGGTGGTGGTCTTGCCGGAGGAACCGGTCAACCCGATCACGGTCAGCTCGGGCAGCCGGTCCACCACGGCACGCGCCAGCCGGGCCATCGCGGCCAGCGGATCGGCGACGATGATCATGGGTACGCCGGACACCTCACGGCTGCCCAGCACGGCCACCGCCCCGGCCTGCACCGCCGAGTCGGCGAAGTCGTGCCCGTCCACCTTCTCCCCGTCGAAGGCGACGAAGAGGCCGCCGGGGGTGACCTTGCGGGAGTCGAACTCCACACTGCCGGTGACCTGCACGGCCGGGTCGGCGGCGACCAGCCGCCCGTCGACGGCCGAGGCGATCTCGGCCAGGCTCAAGGCGATCATCGCTGGCCTCCCAGGCTGCCGAACCGGACCCGCAGCGCGTCGGCCAGTTCGGTCACGTCATCGAACGGATACACCTCACCGGCGATCTCCTGACCACGTTCGTGGCCCTTGCCGAGCACCGCGACCACATCGCCGGGCTCGGCCAGCCGAACCGCCTCGTCGATCGCCGCCCGCCGTCCGGCCACCTCGAGGATCCGGGCCGGCGTCCCGGCCCCGGTAGCCCCGGCGAGCACCTCGGCGCGGATCGCCGCGGGGTCCTCGGTGCGGGGATTGTCGTCGGTCACCAGCACCACGTCGGCCCCCTCGGCGGCGGCGGCACCCATCGTCGGCCGTTTGCCCCGATCCCGGTCACCGCCCGCGCCGATCACGCAGATCAGTCGGCCGCTGCTCATCTCCCGCAGGGCGGCCAGGACGGCCACCACCGCATCGGTCTTGTGGGCGTAGTCGACGACCCCGCGTACCCCGCCGGCCACCCCGACCGACTCCAACCGCCCGGGTACCCCGCCGCAGGCGGCCACCCCGGCCGCCGCTACGGCCGGCTGCACCCCGGCGGCCACCAGTACGGCGACGGCCAGCAGGGCGTTCGCCACGTTGTGCCGCCCGGGCAGCGCCACCCCGGCGTCGAGCACCAGATCGTCCGGGCCGTGCACGGTGAACCGCTGGGCGTACCCCTCGCCGTCGATGTGCTCCGCCCACCAGGTGGCCGACCGGTCACCGGCCGCGGAGAAGCTGACCGTGGCGGGCCGGAACAGGCCCTTCAGCGCCGGATCGTCATGGTTGAGCACCTCGACCCGGCAGCGGCCGTCGAACAGCCGCGCCTTGGCCGCGAAGTAGTCGTCGGCGTCGGCGTGGAAGTCGAGGTGGTCGGAGCCGAAGTTGGTCCAGCCCCCCACGTCGAAGCGCACCCCGCCGACCCGTCCCATCACCAGGGCGTGGCTGGACACCTCCATGACCACCGCGGTGACCCCGCGTTCGAGGGCGGCGGCGAGCATCGCGTGCAGGTCGGTGGCCTCCGGGGTGGTCCGCACGCTGTCCAGCACCAGGTCGCCGAGGCGGGTCTCCACGGTGCCGATCAGGCCGGTGGTGTGGCCGGCGGCCCGCAGCCCCGACTCGACCAGGTAGGCCGTGGAGGTCTTGCCGGCGGTGCCGGTCACCCCGATCACGGTCAACTTCTCGGTCGGGTTGCCGTAGACGGCCGAGGCCAGGGTGCCGAGCACCGCGCGGGGGTCGGGCACCACCAGGACGGGCAGCCCGTGCTCGGCGGCCAGTTCGGCACCGGCCGGGTCGGTGAGCACCGCCAGGGCACCGGCCGCCGCCGCCTCGGCGACGAACTCCGCGCCGTGGCGCCGGGCACCGGGCAGGGCCGCGTACAGATCGCCGGGATGAACCTCACGGCTGGCGTGGGTCACCCCGGTCACCACCGGATCGACGGTGATAGGGGGCGCCACGGCGAGCCGGGCGGCTAGGTCACCGAGCCGGATTCCGGTCACGGTACGGGGACGAGGATTGCCGCGCACGGCGTCAGACCCTACCCGGTCGCCCGCTCGTGGCCGCACGGCGCGCCTGAATCTCCGCCACAGGGAGTCGAACCGCAGGTCGGGCGGCGACTGGCCAGCCGGGCAGCCCGGATCGCCCCGCCGGCAGGCCGTGCCGGCGGGGCGATGCGGACCGGACCGTCCTACGGAAAGACGGTGAACTTCGGCGCGGGCTCACTGGAGGGGGGCACCTTGAAGTGCCGCAGAGTGAAGGTCATCATGTCCCGGAAGGCGGGCGCCGCCACCTTCCCGCCACCACCGCTCGGGCTGTGTACGAAGACCGCGATCACGTACCGGGGGTTCTCCGCCGGTGCCATCCCGATGAACGAGGCGACATCCCCGGGCTGCTTCTTGCCGTCGACCAGCCGCCACCCGGTGCCGGTCTTACCGGCCACCCGGTAGCCGGGGACCGCCGCGGCCAGCCCGGTGGCGTTCTCCACCGTGGTGACCGCCTCCAGCAGGGTACGCAGGGCCTTGGCGTTCTCCGGGCTGAGCACCGGGCGGGTCGCCGGCGGCTCGGCCGGGGTCCGGTTACCCTGCGGGTCGATGGTCTCCTTGACCAGGTGCGGCTGGATGTAGGTGCCGTCGTTGGCGATGGCGGCGTACGCAGCGGCCATCTGCAGGGGGGTGGCATCCACGCTGTGCCCGATCGGCACGGACCCCTGCGAGGAGTCGCTCCACTCCGACAAGGGCAGCAGCCGGCCACCGGCCTCACCGGGCATGCCTACCCCGGTCGGCTTCCCCAGACCGAACCGGCGCTGGTAGTCGATCAGCCGTTCCGGGCCCAGCTTGTCGGCGATCTGGATGGTGCCGACATTCGAGGAGTACGCCATCATCCCGGCCACACTCATCCGCCGTCCGTTGGCGAAGTGGGTGTCCGGGAACCAGGTGTCGCCCTTGCGGATCGCGTTGGACACCGGGAACGAGGTGTCCGGGGTGATCACCCCCTCCTGAAGGGCCGCCCCGAAGGTGATCGCCTTGTGCACCGAGCCCGGGTCGACCACGAAGCTGGTGGCCGCGTCCTCCCGGTCGGTCGGTTCGCTGGCCTGCGGTCGCGCCGCGTTGTAGGTCGGCTGGCTGGCCTGGGCCAGCACCTCCCCGGTACGGACGTCCAGCACCACCGCGGCGGCGGTGCTGGCCTGGGCCGCCTTGGCCTGCTCGCTGAGGATGCGCTGCGTCATGAACTGGAGGTCCCGGTCGATGGTCAGCACCATCGAGCTGCCCGGCTTGGCCGGGGTGGTGCGGCTGTAGCCGGTGGGGATGGGCGCGCCGAGGCCGATCTCGAAGGTCCGCTCGCCGTCCTCGCCGTGCAGCAGGTCGTCGTAGCGTGCCTCCAGCCCCTCCAACCCGGTCATGTCGAGGCTGGTGAAGCCGATCAGGTTGGCGGCCAGGTCACCGCCGGGCACCTCGCGTCGCTCGTCGCGCTGGGTGTAGATGCCGGGCAGTTCGAGCTTCATGATCTCGCGGGCCCGGTCGATGTCCACCCCCCGGGCCAGGTACTCGAACCGGGAGTCGACCCCGTTGATCCGCTTGCGGGGCTGCATCTTCTCGGCCAGTTCGGAGGCGGGGATGCCGAGCAGCGGGGAGAGGGTCCGGGCGGTCGCCGGGATGTCCTGCACCCGGGTGGGATCGGCGTAGACGTAGCGGGCCTCGACGCTGTGTGCCAGGGCCGCGCCGTCCCGGTCGTAGATCGCCCCCCGTGGCGCGGGTAGCTGCACGGTCCGCAGCCGGTCGGCCACCCCTCCGTCGGCGTATGCCGGGGTGTCCACGGTCTGGAGCACGACCAGCCGGATGCCGATGGCGACGAACATGGCCATCACCAGCGCGGTACCCAACCGCAGGCGACGGGCCGGATCGGCGAGCTTGGGCGGGCGGGGCGGCTTGCGGGCGGGACGGCGGGGGGCCCCGCGCTCCTGGCGCCGGGGGTCGGTCACCCGTCGCCGGGGCGGCTCGGCCTCCTCGCCACGCGGGGTGCGGGGCGTGACGGTGCGCACCACCGAGGTGCGACCGGCGCCACCGTCCCTGCGGGCTGCGGCGCCCGACCGGCCCCCACCCCGGGTCGCCGCCGCCCGACCCCCGTCGAGCACCTGGAGGGCCGGCCGGAAGGGATCCTGGGACCGGTTGCTGCGGGGGGTACGCCGCTGCTCGGTCCGCCCGGCTGCCGGGGTGGCGCCGCCTTCGCGGATGGTACGACCCCGAGGGGTGTACGCCCGGGCGTCGGAGATGCCGCCGATGCCCGGTTCGCCGCCGCGTTCCCCGGCGGCGCGCTCTCCGTTGGCGCGGGGTGGCACCTGCCGATCGGAGGCACCACGTGACGAACCGCGCCGGGAGCCTGTGGCGTCCCGGCGCGGTTCCTCCGACCTCGGTGGCACGGTCTACCCCTCCGTGCCCTGGGTGCTCGTGATCGACGCCTGCCCACCGGCCGGCTGCGGCACCCCGATCAGCTTGCCGTCGGGCAGCCGGATCAGGGCCGGCTCCCCCGACTCGACCAGCCCCAGCTTGCGGGCCTGGGCGGCCAGGTTGCCCGGCGCCTCCGCGTCGGCGATCTGCTTGGTCAGCTGCTGCTGCTCCACGTCGAGCTTGGCCTGCTGCTCCTGAAGCTCCAGCAGCCGGAAGGCGTTCTCGTTGATCTTCGTGTTGACCGCCAGGATGCCCAGCACCCCACCGACGACCAGCATCACGACCAGCGCCGCGAACGGCGCCCGCGGCACCCGTACCGGCGGCGGCGGGGCGACCCGCAGCTGCGGCGTCACCGCCCGCTGCGGCTCGGTGACCCCGGCCCGCTCGACCGGCCGCAAGGCGGCGTTGCCCTCGGTGCGGAACTCGCGCGCCCCCCGGGCGCGAGTCTGCTCCAGCGGGCTCATCCGCTCCGTACGCCGGGTGGTGTCCCCGGTCCCCCGAACCCGCTCTGCCGCGATCCGGCCCCCCGACCGCGGTACGCGCTGCCCGGCGCCGGCGATGTTCCGGCGCTTGTCCACGCTCATGTTCCCTCCCCCTCTTCGTCCGTCGTCTCCCCCGGGCCCGGCTGCGGACCCGTTGCGGATCCGGTGGCCGATCCCGTCCCCGGTTGGTGCATCGCCTTGACCCGGCGGCGGTACCGTTCGCGGTCGGTACTCCCCTGCTGCCGGGCCTGCGGGTCGATCCGTTCCGCCGCCCGCAGCCGCACCGAAGCGGCCCTCGGGTTGGCGGCGACCTCCGCCTCCCCGGGCAGCTCCGCGCCCCGGCTGAGCAGCCGGAACGTCGGCTCCGACCCGGGCAGTTCGACCGGGAGGTCGACCGGGCCGGTGCTACGGACCCGATCGGCGAGCGCCTGTTTGGTGAGCCGGTCCTCCAACGAGTGGTAGGACATGACCACCAGACGACCACCGACCGAAAGCCTGTCCAGGGCCGCCGGCAGCGCCGTCTCCAGCGCCGCCAGTTCCCTGTTTACCTCGATCCTTAAAGCCTGAAACGTTCTCTTAGCCGGGTGTCCACCGGTTCGTCGGGCTGGTGCGGGTATGGACTCCCGAACCAGCTCGGCCAGTCGGGCCGAGGAGGTGATCCGGTTGCGCTCCCGCTCCCGGATGATCGCCGAGGCGATCCGTCCGGCGAACTTCTCCTCGCCGTACACCCGCAGCACCCGGGCCAGGTCCGGATGGGCGTACGTGTTGACCACCTCTTCGGCGGTCACCCCCCGGGTCTGGTCCATCCGCATGTCCAGCGGCGCATCCTGCGCGTACGCGAACCCGCGGTCGGGCGCGTCGAGTTGCAGCGAGGAGACCCCCAGGTCGAACAGCACCCCGTCGACACGCGGATAACCCAGCCGGTCCAGCACCTCGGGCAGCTCGTCGTAGACGGCGTGCTCCAGGTGGATCCGATCGGCGAAGCGGGCCAGCCGCACCCGAGCGTGGGCCAGTGCCTCGGTGTCCCGGTCCAGGCCCACCAGGATGGTCTCCGGATGGGCCAGCAACACCGCCTCGGCGTGGCCGGCCAGCCCCAGGGTCGCGTCGACGTGCACGGTGCGACCGCCTCGGCCCAGTGCGGGGGCCAGCAGCTCGAGACACCGCTCAAGCAGCACCGGCACATGCGTGCCGCGTAGCTCCCCCATGTCGACCCCCACTGGCTTGACCTTGTTGTCTTCTGCGTTCTGCTCGTCGGACGACGCCGTGCCGTCGTACCGCCAGATCCCCATCCGCTCCCCGCCCGGCCGTCGGGCCACAGCCCTCCGTGTCGGATCGTGCCCCTGGCACCGGGGAAGGGATGCCAGGAACTCGAAAGCGGCTGGAGATCTCGCAGTACGTCGGGCGTCGTCACGCCCTACAGACCGCCGGGCAGCACCCCTTCCTCGATGTCGGCGAAGTCGTCTTCGCTCTCGGCGAGGTAGGTCTCCCAGGCGACCTTGTCCCAGATCTCCACCCGGGTGCTCGCGCCGATGACCACCAGGTCCCGGTCGAGCCCCGCGTAGCTGCGCAGGTGTGCCGGGATGGTCACCCGGCCCTGCTTGTCGGGCACTTCGTCGTGTGCACTGGCGAAGAAGACACGGCTGTAGGCCCGGGCCGCCTTGTGTGTCATCGGCTGTGCACGCAACTGCTCCGCGATGCGCTGGAACTCCGGCGTCGGGAAGACGTAGAGGCAGCGTTCCTGCCCTTTGGTGATCACGACACCCCCCGCCAGCTCATCCCGGAACTTCGCCGGAAGGATCAACCGGCCCTTGTCGTCCAGACGAGGAGTGTGGGTGCCGAGAAACATCGGCCCAACCCCCTCGCCCTTTAGCGGCGTTCGCGCGCCGCTGACCCCCCGGGCCGGTGGGCCCTCCCGGCCTCACCAATGCGCCCCACTCTACTCCACTTCCCTCCACCCGCAACCAGATTGGACCGCGTGGCGCGCCATTCTGGACGACAAAACCGCACGTCAGTCGGGGTGGAGGGGAGTGGAGGGCGCAGCGGGGTGCGCGACCGGGTCCGCTATCCGACATAGATCCACTCCGGTCGGCCGAACGGCACCGGCCGCATCGCCGACAAACCCCACCCGAACGGATCGGCAATCTGACCCATGCCATGGTCCGGTAACCTCGCTCGCGTGACGGACGCGAAAATGCCCCTACGGGCGAAGGTGGCCAGTTCGGTGTCACGAACCGCCGCGGCGCTGTCCCGGGCGGCGGGCCGCGGCGACGGCTCGGTGATCGGCGGTTGGATCGGATTGAAGATCGATCCGGACCTGCTGGCCCACCTCTCCGCCGGACGGGCCATCGCGCTGATCTCCGGCACCAACGGCAAGACAACTACCACCCGACTGGCCGCCGCGGCCGTCGGGGTGCTGGGCCGGGTGGCCACCAACTCCTTCGGCGCCAACATGCCCACCGGCCACACCTCCGCCCTGGCCAAGGCCGGCAGCACCCCGTACGCCGTGCTGGAGGTCGACGAGCACTACCTGGCCCAGGTGATCGAGGCGACCGACCCGCACGTGGTGGCGCTGCTCAACCTCTCCCGCGACCAGCTGGACCGTGCCAAGGAGGTCGCCATGATGGCGCAGCTCTGGCGCGCGGCACTGGTCCGGCACCCGGACATCCGCATCGTCGCCAACGCCGACGACCCGATGGTGGTCTGGGCGGCCACCCCACCGGCCACCCACGACCAGCGGATCAACCCGCCGCACGTCACCTGGTTCTCCGCCGGGCAGCGCTGGCACGACGACTCCTGGGTCTGCCCCGAGTGCGGGTCCACGATCCAGCGCTCCGGGGAGCAGTGGTGGTGCACCGGATGCCCGCTGCGCCGGCCCCAGCCGCAGTGGACGGTCGACGAGGAAGGCGTCCTGGACCCGACCGGAGCCTGGTACAAGGTCAAGCTCCAGCTTCCCGGCAAGGTCAACGTCGGCAACGCGGCCACCGCCCTGGCCGTCGCCGCCGAGTTCGGCGTCCGCCCCTTCGACGCGGTTCCCCGCCTGGCCGACGTCACCTCGGTAGCCGGGCGGTACGCCCAGGTCGTCCGGGACGGGCGTACGGTCCGGCTGCTGCTGGCCAAGAACCCGGCCAGCTGGCTGGAGGCCTTCGACATGGCCGAGCTGGCGCCGACCCTGCTGTCCATCAACGCGCGGGACCCCGACGGGTTGGACACCTCCTGGCTGTTCGATGTCGACTTCGCCCCGCTGCGGGGCCGCCAGGTGCTGATCACCGGCGACCGGGCGTACGACCTGGCCGTCCGGCTCGACGTCAACGACGTGCCCTTCCAGCACGTACGCACCTTCGACGACGCCGTCCGGGCGGTGCCACCCGGGCGGTTGGAGGTCATCGCGAACTACACCGCGTTCCAGGACATCCGAGCGGAGTTGGACCGTGTCAACTGAGACCCTGCGCATCGTCTGGATCTATCCCGACCTGCTGTCGACCTACGGCGACCGGGGCAACGTGCTGATCCTGGCCCGGCGGGCGCGCCAGCGCGGGTTCCCGGTCGAGGTGCTGGAGGTCCGCTCCGACCAGCCGTTGCCGAACACCGCCGACATCTACCTCATCGGTGGTGGCGAGGACGGTCCGCAGGCCCTCGGGGCCCAGCGGCTGCTCGCCGACGGTGGGCTGCACCGGGCCGTGGCCCAGGGCTCGGTGGTGTTCGGGGTCTGCGCCGGCTACCAACTGCTCGGCACCTCCTTCTTCGCCAAGGGCACCCAGTACCGCGGTCTGGAGCTGCTCGACCTCAGCTCGGACCGGGGCGCCAGCCGGGCGGTCGGCGAGCTGGCCGGGGAGATCGACGCCCGGCTGGGCCTGCCGCCGCTGACCGGCTTCGAGAACCACGGCGGGCGTACCCAACTGGGCCCCGGGGTCTCCCCGCTGGCCCGGGTCACCGCCGGGGTCGGCAACGACGGCGCCACCGAGGGGGCCTGGCGGGGCAAGCTGCTCGGCACGTACTCCCACGGGCCGGCGCTGGCCCGCAACCCGGCCCTGGCCGACCTGCTGCTGCGCTGGGCCACCGGCGCCCAGCAGTTGCCGCCGCTGGACGACACCTGGGCCGACCGGTTGCGCGCCGAGCGTCGGGCTGCGGTGGCGGCTGCCGCCCGGCCATGATCCCGGACGGGCGGCGGCCCGGACGAGGTGTGCTGCCGGCCGTCGTGGCGTCGTCGAAGCTGCGGTTCGGGACGCTGGTGTTCCTGCTGGTCGGGTTCGGGGTGATCCTGCTGCTGACCCCGCTGCCCGACCCGGCCACCCTGCCCCACCTGGCCGACCGGCTGGGTGGGTTCGCCCCGGTCGCGGCCGTCCTCGGCGGGGCACTGCTGCTGGTGGCGCTGGTGCCGCGTACCTTCATCACCCTCGCCGCCGGCGCGATCTTCGGGATGCTGCCCGGTGCCCTGTATGCCCTGGGGGCCGCCCTGGTCGCGGCGGCGGCCGGCTTCGCGGTCGGCCGGCTGCTCGGGCGGGACTTCGTCGCCGAACGGGTACGCGGCCGGCTGGCCCGGCTGGATCGCTGGTTCACCCGGCAGAGCGTGTTCGGGGTGATCACCGTACGGCTGCTGCCCATCTCCGGGTTCGGCCTGGTCAGCTACGGCTACGGCACCACCGGCGCCCGGCTGCTGCCCTTCCTCACCGGCAGCGTGCTCGCCTCCGTGCCCACCGCCTTCGGATACGCGGCCCTCGGCGCCGCCGTCACCAGCCCGGGCGGGATCAACTGGTACGCCGCCGCCCCGGCCGCCCTGGGCTTCATCGCCAGCGCGATCCTGGTCGCCCGGTGGTGGCGCGCCGAACGCCGCCCTCGATCCGACGTCCGCTGACCGCCGCGCACAGCTCGGCAACTTCAGGGATAGTGCTGCCTCCGGAGGCGCTGAGGCAGCACTATCCCTGAAACTGTCGCCCGCACCCGGGTCGACGGCGGGTCAGCCCGGCGGGGTGATCAGGCCGGTTTCGTAGGCGGCGATGACCAGGTGTACCCGGTCCCGAGCGCCGAGCTTGCTGAACAGCCGAGCCACGTGCGCCTTCGCGGTCGCCACACTGATCACGAGTTGCTCGGCGATCTCGGCGTTGGACAGGCCCCGACCGACCAGGGCGAGCACCTCGCGCTCCCGGTCGGTGATCCCGGCCAACGACCGCGAGCGGGACGCCGCTGCCGGCTGGCGGACGAACTCGGCGATGAGCCGGCGGGTCACCCCGGGGGCGATCAACGCGTCCCCGGCGGCCACCACCCGGATCGCGGCGAGGATGTCCTCCAGCGCCATGTCCTTGACCAGAAAACCGCTCGCCCCGGCGCGTAACGCGCCGTGCACGTGCTCGTCGTCGTCGAAGGTGGTGAGCACCAGCACCCGGGTGGGACCACCAGCAGCGATGATCTGGCGGGTCGCCTGGATGCCGTCCGTGCCCGGCATCCGCAGGTCCATCAACACCACGTCGGGCACCACCTCGCGGGTCAGGCGCACCGCCTCGGCGCCGGTACCGGCCTCCCCGACCACCTCCATGTCCGGCACGTCGGCGATCAGCACCCGCAACCCGGCCCGGACCAGCGGCTGGTCGTCGACGAGCAGCACCCGAACACTCACCGCCGCACCGCCGCACCCGGCAACTCGCCGTCGGTCGTGTGATCACCGCTGGTCGGGGCTGTGTCGATCGGTCGGGCAGGGTCCGGCGGCTCGCCGCCGTCGGTCGGTACGGAGAGCGGCAGCTGGGTGGTCACCCGGAAGCCGCCCTCGGGTCGGGGGCCGGCGTGAAACTGGCCGCCGAGGGCCTGGACCCGCTCCCGCATCCCGATCAACCCATGCCCCTCGACGCCGATCGGGCCACCCCGGCCGTCATCGACGACCTCCACCGCGATCAGGTCGGGAACACACCGCACGGTGACCCGGCAGAAGTCGACGCCCGCGTGGCGTACCACGTTTGTCAGCCCTTCCTGAACGATGCGGAACGCGGCGAGGTCGACCTCCGGCGGCACCGGGCACTCGCCGTACCGACGCAACTCGACCCGGACCCCGGCGTCGGCCGCCGCCGCGACCAGCCGGTCCAGGTCCGCCAGGCCGGGGGTCGGAGCCAACGCCGCCGCCTCCCCCGCGCCGCGACGGAGCGTGCCGAGGGTACGCCGCAGCCCGGCCAGAGTCTCCCGGCTGGCCGCCTCGATGGTGGCCAGCGCGGCCCGGGCCTGCTCCGGCTGGGTGTCGATCACCCGGGCGCCCACGCCCGCCTGGATGGCGATCACCCCGATGCTGTGCGCCACCACGTCGTGCAGTTCGCGGGCGATGCGCAGCCGTTCGGCGGTGACCGCCTCGGCGGCGGCGTGCGCCCGCAGCGCGGTCGCGTGCTCGCGCCGCGACCGCACCGAGTTGCCGAGTGTCCACGCCGTCGCGACGGCCAGCCCGGAGAGCAGGGCCTGATCCACCGGTTCCACGCCGCTGTTGACGAAGGCCACCAGGATCTGCGTCCCGAGCACCACGACGGCGGCGAGCCCGGACACCCGGCGGGACCGGTTCGCGGCGATCACGCCGAGCGCCGCGTCCACGGCGAGGAACTGCACGGTGAAGAGCCGGCCGAGATATCCCTGGTCCCCGCCGTGCACCGTGACGCTGGTAAGGGTCGCCCCGACCAGCATCAGCCCCAGTCCGGTGAGCGGCCGACGGCGCAACAACGCCGCCGGCAGGGCCACGATCAGCAGCGGCACCAGGTACCGCTCGGGCAGCCACCAGCCCAGCACGCCGATCCCGTTGCCGGTCGTCGCCGCCGGCGGCGCCATCACCCAGAGCAGCGGCAGGATGGCCACCCCGGCCCAGACCAGCACCGCCCGCACCGCCGACAGGGCGGTACGCGACCGGATCCGGGCGGTGGCCTCCACGCGCACACGGTATCCAGCCAGGCACGGTGTGGGCATCGGCCCACGGGCGTACGCCCGTGGGACAGTGCCCGGCGCGGCGGTGTGGCCCGCGAGCCGATGCCGCGCGACCCGGTCTTCGGGAGGGTAGGCATCATGATCGAGCTTGATGGCCTGACCAGGCGGTACGGGCGCACCACCGCCGTCGACGACCTGACCCTGACCGTACGGCCGGGTCAGGTGACCGGCTTCCTGGGCCCCAACGGCGCCGGCAAGTCCACCACCCTGCGCATGGTCCTCGGGCTGACCGAGCCGAGCAGCGGCACCGCCACGGTGGGCGGCTTCCGGTTCCGGGACCTTCCCCGCGGGTTGCGGCACGTCGGTGCGCTGCTGGACGCGGGCGACGTGCACCCTGGGCGCAGTGCCCGGGCTCACCTGGCGGCGCTGGCCCGCAGCAACGGCATCGAGGGCGGGCGGGTCGACGAGGTGCTGGGCCGGGTCGGCCTCGACAGCGTGGCCGACCGCCGGATCGGCCGATTCTCCCTCGGCATGCGGCAACGCCTCGGCATCGCCGCCGCCCTGCTCGGGGACCCGCCGGTGCTGCTGTTCGACGAGCCGTTCAACGGGCTGGACCCGGAGGGGGTGCGCTGGGTACGGAAGCTTTTCCGGCGGCTCGCCGCCGAGGAACGTACCGTCTTCGTCTCCAGCCACCTGATGAGCGAGATGGAGCACTGTGTCGACCGGCTCGTGGTGATCGGCCGGGGCCGGTTGATCGCCGAGGAGTCCCTGGCCGAGTTCGCCGCCCGCGCCGGTCGGTCGGAGGTGGCCGTGCGTACCCCCGATCCGGCGTCGCTGGTGACGGCGCTGACCGCCGAGGGTGCGGCCGTACGGTCCGATCCGGACGGGACGCTGGCGGTGACCGGGGTGACCGCCGAGCGGATCGGCGAGCTGGCTCTGGGCCTGCGGATCCCGCTGCACGAACTGACCACCCGCACCGCCTCGCTGGAGGAGGCCTTCATGGCGCTCACCGCCGCCGACGTCGAGTACGCCGCAGGGGAGGGCCGATGACCACCGGGGCCCCGACCCGCACCGCGCCGGCACGGACCCGGCAGCCGGCCCGCTTCCGTGACCTGCTCGCCGCCGAATGGATCAAGCTTTGGTCGTTGCGCTCGACCTGGGGGGCCTTCGCCCTGATCCTGCTCGCCATGGTCGGCCTGGCCGTGCACGCCGCGCTGGCCACCCAGGCGGGCTGGCCGGACTGGCCGGCCGAGCGGCGGGCGGTCCGCTCCCCGCTCTGGGACGCCTTCCCCACCGAGGCACAGATGTTCGTCGTCCTGGCGGCCAGTGGCGTCGGCGCGGTCTCGATCGGCGGCGAGTACGCCACCGGGCTGATGCGTACCACCTTCGCGGCCGTCCCCCGGCGCGGCGCCGTGGCCGCCGCGAAGCTGACCGTGTTGCCCGGGGTGCTGACCCTGCTCGGGCTGCTCGGCGCGGCGGCGGCGTTCGCGGTGTCGCAGGCGATCCTCGCCGACGTCGGCGCGAACATGTCGATCGGCGACCACGGCGCGCTGCGCGGTCTCGCCGCGTCCGCGCTGCTGGTGCCGCTCTGCGCACTGGTCGGCATGGCCCTGGCGGCGCTGACCCGGCACACCGCGCCCGCGATCGTCACCGCCGCCACAGTGCTGCTCCTGCTGCCCACCGCCGTCAGTGCCGACGAACGCTGGAGCGCGCTGCTCCGGCAGGCCATGCCGATGCCGGCCTGGCAACGGCTGATGGAACCGACCGGTCCCCCGCCGTGGATCAACGACCCCTACCCGGCCACCGTCGCCTGGTCCTGGACCACGTACGCCGTCTGGGCAGCGGTGGCCGCCATGGTCACCGTGCTCGCGCTGCACCGCCGCGAGCCGTAACGCGGCGCGCTGCCGCCTGATGTTAAGAAGGGGCCCTTCCTCTACACGAGGCGTTAGGAAGGGCCCCTTCCTTTCACAGCACCACGGAGACCATCCGGCCGGCGATCACGATGACCTTGCGGGGGTCCTTGCCGGCCAGCACGGCGGACACCGCCTCCAGTGCCTGCTCCCGCACAGCTTCCTCGGTCGCGTCGGCGGGGACCTCGATGCGGCCCCGGACCTTGCCGTTGACCTGCACCGGGTAGGTCACCGACTCGGCTACCAGCAGGGCCGGGTCGGCTACCGGGAAGTCCGCGTAGGTCAGGGAGGTGTCGTGGCCCAGTCGCCGCCACAACTCCTCGGCGATGTGCGGGGCGACCGGGGCCAGCATCAGCACCAGCGGCTCGGCCACCTCACGGGGGGTGGCCGGCAGCCGGGTCACCGCGTTGGTCAGCTCGATCAGCTTGGCGATCGCGGTGTTGAACCGGATCGACTCCATGTCGCCCCGGACCCCGTCGATCACCTTGTGCAGCAGCCGTCGGGTCGCCTCGTCGGCCGGGGTGTCGACCACCCGGGAGGCCCCGGTCTGCTCGTCGACGATGGCCCGCCAGACCCGTTGCAGGAACCGGTACGAGCCGATGACCGCCCGGGTCTCCCAGGGGCGGGACACCTCCAGCGGCCCCATCGACATCTCGTACACCCGGAAGGTGTCGGCGCCGTAGGCGGCGCACATCTCGTCCGGGGTGACGATGTTCTTCAGGGACTTGCCCATCTTGCCGTACTCGCGGTTGACCTGGACGTCACCCAGGTAGAAGCCGCCGTCGCGTTCGACGACCTCCTCGGCGGGCACGTAGGCACCCCGGGCGTCGGTGTACGCGTACGCCTGGATGTAGCCCTGGTTGAACAGCTTGCGGAACGGCTCGAAGCTGGACACGTGGCCCAGGTCGTACAGCACCTTGTGCCAGAACCGGGCGTACAGCAGGTGCAGCACGGCGTGCTCGGCCCCGCCGACGTACAGGTCCACCCCACCGCAGTCGCCCTCGCTGCGCGGGCCCATCCAGTACCGCTCGTTGTCGGCGTCGACGAACCGCCCGTCGTTGGTGGGATCCAGGTAGCGCAGTTCGTACCAGCAGGAGCCGGCCCACTGCGGCATCACGTTGGTCTCCCGGGTGTACCGCTTGGGGCCGTCACCCAGGTCCAGCTCCACCTCCACCCAGTCCCGGCGGCGCGACAGGGGGGTCTCCGGGTCGCTGGCGGCGTCCTCCGGGTCGAAGGTACGCGGGGAGAAGTCGTCCACCTCGGGCAGCTCTACCGGCAGCATCTCCTCCGGCAGGGCGATGGCGGTGCCGGCCTCGTCGTACACGATCGGGAAGGGCTCACCCCAGTAGCGCTGCCGGCTGAACAGCCAGTCCCGCAGCCGGTAGGTGGTAGCGCCCTGACCGTTGCCGGTCTCCTCCAGCCAGGCGATGATCCGGGCCTTGGCGTCGGCCACCCCCAGCCCGTCCAGGTCCAGGCCGCGGTCGGGCGCGGCGCTGTTGATGGCCGGCCCCTCCCCGGTGTACGCCTTGCCCTCGAAGCCCTCCGGCGGGGCGACCGTACGCACGATCGGCAGTTCGAAGACCTCGGCGAAGTCCCAGTCCCGCTCGTCCTGGGCGGGCACCGCCATGATCGCGCCGGTGCCGTAGCCGGCCAGCACATAGTCCGCGATGAAGATCGGGATCTGCTTGCCGGTGACCGGGTTGGTGGCGTACGCCCCGGTGAAGACCCCGGTCTTCTCCTTCGTGTCGGCCTGCCGCTCGACATCGGTCTTGGCCGCCGCCGCCTTGCGGTACGCCTCGACCGCGCCCCGGGGGTTGGTGTGCCCCCCGGTCCAGGCCTCCCGGGTCCCCTCCGGCCAGGCGGCCGGCACCAAGGCGTCGACCAGCTCGTGCTCCGGGGCCAGCACCATGTAGGTGGCCCCGAAGACGGTGTCCGGCCGGGTGGTGAAAACAGTGATGCGGGCTTCGCCCGCAGAATCGGAATCACGGGTCGCGGCCGGGAAGGAGATGTGGGCGCCGGTGGAGCGGCCGATCCAGTTGCGCTGCATCAGCTTGATCGGCTCGGGCCAGTCCAGCTTGTCCAGGTCGTCCAGCAGCCGGTCACCGTAGGCGGTGATCCGCATCATCCACTGCTTCAGGTTGCGCTTGTAGACCGGGAAGTTGCCCCGCTCGGAGCGCCCGTCGGCGGTGACCTCCTCGTTGGCCAGCACGGTGCCCAGGCCGGGGCACCAGTTCACCGGCGCCTGCGAGATGTACGCCAGGCGGTGGTCGTCGATGATCGACCGCTGCTCGGCGGCGGACAGCTCACCCCACCCACGCCCGTCCGGGGTACGCCGGGTGCCGCCGGCGAACTCGGCGGTCAGCTCGCTGATCGGGCGGGCCCGATTGGCGTCCCGGTCGTACCAGGAGTTGAAGATCTGCAGGAAGATCCACTGGGTCCAGCGGTAGAAGTCGGTGTCGATGGTGGCCACCGACCGCCGCTGGTCGTGGGCCAGGCCCAGCCGACGCAACTGCTCCCGATACCGCTCGATGTTGGCCTCGGTGGTGGTCCGGGGGTGGGTGCCGGTCTGCACCGCGTACTGCTCGGCGGGCAGGCCGAAGGCGTCGAAGCCCATCGCGTGCAGCACGTTGCGCCCGGCCATCCGCTGGTAGCGGGCGAAGCAGTCGGTGCCGATGTAGCCCAGCGGGTGCCCGACGTGCAGGCCGGCGCCCGAGGGATAGGGGAACATGTCCAGCACGTACAGCTTCTCCGCGCCGGAACGCGGGTGGGCCGGGTCGGCCAGCGGGCCGGAGGGGTTCGGCGCGTGGAAGGTGCCCTCGCGTTCCCAGACGTCCTGCCAGCGGCGTTCGATGTCGTCGGCCAGGGTGGCGGTGTACCGGAACGGTGGCGTGTCGCTCGTCGGGGTGGCTGCCTCGCTCATGCCGCCCCACCTTGATGAATCGCTCGCTGCCGCTCGCTCATGGCCTTCTCCTCGCATCGCTCGGCGGAGTCTCTCGGAGTGCTGGCTGGTCTCGGGTCTGTCTCGCCGGCCCACCCCCGAGGGCCGGCGGCGGGCACGAAAAAGCCCCTCACGCAGGAGGGGCCGCCGTGCTGTCGCGCGTTCAGCGCATCAGCACGGCTGGGTAAGCAGGAAGACTCCGGCCATGTCCGGCAGTGTACCGCCAACCGGTACGAGCGCGCCGTGCGCCACCCACCCGGCCCCCCATCACCCGAGAAGAACCAGCGATATGCGCTGCGTGAGTGACAAACGTTGCGTAAGCCCTCAAACACCTGCGCAGGTCGGCGTCGGCGACAAACATGGTTAGCCTGAGAGGCCAGTGAGATTGTTGCGGCAGACGAGGCTTGCACGTCGCGAACCAACGGCGGGGCCAGGTGCTCTATTCAGAGCTGCCGTGATGGCGACGAGGAGGAGGCCCGTGACACAGCAGACCTGGGACGAGGTTGGCGGCCTGTTGCCGTTCGACGAGTTCCGCGCCGCCAGCGACGCCATCGTGGCCAACATCGAACAGGTCATCGAGGGCAAGACCGCCACCGTGCGACTCGCCCTGGCCGTCCTGCTCGCCGAGGGTCACCTGCTCATCGAGGACGTACCGGGAGTCGGCAAGACCAAGCTGGCCAAGGCGCTGGCCCGGTCCATCGACTGTTCGGTACGCCGCATCCAGTTCACCCCCGACCTGCTGCCCAGCGACGTCACCGGGGTCAGCGTCTACAACCAGGAGACCCACGACTTCGAGTTCCGCCCGGGTGCCGTCTTCGCCAACCTGGTCGTCGGCGACGAGATCAACCGGGCCTCCCCGAAGACCCAGTCCGCCCTGCTGGAGTGCATGGAGGAACGGCAGGTCACGGTCGACGGGGTGACCTACCAGCTGCAGACCCCCTTCATGGTGATCGCCACCCAGAACCCGATCGAGATGGAGGGGACGTACCCCCTGCCGGAGGCGCAGCGGGACCGCTTCACCGCCCGGATCGCGATGGGTTACCCGGATCCGGCCGCCGAGCTGGCCATGCTCGACGCGCACGGTGCGGTGGATCCGCTGCCGGCCCTGCGGCCGGTCTCCGACGCCGAGACGGTGCGCCGGCTGATCGGGCACGTCCGGCACGTGCATGTCGCCGACGCGATCAAGCAGTACGCCGTCGACCTGGTCACCGCCACCCGCGAGTCACCCGACCTGCGGCTCGGCGCCTCCCCCCGGTGCACCCTGCAACTGCTGCGCACCGCCCGGGCCGTGGCCGCCCTGGACGGGCGGGACTACGTGCTTCCGGACGACCTTCAGGCGCTGGCCGTGCCCGTACTGGCGCACCGGCTCATCCCCACCGCGGACGCCCAGCTGGCCCGGCGCACCACCGACGCGATCATCGCCGAGTTGGTGCACCGGCTGCCCCTGCCGCACGACCGCAAGCGCTCGCCGTACGACAACCGGCCGCCGACCGGCAACGGCCGGGCCCCCTTCGAGCCGCGGAGGCCGTGACGTGCGTGACGGTCTGCGCGGACTGACCACCCGTGGCCGCTCGTTCCTGGCCGCCGCGGTGGCGGCGGCCATCTCCGCCGGCATCCTCGGCGAGAAGGATCTGCTCCGGGTGGCCGTGCTGCTGGCCGTCCTACCCCTGCTAGCCGCCCTCTACGTCGGTCGGAGCCGGTACAAGTTGGCCTGTCACCGGTCGCTGGAGCCGCACCGGATGCCGGTCGGGGCCAACGCCCGGGTGGTGCTGCGGTTGCAGAACATGTCCCGGCTGCCCACCGGCACCCTGCTGCTGGAGGACCGCCTGCCGTACGCCCTGGGCAGTCGTCCCCGGGTCGTGCTGGAACGGCTCGGCGCCCACCAGGCCAGCTCGGTGGCGTACACCGTGCGGGCCGACGTCCGCGGCCGGTACGAGGTGGGTCCGCTGATGGTGCGGATGACCGACCCCTTCGGGTTGTGCGAACTCACCCGGGCCTTCCCGGGCACCGACCGGCTGACGGTCGTCCCGCAGGTGGTGCCGCTGCCGTCCGTGCGGCTGCCCGGGGAGTACACCGGCAGCGGTGAGAGCCGGTCCCGCTCGGTGGCGGTGCACGGCGAGGACGACGCGGCGACCCGTGAGTACCGGCGCGGCGACGACCTGCGCCGGGTGCACTGGAAGTCGACCGCCCGCACGGGTGAGCTGATGGTGCGCCGGGAGGAACAGCCCTGGGAGAGCCGGGCCACCGTGCTACTGGACACCCGGGCGTACGGCCATCACGGTGACGGGCCGACGGCCAGTTTCGAGTGGACCGTCTCGGCGGCGGCCAGCATCGCCGTACACCTGCGTCAGGCCGGCTACAAGCTGCGCCTGGTCACCGGCGCCGGGGTGGACATCGACGCGGGAGAGGGCGGCGACGGGCAGCTGCTCGACCATCTCGCGGAGGTCCGGCTGGACCAGCGGGTCGAGATCACCACCCTGATGCAGCACGTCCGGCAACGCTCCGACGGTGGTCTGATCATCGGCCTGTTCGGGTCGCTGAGCACGGCCGAGGCGGAGTTGCTGGCCGGGCTACGGGCCAACAACGCCACCTGTGTGAGTTTCCTGCTGGACAGCTCCGCCTGGCTTAACCTGCCGGCCCAGGCCCGGGCCGAGGCCGACCAGGCCCACGACGCCGCCGCCCTGGCCCTGCTCCAGTCCGGTTGGCGGGTCATCGGGGTCGACCACGGTGGTCGACTGCCGGCCCTCTGGCCACAGGCCGGGCGGGGTTCGCAAGGGTTCGCCCTGCGTGCGGCGATGGCCGAGACGGTGGCCGGCGGCGTGCGATGAACGGAAGGTCCCCCTCATGATCGCCCACCGGAACCTGGGCCTGGTGGCCGCCGCGGCTACCCTGCTCGCCTCCGCGCCGCTGTCGGCCATCTTCGAACGCTGGACCTGGTTCGTGCAGGCCGTCATCGCGGTGGCCGCGGTGGCCGCCGCGGCGGCCCTGGCCCGACTCGGCCGATTCCCGCTGTGGGCCCAGGTCCTGGCCATGCTGGGGGGCCTCACCCTCGCCCTGACCTGGCTGTTCCCCAGCGGTGGCGAGTTGCTGGCCGTGCTGCCCACCCCGAGCACCTTCGGGCACTTCGCCCAGTTGATCACCGGCTCGGTCGAGGACATGCGCGCCTACGGCGTCAAGGTGCCCGACACCGACCCCCTGCTGTTCGTCACCGTGCTCGGCATCGGTGCGGTGGCCGTGGTGGTGGACGTGCTCTGCGTCGGGATGCGTCGGCCGGCCCTGGCCGGGCTGCCGATGCTGGCGATCTACTCGGTGCCGGTGGCCGTCCACGTGGACAGCGTCCCGCCGTTGCCGTTCGCCATCGGCGCCGCCGGTTTCCTCTGGCTGCTGGTCACCGACAACGTGGACCGGGTCCGCCGCTTCGGTCGCCGGTTCACCGGTGACGGCCGCGACGTCGACGTGTGGGAGGCCTCCCCGTTGGCCGCCGCCGGTCGGCGGCTGGCCGTGGTGGGCCTGGCGCTGGCGGTGCTGGTGCCGCTGGCCGTGCCGGGAATGACCGTCGGCCTGATGAACTCCTTCAACTCCGGGGTGGGTGCCGGCCTCGGCACCGGGCTGGGCGGCTCACCCGGCCGGGTTGACCTGTTCGCCGCCCTCAGCGGGGAACTCAACCAGTCCCAGGTGACCGACCTGGTCAAGGTCACCACCAGCGAGGAGGAGCCCTTCTACCTGCGCTTCGGGGTCGCCGACGACCTGCGCGCGGACGGCTTCCGGGTACGTGGCCCCAACGGCCAGCGCGCCAACGGGGACCTGCCCGATCCGACCGGAGGGCCACGGCCCGGGGTCGAACGGACCCGGCACCGGGCCACCGTGGAGGTGTCCCGGGAGCTGAACATGCCCCTGCTGCCGTTCTACACCGAACCGGTGAACGTCGACGACCTCGGTAACAACTGGTTCTACGACCCCAACCTCCAGGTGATCTTCTCCAATCGGGACAACTCCCGGGGCAAGAAGTTCTCGTTCGACTACGTACGGTCCACCTACACTCCGCAGGCCCTGCGCTCGGCGCAGCCGCTGCCGGCCGACCTGCCGTTGCGTCGACAGCAGACCGTCACCCCGGACGTGCCCGAGGTGCGGGCCCTGGTCGCGGAGCTGACCCAGGACAGGCGCACCGAGTACGACAAGGTCCGGGCCATCTACGACTATTTCTCCGAGGACAACGGCTTCACCTACCAGTTGAGTACCGAGGAGGGCACCAGCGGCCAGCAGATCCTCGACTTCCTGGAGAACAAGGCCGGCTATTGCCAGCAGTACGCCGCCGCGATGGCCTGGATGGTGCGCGACGCCGGCATCCCGGCGCGGGTCGCCTTCGGTTTCACCAACGGCAACCGGCGTACCGGTGACACCCTGACCCTGACCAACCGGAACCTGCACGCCTGGACCGAGGTCTACTTCGACAACTTCGGTTGGGTGCCGTTCGACGCCACCCCGACCTACGGGGTGCCCGGCTCCACCCGGTCCGCCTGGGCGCCGGACGTCGATGCGCCGGAGGAGACCACGCCGCAGCCCGGCGCCACGGACACCCCGGACGAGATCGACACCACCGCGGCCCCGGACAGCGGCCCCAACCAGTTCGACGAGGGTGTCGACCCGGGTGCCGCCGCCAGCCCCGACACCCCCGCCGGGCAGTCCTCGCCGTGGCCCTGGCTGACCCTGCTCGGGGTGCTGGCGCTGCTCCTGCTGCTGGCCGTGCCGGCGCTGCGCCGGCTGGCCCTGCGTCGGCG
Organism: Micromonospora sp. NPDC047134; assembly: GCF_040643455.1. NCBI lineage: Bacteria > Bacillati > Actinomycetota > Actinomycetes > Micromonosporales > Micromonosporaceae > Micromonospora > Micromonospora sp. NPDC047134. The sequence continues at coordinate 342,892 of NZ_JBEYUI010000004.1, forward strand.
GCGGGGTCGACCGGCCCCGGTCGCCCGGACCCTAGACCCGCCGGACCCGACCTCCGCCACGACCGGCCCGCCGACCGTGGTGGTCAGCGCCGACCGGGCCCGCGCGGACGCCCACGCCGCCTGGGACGAGCTGATCGACACCCTGGTCGACTACCGGGTCCGGGTGGACCCGACGGAGACCCCCCGGGCGACCGCCGAACGGCTGGCCCGGGAGTCGGTCGGCGCCGACACCGAGGCCGGTACGGCGGTACGCCTGCTCGGGCGGGCCGAGGAGCGGGCCCGCTACGCCCGGGACCCGTTGACCGGAGAGCCCCTGCCCGCCGCCCTGCGGACGGTCCGGGGTGCCCTGGCCGGGCAGGCCGACCGGCGTACCCGCCTGATGGCGACCGCCCTGCCCCCGTCGGTGCTGGGCCGTTGGCGAACCACCCTCGCGGACACCTCGGCCCGCCTGGTCGCCTCCGGCGGGGAACTCCGATCCCGACTCCTACGCTTCAACCCCCGCCGTCTCCTAGCCACCCGACCCCCCCGCTAAACGCACCCACCCTGCCTGCTCCCCGCCCCGCCCGTCGCCCCGCCGACGGGCGGGCGCCCGCACCACCTCGCCGCGCTGATCTTGCACTTTTGGTCGCCCGAATGTCCGGCTTGATGACTTTTGTCCTGACCAAAAGTGCAAGATCGCGGCCGAGATGGGAGGGGCACGGGCGGGGCGGTGCTTGCAGGGCGCCGAGTCCGTTGGGGCGGGGAACGCCACGACGCCTGAGGTCTGGTGAAGGGAAGCGCTGTGACGCCGAGGTCCGCATCACGCTTGTCGTCGGATGGGGAACCCACGGCGTCGAGGCATAGTTGAAGGGAACGCACCGCCAGGACGCTGACGCCACGCCAGCTGAGGTCCGGGCGGGCGGGGGCGGCATGAGACCGAGGGCGGCTGGCTGATCAGGGGCACGGCGGACAGCTCGATCGACGCGTCGATCGAGCTGGGAAAGCGTCGCCGGCGTGGGCCGGTGACGCGGTCCGCCGTCTAGGGCTGGTGGTACCGGGTCAGCGGTGCCCCTCCGGGCGTTGCCGCCACCGGTCCTCCATCCGGTCGATGAATCCCGGCCGCCGTCCGGCACGACCGCGAGATCGGCGACGGCTGGCTGTGCCGCCGACGACGTGCAGGTCCGGCGACTGCGCCCGACGGTGCGACTGCACCGCGAACGCGGCCGAGGCCAACATGACAACGAACCCCGCCACTGCCAGCGGCGGAGTTTTGATCACCGCGCCATATACCAACAACGCCAAGCCGGCGACGATCAGACCGGCAGCGACGAGCAGGCGACGCCGCGCATGGAAGCGCGGATCGCTGGCGCGCACGGCCGAGGCGAATTTGGGGTCCTCGGCAAGCGACCGCTCGATCTGCTCGAACAGCCGCTGCTCGTGCTCCGAGAGCGGCACGGCACTCCTCCCCGGTCACGTTGGTCGGTCCGGTCGGACCGACAGACCGTGGCAGCCAACCGGCTGCTTACCCGCAAGTCTACGAGGGGGCTCGCGCCTCGGAAAGCGGGACGACCTATGGCAGGGTCGGATTTTCCTTTCGTCGCCCATCGCGACCGATGAGCAGACTGGCCGGACCTATGACGGACCGCCCGAAACGGGCAGCCGCGGCGTCCGCCGCGACCTCCGCCTCCCGCCATCCCCGCTCCGGCTCGCCGAGGGTGAGCTGCCGGGGGGTGGCGTCCGCCGGATGCAGGCCCTCCGCGCGTACGCCCAGCAGACGGATCGGGTCACCGGGGGACAGAGCGGTGAACAAGGACCAGGCCGTGTCGAAGATCTCCCGAGCGACATCAGTCGCTACTTCCAGGGTGCGCGATCGACTGACGGTACGAAAATCCGACATTCGCACCTTCACCGACACGGTTCGTCCCACCTGCCCGGCGTCCCGCAGCCGGGCGCCGACCTTCTCGGCCAGGGCGAGGATGGTCCGGCGCAGGCGTTCCGGGTCGACCACGTCGACCTCGAAGGTGACCTCCGCGCCGATCGACTTCTCCACCTGCTCGGGGCTTACCCGGCGCGGGTCCCGCCCCCAGGCCAACTCGTGCAGATGGGTGGCGGCGGCCTGACCCAGCGCGGTACGCAGCATCCCGATCGGGGCCTGGGCCAGGTCGCCGACGGTACGCAGACCTAGCCGCAGCAGCGCCTCGGCGGAGCGCTCCCCCACCCCCCACAGCGCCGACACCGGCAGCGGGTGGAGGAAGTCGAGCACCTGGGCGGCCGGGACGACGAGCAGCCCGTCGGGTTTGGCCCGGGTGGAGCCGAGCTTGGCGACGAACTTGCTCGGCCCCACCCCCACCGAACAGGTCAGTCCCTGTTCGGCCGCGACCCGTTCACGGATGCGACGGCCGATCGCCGCCGGCGAGCCGAAGAGTCTTCGGGCCCCCGCTACGTCGAGGAAGGCCTCGTCCAGCGACAGCGGCTCGACCAGCGGGGTGACGTCCCGGAAGATCTGCATGACCGCCCGGGAGGCGGCCGAGTAGCGGGTGAAATCCGGCGGCAGGAAGATCGCGTGCGGGCACAGGGCCCGGGCCCGCATGGTGGGCATCGCGCTGCGGACGCCGTACCGTCGGGCCTCGTAGCTGGCGGAGCTGACCACCCCGCGCGGCCCGACTCCGCCGACCACGACGGCCCGGCCGCGCAGTTCCGGCCGGTGCCGCACCTCCACGGAGGCGTAGAAGGCGTCCATGTCGACATGCAGGATCGGACAGCCGGTGTCGTCGGCGTCCGGCCCGAAGCGGGGATCACCGCCCCGGGGTATCGACTGGCTGCGGCCCACCTGGGAAGGTTAGCCCCCCGCACCGACACCCTCGGCCGGTCAGCCCCGTACGACCAGCAGCGGAATGGTCATCTCGGCCGCCGTGTCCGCGCCGTGGAAGCCGACCAGCCGGGACAGCATCGGGCTCTCCGAGCGGCTGGCCAGCACGGCGTACGTGTCGTTGCAGACCACCACGAGGTCGCCGACGCGCGCCAGGTGTTCCTCGTACACCGGCCCGAACCAGCCGGTGGCCACCGCCTCCTCCCGGGTCAGCACCCGGGCCGCCGGGCCCAGCACCTGCGACCAGGCGGCCCGTACGTCTTCGGTGGCCCCCGGTACGACATGCAGGTAGCGCACCCGGGGCTCTCCGGCGACCACCCGCACCCCGGCGGTCAACCGAGGGTCGGTGTCCAGGTCGAACCGGTGCCCGGCCGGCACGTTCAACTGCCCGTGGTCGGCGGTGACCAGCAGCGCCGCGTCCGGCGGCAACCCGTCCACCAGCCGGGCCAGCAGCCCGTCGACCTCGGTGGCGGCGGTACGCCAGGGCACCGAGTCCACCCCGCTGAGGTGGCCGTGCCGGTCCAGGTCCGGGTGGTAGCCGGAGACCAGGGTGGGCCCGGTCCCGGCGCCCAGGGCGGCCAGCATGGTGGCGGCCAGCGCCTCGACCCCGGTGGCGCCCCGGTAGTCGCCGCCCCGGTTGGCGGCCACCGTCAGTCCGGTGCCGCCGAACTCCGGTCGGCTCACCACGGTCACCGCGACACCGGCGGCCCGGGCCCGCTGCAACGCCGTGGTGACCGGCTGCCAGCGCAGCGGGGACGGCTCGTCGGCCCACTCCAGGTGGTTGAGCACCCGGTCGGTGCCCGGTATCCGCAGGCTGAACCCGAGCACCCCGTGCGCGCCGGAGGCCGTACCGGTGCCCAGGGTGACCAGGCTGGTCGGGGTGGTGGAGGGGAAGCCGCAGGTGAGCGGGCGGCCGGTGGTGGCGGTCAGCCCGGCCAGGGTCGGCGCGTACGGCGTGGCGATCGGGATCTGGTGCCAGCCGAGCCCGTCGACCAGCAGCACGGCGACCCGACGTACCCCGGCCAACTCGTCGGCCAGCCCGAGCAGGTCGACCGCGCCGGGCACCCCTAGCGCCGCCAGCGCGCTGGGCAGCACATCCGCCAGGCTCCGCCCGCCGTACTCCGGCACCACCGGGGCCAGGAAGGGCGGCGGTGCGGGGGTCGCGGCGGGGTCGGTCATGCCGGGCGGCGGGCGAACAGGTGCAGCTGGGCGGCGACATCCCGCCAGGGAGACCGGGCCGCCAGGGCCCGCTCCAACTCGACCAGGGCCGCCTGCTGGCCGTCCGCGACCGCCGCCGGCAGCAGGTCGGCCAGGACGCGTACCCCGTGGATCTCCTCGACGGTGAGGCCGGCGGCGGTGAGCAGCGCGGCGGCGCCCTCGGCGTCGAACCGGCGGCGCAGGGTGTCCCGGGGCCCGGCGGTGCCCTCGGGGTCGGCGGCCAGCGTGGCGGCCGTGTCGAGGTGACCGTTCATGGCCCGGCCGAGCACCGCCGCCGACCTACCGGCCACCAGCACGCTGGCCGCCCCGCCGGGACGCAGCGCGGTGGCCAGTGCGGTCACCACCGAGGCCGGTTCGTCGACCACCTCCAGGACGGCATGGCAGAGCACCAGGTCGACACTTGCCGGTTCGACCAGCCCGGCCAGGGCGTCACCGTCGCCCTGGACTGCGCGTACCCGGTCGGCCACCCCGGCCTCGGCGGCCCGGCGGCTGAGGGCGGCCAGGGCGTCCGGACTGGCGTCGACCACGGTGACCTGGTGCCCGGCCTGGGCCAGCGGTACCGCGAAGCCACCCGTGCCACCCCCCACGTCCAGCACGGTCAACTCGGTGGCGGGCCGACGGTCCAGCTCGGCGCGCAGCACCGACCAGACCACGGCGGTACGGGGAGTCAGTGGCGGCCCGGCCGCGCCTGGGGTCTGTTCCACCCGGTCGAGCCTAGGGCCTGTCCCGCCGATCCTGCTCACCGAGGTTGGGTCCACACCCACCGAGCCGGGTCACACCTGGTCGGAGCCCCCGAGCCGGCGGACCCACCCGCCTCAGCGGAAATCGCGGGAGGCCGGACGGACCGGTGGCTCGATGGCCTCCAACCGGTCGGCGACCAGATTGGTCACCCCCTCGTGTCGTTGCAGCCGCCCCCGCACGACCAGCGCCGCGCTGGTCCGGGCCACCCGCCGCTGCCGCTGCCACAGCCCCGGCGAACAGGTCACGTTGAGCATTCCGGTCTCGTCCTCCAGGTTGATGAAGGTGACCCCACCGGCGGTCGCCGGCCGCTGCCGGTGGGTGACGATCCCCCCGACCCGGATCCGCCGACCCGGTTCCACCCGACCCAGTCGGTCGATCGGTACCGCACCCATCGCCTCCAACTGGGGGCGGATGAACCGGGCCGGATGGTTCTCCGGGGACAACCCGGTGGCCCACACGTCGGCGACCAGCCGGTCCACCGCCTCCATCCCGGGCAGGGTGGGCGCCGCCGCGCCGGTCACCGTGCCGGGCAGCCGGTCCGGTCGATCCTGGGCCGCCGCGCCGGCCGCCCACAGCGCCTGCCGCCGGGTCAGACCGAAACAGGCGAAGGCGTCCGCGGTGGCCAGGGCCTCCAGTTGGGCGGCGGTCAGACCCACCCGCCGGGCCAGATCCGACATGTCCCGGTACGGCCCGTGCGCCGTCCGCTCGGCCACGATCCGCTCGGCCACCGGCTCGCCGAGGGTACGCACACCCGACAGCCCCAGCCGTACGGCCGGCCCGCCCAGCCCCCAGGCGTGGGGCGGCTCCCCCGGCTGGCTGCCCCACCGGGTGTCCGGGGTGGACTCCAGCACCGGCTGCACCCCGCTGGCGTTGATGTCCGGTCGGCGGACCTGCACCCCGTGCCGGCGGGCGTCGTCGACCAGGGTCTGCGGCGAGTAGAAGCCCATCGGCTGGGCGCGCAGCAGCGCGGCCAGGAAGGGACCCGGGTGGTAACGCTTGAGCCAGGAGCTGGCGTACACCAGGTAGGCGAAGCTCATCGCGTGGCTCTCCGGGAAGCCGTAGCTGGCGAAGGCGGTGAGCTTGCGGTAGACGTCGTCGGCCAACTCACCGGTGATGCCCCGCTGCGCCATGCCGGCGTAGAGCCGATCGGCTATGCGGGCCATCCGCTGCACCGACCGCTTCGCCCCCATCGCCCGGCGCAACTGGTCGGCCTCGGCCGCGTCGAACCCGGCCAGGTCGATGGCGAGCTGCATCAACTGCTCCTGGAACAGCGGCACCCCCAGGGTCTTCTCCAGGGCGTTGCGCATCAGCGGATGGGCGTACGTCACCGGCTCCTGACCGTTCTTGCGCCGGATGTACGGGTGCACCGAGCCGCCCTGGATCGGGCCGGGCCGGATCAGCGCCACCTCGACCACCAGGTCGTAGAACTCGCGCGGCTTCAGCCGGGGCAGGGTGGCCATCTGGGCCCGGCTCTCCACCTGGAACACCCCGACCGAGTCGGCCCGGCAGAGCATGTCGTAGACCTCGGGATCGTCCAGGCTCATGTCGCCCAGATCCAGGCTCATCCCGATCATGTCGTAGCCGTAGTGCAGCGCCGAGAGCATGCCCAGGCCCAGCAGGTCGAACTTGACCAGGCCGACGGCGGCGCAGTCGTCCTTGTCCCACTGGAGCACGCTGCGGCCGGGCATCCGCCCCCACTCCACCGGACACACCTCGATCACCGGCCGGTCGCAGATCACCATGCCCCCGGAGTGGATGCCCAGGTGCCGGGGGAACGTCTGCACCTCGTTGGCGTACGCGATCACCTGCTCGGGGATCTCCGGCACGTCCGCCGTGGCCACCTCGCCCCACCGGTCGATCTGCTTGCTCCAGGCGTCCTGCTGACCGGGGGAGAAACCGAACGCCTTGGCCACGTCCCGCACCGCCGACCGGGGCCGGTACGAGATCACGTTCGCCACCTGGGCGGTGTGCTCCCGGCCGTAGCGGGCGTAGACGTGCTGGATGACCTCCTCCCGGCGGTCGGACTCGATGTCCACGTCGATGTCGGGCGGGCCGTCGCGTTCGGGGGCCAGGAAGCGTTCGAACAGCAGCCGGTGTCGGACCGCGTCCACATTGGTGATCCGCAGGGCGTAGCAGACCGCCGAGTTGGCCGCCGAGCCCCGGCCCTGGCAGTAGATGTCGGCCCGGCGGCAGAACTCGACGATGTCGTAGACCACCAGGAAGTAGCCCGGGAAGCCCAGCGCCTCGATCATGTTCAGCTCGTGGTCGAGCTGCGCGTACGCCTGCGGGTGGGCCGCGCGGGGGCCGTAGCGTTCCCGCGCACCGGCCTCGGTGAGCTGCCGCAGCCAGCTCATCTCGGTGTGCCCCGGCGGCACCGGGTACGCCGGCAGTTGCGGTGCGACGAGTTGCAGGTCGAAGGCGAGTTCCGCGCCGAACTCGGCGGCCCGGGCCACCGCACCCGGGTAGGCCGCGAACCGGGCCGCCATCTCGGCCCCGGAGCGCAGGTGGGCGGTGCCGGCGGCGGGTAGCCAGCCGTCCATCTCGTCCAGGCTGCGCCGGGCCCGTACGGCGGCCAGGGTGGTGGCCAGTCGCCGTCGCCCCGGGGTGGCGTAGTGCACGTTGTTGGTGGCCACCGTGGGCAGCCCGGCGGCGGCGGCCAGCTCGGCCAGGGCCTCGTTGCGGTCCTCGTCGACCGGATGCCCGTGGTCGGTCAGCTCCACCGCCACCGTCTCCGCCCCGAACAGGGCGGTCAGCCGGTCCAGCTCGCGGGCCGCCGCCTCGACCCCCTCGGTGAGCAGGGCGGCCGGCACGTGCCCCTTGCGGCAGCCGGTCAGCACCAGCACGTGGTCCCGCAGGTCGGCGGCGATCTCCTCCAGGTCGCCGTAGACCGGGCGGCCCTTCTCCCCGCCCCGCAGGTGGGCGCGGGCGATGGTGGTGGCCAGCCGGGCGTACCCCTCGTGGCCGTGGGCCAGCACCAGCAGGTGCTTGCCGTGCGGGTCGGGTACCCCGTTCTGCGGGCCGGGCAGGCCCAGGGTCAGCTCCGCCCCGAAGATCGTCGGCAGGTGCAGCGCGCGGGCCGCCTCGGCGAAGCGCACCACACCGTAGAAGCCGTCGTGGTCGGTGACGGCCAGGGCGGTGAGCCCCAGCCGGATGGCCTCCTCGACCAGTTCCTCCGGATGGCTGGCGCCGTCGAGGAAGCTGAAGTTGGTGTGGGCGTGCAGTTCCGCGTACGGCAGCACCCCGTCGGGTCGGGTCAGCTCCGGCGGACTGTAGTGCTCCCGGCGCCGGTTCCAGGCCGGCGAGTCGCCCCCGTCGGCATCGATCGCGAGTGGATCCACCACATGCAGATGCCGTTCCCCGGCACCCTGCTCACTCCCCCGACCTCTCCCCTTGCCCGACCGTCCGGAGAGCACCCGCTCCAGCTCCGACCACGGCAGCCGTGGGTTGTGGAAACTCACCGTCCCCACCTGGCCGCCACGATCTTGGTACGTTCCGGCCCCCGGGAGGGCCGTTTCGTACCAGGATTCACGTCAGTCATAGATCGCCTCCAGCAGCCATCGGCCGTGCTCGACGGCGAGCAGGAGTGCGGTGCCGTCGGCCAGGCAGACCTGGAAGCGGGCTCGGCGACGGGCCTCGGTCGGGGCCCACCACCGCTCGTCGACCGGCCACGGACCGGCCCAGCCGACGATCTCGACTCCCCTGCCCACGCCTACCCGGACCAGGGCTTCCACGGTCGCGTCGGTGCTCAGCCGGGCCGGCGGGGCGCTCATCGCCAGCCGGGCGCTCACCGTCACCGGTTCACCGGCGGCATCCCACACGTGTACGGCGAGCGCAGTGGGCAGCACCACCGCCGGCGAAGGCGGCGGCAGCCGCCCCGGCCAGGACGGCAGCGGGGCGGCAGGGGGGCGGGTGGGGGCGCGTTCGTCGCCCCATGGGACCAGCCGTACCTGGTCGGCCGGGGAGCGACCGCCACCGAGCGCGGCGGTGACCACCGCCTCGGGGCCGAGCAGGCCCTGCACCCGGGTCAGCGCCCGATGTGCCCGCTCGCGTTCCTCGCCGGTCTCGCCCCACAGCCCGGGTTGCAGGCCGGCCTGGGCCAGCACCCCGTCCGGCACCAACCGCAGCCGGATGATCCCGGCGGTGGGCCGGGCCGGGCCGCCCCGGCGGGCCCCGGTCAGCCAGCCGTCCAGTTGCCAGCGGACCCGGTCGGCGATCGCCGCCGCGCTCAGCAGACCGTCGTGCCGCCAGACCCGGTGCAACTCCTGGCCGTGCGCGGTGACCGCCTCGATGCCGAGCCGGGTGCAGGCCAGCCCGTGCCCGGCGAGCCGTTCGTGCAGCCGTTCGGCCAGGGTCCGGGCGGCGAACGCCGCGACGTCGACCCGCTCGATCGGCTCGTCCAGGTCGGCGGTGACCGTCAGATCGGCGGGCGGGCGCCGGACCGCGAGCGGGCGGTCGTCCCGCCCGGCGGCCATCCGGTGGGCCAGCGCCCCGTCGAAGCCGAACCGGGCCAACACGTCACCGGCGGACAGGGCGGCGAAGTCACCGAGGGTACGCACCCCCAGTCGGCGCAGCAGGTCGGCCAGGGGCGGCCGGCCCAGGGCCTCGACGGGCTGGGTGGACAGGAACTCAGGGGTTCCGCCGGGCGGCACTATCCGCCCCTGTCGGGCGGCCAACCCGGCGGCGAACACCCCGTCGGCGATGCCGACCTGGCTCTCCACCGCGCAGCTCTGCGCGACATGCTCGACGATCCGTTCGGCCGCCGCCTCCTCCCCGCCGAGGTAGCGGCTGGGCCCCCGGGCGGGCAACGCGCAGGCTCCGGGGCGGATCACCTCGACCCCGGCCGCCACCTCCTCGACCGCGGCCACCACCGGCTCGAAGGCCCGCGCGTCCCGCCCGGGATCGTGGTCGACGACGGTCAGCCCCGGGCAGCGCCCCTGGGCCTCCCGCCGACGCAGCCCTCGGCGTACCCCCTCGGCCCTGGCCTGCTCGGAGCAGGCGAGGACCCGGTTGGCGTGCAGCACCGCCACCGGTCCGGTGGCCGGCACCCCGTCGATGATCTCGGCGGCCAGCACCGGCCAGTCCGGACACCAGAGCAGCAGAGTCCGGACGACCGCACTCATGTCAGCCTCACCCACCCGGCGGGGTGCCGGATGCGCCACGGAACCCTCATCGCGACGACCACAGGCGCATGACGGCCGCGCGGCTGCTGGTGGACTCGCTGCGGGAAGTGGCGGGGCCGGGGATGACCCGGGTCAGTTCGGCACCGGGCAACCAGACCTTGGCCTCCTTGGGGCGGGCCGCCGCCCCCCGGCCACGCGCCGAGATGGTCACCTCGCGGCGACGCAGCCGACCCCGACCCGACCCGAGTCCTTCCCACACCCCGCGTACCACCTGGAGGGTCACATCCGCACCCTCCCACCGGCCGTAGGGCACCAGCACGCTGCCGCGTTGCCGGGCCCGGGCGGCCAGTCGGCCGGCGACGGAGGCGGAGACCGTGGCCGGTACGGCGGTGACCACCACATCGACCCCGTCGATGAGCGCGGCGACCACGGTGGGCCATTCCGGGCCGGGCTGCGGCACCAGGGCCAGCCGGTCCAGGGCGATTCCCGCCTCGGCCGCCGCGCCGGCTCCGAAGGTCGGCAACCCGACCACCGCGCACCATGAGCCGGTGCGGGAGGCCTCGGCCAGCAGGGCGAACAGCAGTGAGGTGGTGCCACTGTGCCGGGACTGCCCGGCACCGACCGCGATGGTGCTGCCCCGGCGCAGCCCTCGGCCGGGCAACAACCCGCTCAACTCGGGCCGCACCGGCAGCATCCGATGGCCGCCCGCCGGATCGGGGGCGCTGGCCGGGCGCACCAACTCGGCCAGCGCGGCGGAACCGACGACCATGCGGCCCGCCATCGGATCTACCCCCGTCGTGTCGCCCCGGGCACCGGCCCGGGGATGGTGCTGTCGTTGATCAGATAAGAAGGTGCCGAGGCGGCATGGTCGGCTCGGGAGGGCCCTGACGGCGTCCGGTCAGCCTGGTGTCCCGCCGGTGGTGACCGGACGCCGCGACTCAGGCGACGAGCCCCTCGATGGCCGGTTGATGGACCAGGTCGAGTGCGGACTCCACCACCGCCACGAAATCCTCCGCAGCGCGGAGCAGATCGTCGGCCTCCCGGGCGGTGACCACCCGGGGTATGCCGGCCTCGGCGGCGGCCCGCTTGCCGGCGGCCAGGGCGAAGTAGGTGGCCCACTCGTGCAGCTCGGGGGCGACACCGGCGAGCAGGACCCAGACACTGGTGATCCGGCTACGGCGGGTCGGCGCGGGGCGGGCCCGGGCGGCGAGCACCGCGGCGGCGGCACGCAGGGCCGCCAGGTGGGCGGTGGCGTACCGGAGACCCTCGGGGCTCGTCCGGGCGGCTTCGGCGAGCCCTTGCCGAGCCACCGCCAGTAGTTGGGCGGGGGTGCGGTGTGGCAACACGTGCGCGGGCACCGTCGGCACCTGGGCCGGGCTGGTCGGCATGTCACTCCTCCAGGCGGACCGGGGCGGGCGACCGCGCGGCGGAGGAGTTCCGTCGGCGCGGGGCACCCGCAGCGGGCGGTGCGGAGGAAGACGCACCAGATGGGGTGGCCGGCCGGGTGTGGAGCTTCCCCACACCACACCCGGCCGGCGTACCGGCGGGTCCGTCGTCCGCCGCCCGGGGGTCGTGGGCGGCGGACGACGGTCCTGCCTGATGGGTCCGGACTCGCGACTGCCCGAAGCCCGGTGCGGTCCGCGGTACCGCACCTCTCAGGGTCGGGTGCCGCGAAACACCCACCCCGAGGAGGGTTGGAACGAACGTTCGACTCAATCGAACACTCGTTCTAACTGCTGCTGACAGTACACCCTCCCCCCGACGAAAATGCAACGTGTGACGCGCCGACCTGTCCGGCCACCGGATGCACCCTGGCCGGCTGCACCGTCTGGACGGGTACCGGGAAGAATGGCGGGATGCAGTCACACCCGAATGTCCGGGCCGTGCAGGACGCCCTCGACGCCGCCCAGGCGCGCAACGGTTCCGACGCCCCGGCCACGGTCCGCCTGTTGCCCGACGCCGTGCACACCGCCGCAGCCGCCGCCGAGGCGCTCGGCGTCGACGTGGGCGCCATCGCCAACTCCCTCGTCTTCGACGCCGACGGGGCACCGCTGCTGGTGCTGACCTCCGGCGCGCACCGGGTGGACACCACCGGTTTGGCCGCCCGGTTCGGCATCACCCGGCTGCGCCGGGCCACGCCGCAGTTCGTCAAGGAGCACACCGGCCAGGTGATCGGCGGGGTCGCCCCGGTGGGCCATCCGCAGCCGCTGCGCACCCTGGTGGACAACGCCCTGGACAAGTACGACGAGATCTGGGCCGCCGGTGGCGTACCCCAGGCGGTCTTCCCCAGCACGTACGCCGAACTGTTGCGGATCACCGGCGGCACCCCGACCGACGTGGCGTGAACGAGCGCGGCGGCGTGAACGGGCCGGAGCAGGTCCCCCAGCTGGTCACTCTGCACGTGTGGCGGATCCCGCGTACCGCCGTGGGTCGGGCGCTGCTGCGGATGGCGCGGGACCCGCGCCGGTTGCGCGCCCTGCCCGGCGTACGGTTCGGCAAGCTGCTCGGCACCGGGACCGGCACCGGCTTCGGGCCGGGCGACGCCGACCCGACCCGCTGGGCGGCGTTGACGGTGTGGGACTCCCCTCTCGCGGCCACCCGGTTCGCCGACTCACCGGTGGGCCGGGCCTGGTCCGACATCGCCACCGCCGGTGTCCGGCTCGACCTGCGGCCGCTGAGCAGCCGGGGTGAGTGGTCCGGTCGGCGGCCCTTCGGCGAGCCGGCCGGTGGCCGGGTGACCGGGCCGGTGCTGGCCCTGACCCGGGCCCGGTTGCGACCCACCCGCGCCCTCACCTTCTGGCGGGCGGTCCCCCCGGTGGCCGCCGCCCTGCACGCCGCCCCCGGCCTGCTGGCCCGCTTCGGTGTCGGTGAGGCGCCGCTGGGCTGGCAGGGCACGGTGAGCGTGTGGCGCGATCCGGCGGACCTGGTGGGGTTCGCGTACCGTCACCCGCAGCACCGGGCCGCGATCACCCGGACGGAGACCGCGCGATGGTACGCGGAGGAACTCTTCGCCCGGTTCGAGGTGCGTGACGTGATCGGTGACCGGACGGTACTGGGGTGGGTCGACGCAGACCCGGCGAAGGGTGGACGGGCATGAGATTGGTGCGGTGGACACCGGACGATCTCCTCCGGCGACTGGACGACGTGGTGACCGTCTACGGCGACGCCATGGGCTACCGCGCCGACCTGCTGGCGGGCCGACGCGGTTACATCGCCACCCACGTACGCCGGCCCGGTTTCCGCGCCGTGGCCAGCCTGACCGCGGAGGGTCACCTGGCCGGGTTCGGGTACGGCTACACCGGCAGCGCCGGCCAGTGGTGGCACGACCAGGTCTGGCGGGCCCTCGACCCGGCCGCCCGCCGACGCTGGCTCACCGACTGCTTCGAGGTGGTCGAGTTGCACGTGAGCCCACCGGCACAGGGGCATGGTCTGGGGGCCGGGCAGTTGCGGGCCCTGCTGACCCTGGCCGAGGGGGCGACCACCCTGCTGTCCACTCCGGAGGCCGACGAGCAGACCTCCCGGGCCTGGCGGTTGTACCGCCGGTTCGGCTTCGTCGACCTGCTGCGCGACTTCCGCTTTCCCGGCGACGAGCGCCCGTTCGGGGTGCTCGGCCGGGATCTGCCCCTGGCCGCCGAGCAGCCACCCGTACGGCCATGACCGCAGTCGCACCGACCCGCTCCCTGCGGGCGGTCTACCCCTGGGTGCTGCTGGCCCTGCTGGTGCTGGCGCAGATCTGCTACCCGCTGACCGAGGGGTCGACCCGGGCCCGGCTGACCGTGGCCACCGTCGTGCTCGGCTACCTGCTCTCGGTCGGGCACGCCCTGCTCAGCCGGGGACCCCGTACCGCTTTGGCGCTCGTCGCCCTGGCCACCGGCGGCGGTTTCGCCATCGAGGCCCTGGGGGTGGCCACCGGCTTCCCCTTCGGCAGCTACGACTACTCCGGCCAACTCGGACCGAAACTGGCCGGGGTGCCACTGATCATCCCGCTGGCCTGGACCTGGATGTCCTGGCCTGCCTGGCTGGTGGCGACCCGAATCATCGGCGGCACGGCACCCGGGTGGTGGCGGTGGCCGACGCGAATCGGGCTGGCCACCCTGGGGCTGGCCACCTGGGACCTCTTCCTCGATCCCCAGATGGTCGCCGAGGGGCACTGGGTGTGGCGCGACGCCACCCCGGCGCTGCCCGGACTGGCCGGCATCCCGGTCAGCAACTACCTGGGTTGGCTGCTGTTCGCGGTGCTGGTGATGACCGCCCTGCGTCCGCTGGCCGGGTCCGCCGTGCTCGACACGGACACCCGCGACCGACCGATGTACGCCCTCTACCTGTGGACGTACGCCTCCAGTGTGCTGGCCCACGCGGTCTTCCTGGACCTGCCCGCCTCCGCCCTGTGGGGCGGTGTCGGCATGGCGGTGATCGCGGTGCCCCTGGCGGTGACGCTGCTGCGCAGCCGCCGGACCGGCGACGACCATGCCGGCGCGGAGCGCACCCGGGCCGACGTCACGGCATGACCGGGCCGCTCGTCGTACTGCTCCTCGTCGTCATGTTGACCGGGCACACCCTGGTCAACGCCGGCCGGTGGCTGCGTCGCCCGACCGACCGGCCGGTGCAGACCGGCGAACGGGTGAGCGTGCTGCTGCCGCTGCGCGACGAGGCCGACCGGGTAACCCCCTGCCTGCGGGCGCTGCTGGCCCAGCGCGGGGTACCCGGGCTGCGGATCGTGGTGCTCGACGACGGCTCCACGGACGGCACCGCCGAGGTGGTCCGCGCCCTGGTCGGCGACGATCCCCGGGTCACCCTGCACACCGGGATCGCCCCACCACCGGGCTGGTTGGGCAAGCCACACGCCTGCTGGCAGTTGGCCGGCCACGCCGAGGAGTCGGCCGAGGTGCTGGTGTTCGTCGACGCCGACGTGGTGCTCCGCCCGTACGCCGTGGCGGCGGCGGTCACCGAACTGCGCGCCGCCGGGGTGACCCTGCTGTCGCCGTACCCGAAGATCGTGGTGCGGACGGTGGCCGACCGGCTGGTGCAGCCGCTGTTGCAGTGGTTGTGGCTGACCTTCCTGCCGCTGCGGGCGATGGAAGGCTCGCCGCGGCCCTCCCTGGCCGCGGCCGGCGGGCAGTTCCTGGTGGTCGACCGGGCCGGCTACCTGCGGGCCGGGGGGCACGCCGCGGTCGCCGACCGGGTGCTGGAGGACATCGAGCTGGCCCGGGCGGTGAAACGCTCCGGGGGCCGGATCGCCCTGGCCGACGGCTCCCGGCTGGCCACCTGCCGGATGTACGACACCTGGCCGCAATTGCGTGACGGCTACACCAAGTCCCTGTGGGCCACCTTCGGGCATCCGCTGGCCGCCGCGCTGGTGGTAGGCCTGCTGCTCCTGCTCTACACCGCGCCGCCGCTGGTCGCCGTGGCCGCCCTGCTGGCCGGGGCACCGGCCCTGGCCGGGGTGGCCGCCCTGGCGTACCTGACCGGGGTGGTGGGACGGGTGGTCAGCGCCCGGGCCACCGGCGGGCGGGCCTGGCCCGACGCGCTGAGCCACCCCGTGTCGGTCGCGGTCCTCGGCTGGTTGACCGTACGGTCGTACCATCTGCGCAAGCGGCGGCGCCTGTCCTGGCGCGGCCGTCCGGTCGGCTAGCTCCGCCTCGGCGGGTGCGGAGCAGGGACCTCGACACGGTCAGGGGAGGACGCGGCATGGCGCGGATCGTGGTCGTCGGGGCCGGGGTGGGCGGGCTGGCCACCGCCGCCCGGCTGGCTGTCACCGGGCACCAGGTGACCGTTCTGGAGCAGGCCGACACGGTCGGCGGCAAGCTGGGACGACACACCCGCGACACCCCCTCGGGCCACTTCCACTTCGACACCGGGCCCAGCCTGCTCACCCTGCCCGAGGTCTTCCACGAGCTGTTCGAGGCCACCGGGGCGAAGCTGGACGAATACCTGGACCTGGTGCCGCTGGACCCGATCGTGCGGCACGTCTTCCCCGACGGTGCTCCGGTGCTGGACTCCTGCGCCGACCCGGCGGAGTTCACCGCCCGCATCGGCGCGGCCTTCGGTGACCGGGCCGCCGCGGACTGGCAGCGGCTGTGGCGGCGCGCCGCCCGGGTCTGGCGGGCCAGCGAACACGACATCCTGCGCCGCCGAGTCGACTCCCCCCGGGACCTGGCCCGACTGGCCTGGCGGCTGGGCGACCTGGCGGCGATCCGCCCCGGGCAGAGCCTGCGCGGACTGGGCCGGTCCCACCTGTCCGATCCTCGACTGCGGATGCTGCTGGACCGGTACGCCACCTACACCGGCGCCGATCCGCGTCGGGCCCCGGCCGCCCTGGTCGCGGTCCCCTACGCCGAACTGGCCTTCGGCGGCTGGTACCTGCGCGGCGGGCTGGGCACCCTGGCCGACGCCCTGCTGTCGCGCTGCCTGGACCTGGGGGTGGTGGTGCGTACCGGCACCACGGTCACCCGGATCGACGCCACCGGCGGTCGGGTGCACGGGGTACGCGTGGCCGACCAGCGCGCCCCGATCCCCGCCGACGTGGTGGTGGCCAATGTCGACGCCCTGACGGTCTACCGTGACCTGCTGCCGGACCCCCGCCGGTTGGCCGGGCTCACCGACCGCAGCCTGGCCGGCTTCGTGCTGCTGCTCGGCGTACGCGGGGACAGCGGGCTGGCCCACCACAACGTCTTCTTCCCGCGCGACTACGACGCCGAGTTCGACGCGGTCTTCGGCGACCCGGGTCGGGGGGTCCGGGCCCGGCCGGCCGCCGACCCGACGATCTTCGTCACGGTGGCCGACGATCCGGCGGTCCGCCCGGAGGGCCACGAGGCGTGGTTCGTGCTGGTCAACGCCGCCCGCCAGGGCACCGCCCCCGACGCGATCGACTGGCGTCGACCGGGGCTGGCGCAGGCGTACGCCGATCGGATCCTGGAGGTGCTGGCCGAGCGCGGCGTGGAGGTCCGCGACCGGCTGGTGTTCCAGGACATCCGGACCCCGGCCGACCTGGCCACCGCCACCGGCGCCCCGGGCGGCACCATCTACGGCACCGCCGGTGGCCTGCTGCGTCCGGCCAACCGGGGACCGGCGCGCGGCCTGTGGCTGGTCGGCGGCTCCAGTCACCCGGGCGGCGGCCTGCCGATGGTGACCCTGTCCGCCCAGATCGTCGCCGATGCCATCGGCCCCGCCTGGTAGGTGCAAGGAAGGGCACCTTATTAACGCCTCGGGTAGAGGAAGGGCCCCTTGTTAACACTCCGGGAGGCGGTCAGTCGGCGTCGATCAACGCCCGACGTACCGCGGAGAGCAGTTGCCCCAGCCCGAAGGCGGCCAGCAGCACCCACACCGCGGTCGCCATGGTGATGGTGCCGGCCGCCAGATCCGGCTGAATCAGCCCGGTCAGGCCGGCCAGCAGCAGCCCCACCAGGGCCACGCAGACCCGGGTGGGCCGCTCCCCCACCGTCACCGCGCCGATCTCCCGCATCCCGGCGGCGACCGCCCTGGCCCGGACGTACTCGTGCAGCCAGGACAGCGCGCCGGCCGCGACGACCAGCGCACCCGGCGCACCGACCAGCCAGAACGCCGCCAGCCAGGCGACCTCACCGATCCGGTCGGCCAGCGAGTCGTAGACATAGCCGAGCCGGGTCGTGCGCCCGGTGGCCACCGCCACCGCCCCGTCGACACTGTCGGCCACCGAGGCGAGCAACACGAACAGGGCGCCGAGGAACGGACCGTCACCGGGACGGACCGCGAACAACGGCACACAGAGGCAGAGGAGTACGCCGACCGCCGTCACCGCGGTCGGACCGACCCGCAGCCGGCCCAGCAGAAACCCGAGATGGTACGACAGACGCAGCCAACCGCGTACCACCGGCGTGGCGGCACGGGGGTCGAACCCACCGTGCAGTCGGGCCCACGCGGTGGCGTACTCGTTCCAGTTCAGCTGTCTGCCCACCACGGTTCAACCGTCGCGGCGGCGCTGAGGTATCGCGCCGTCGAGCTCACTTCGAGGCGCCCACCCGCAGGTTCTGCCAGATCTCCCGGGTCGCCGTGGACCGGTTGAAGGTGATGAAGTGGATGCCCGGAACACCCTCGGCGAGCAGCCGCTGACACATCTCGCTGGTCTGCTCGATGCCGAGCCGGCGGACCGCCTCCGGGTCGTCGGCGACCCGCTCGAACCGCTCGGCCAGCGCCGGCGGGAAGGGGGCCCCAGACAGTTGCACGGAGCGTTCGATCGTGCCGATGCGGATCACCGGCATCACCCCGGCCAGGATGGGGGTGTCACAGCCGGCGGCGGCTACCCGGTCCCGCAGGCGGAGATACTCCTCGGCGTCGAAGAACATCTGGGTGATGGCGAAATCGGCACCGGCCCGACACTTGCGGACGAAGTGCTCGGTGTCCGTGGCGATGTCCGGCGAACGCGGATGCCGGTACGGGAAGGCGGCCACCCCGACACTGAAGTCGCCCGAGCGGCGTACCAGGCGGACGAGATCCTCGGCGTAGTCGACACCCTCGGGGTGCCGGACCCACTCGCCGGTCGGGTCACCGGGCGGGTCACCCCGCACGGCCAGCACGTTGCGCACCCCGACACCGGCCAGTCGCCCGATCACGTGCCGCAGCTCGGCCACCGAGTGGTTGACCGCGGTCAGGTGAGCCATCGGCAGCAGGGTGGTCTCGGTGGCCACCCGTTCGGTGACCGAGACAGTGGTGTCCCGCGTGGTGCCGCCGGCACCGTAGGTGATCGAGACGAACGAGGGCCGCAACGGCTCCAGCTCGCGGATCGCCTGCCAGAGCTGCCGCTCGCCCTCCGCCGTCTTCGGCGGCATGAACTCGAAGGAGAAGGTCGGCTGGCAGTCACGGACCAGCTCCCCGATCGCTGGTTGCGGATTCGGGAGGACCGAGGGTAGACCGAGCGCCACGCATCGACTCTAGCCGGAGAGTCCACGGATCCCTATCCGCTTCCCACTGCCAGGGATCACTGCCCGACCGTCCAGGCGCCCCCGGCCCAGTTCTCCGGTGTGGCCCGGGCCTGTTACCGGTCCGGGCCGGGTCCAGTTCGCCGGACGGGAAAACGTCGGACCCCTCGGATATCTGTTGTTCAGCGCGGGTGGTCTGCGGACCACAGGGGGCCGCGCGGGGGTCATGATCCACCGATGGGTGGTCCGAGTCCGGGCCGACCATCCCGCGTGTCGACCCTCCGGAGGACCGATGTTCCCGCACCCGCCCGATCCGCTGTCCGGGCCGCCACTGACCCGGTTACGGCTGGCCCGAGGGTGGAGCCAGTCCCGGCTGGCCGCCGAATTGTGCGCCGCCGCCGGGGTGCCGACCCTCAGCCGGCACGAGATCTCCCGATGGGAGCGCCAGCGGCGTACCCCCGGCCGGTTCTGGCACGGCTGGCTGGCCGCCGTGCTCGGCGTACCCTCCGATCCGCCGGCCGACCCGGGCGAGGCCGGCGGACCGGCAGCGGCGGCCGGCGACCGGGAGCGGCGACGCCGGCCCTGCCGACCGGCTTCGGCGCGCCCACCGACCCGGATCCCCCGGCGAGTCGCGACGCGCCGGAACGTGGGTGGGTCGGCGCGCCGCGACCCGACCCACTAGCGTCGGGACGTGACCCACGCTGCTCCTGTCTCTCCGGTCGACCGGGCCGGCCTCCGCCAACGGGTGGACCAGGCCCTCTCCGACTTCATCGCCGGCCGCCGATCGTGGATGACCGACCTCGATGCGGCCCTGGTGCCGGTCGCCGACGCGATCGAGGCGTTCGTGCTGGGCGGCGGCAAGCGGCTACGGCCCGCCTTCGCCTACTGGGGGTACCGAGGAGCCGGCGGAGTGGACACCGACGCGGTGGTCACCGCCCTGGCCGCCCTGGAGTTGGTCCAGGCCAGCGCCCTGATCCACGACGATCTGATGGACCGCTCGGACACCCGGCGGGGTGAGCCGGCGGTGCACCGCCGATTCGCCACCTGGCACCGCACGGCCGGCTGGGGTGGCTCTCCGGACGGCTTCGGCGACGCGGCGGCGATCCTGCTGGGCGACCTGTGCCTGGTCTGGTCCGACGAGCTGCTGCACTCCGCCGGGCTGGATCCCCGGACGGTGGCCCGGGCCCGGCCGGACTTCGACGAGATGCGTACCGAGGTCACCGTCGGGCAGTACCTCGACGTGGTGACCCAGGCCACCGGGGACACCTCGTTGGAGCGGGCCAGCAAGGTGGCCCGGTACAAGTCGGCCAAGTACACCGTCGAGCGACCCCTGCTGATCGGCGCGGCGCTGGCCGACGCCTCCGCCGACGTACGGGTCGCCTACTCGACGTACGGGCTGCCGCTGGGTGAGGCGTTCCAGTTGCGCGACGACGTCCTGGGAGTCTTCGGTGATCCCACCCAGACCGGCAAGCCGGCCGGCGACGACCTGCGCGAGGGCAAGCGGACCTACCTGGTGGCGGCGGCCCTGGAAGCGGCTGACGAGGCCGACCGGGCCGTCCTGCTCGCCGGGCTGGGCGACCCGGAGCTGGACCAGACCGGGGTGGTCCGACTACGGGACCTGATCACCTCCACCGGCGCCCTGGCCCGCACCGAGCAGCGCATCGTCACCCTCACCGACGCCGCCCTGGCCGCGTTGAGCGCCGTCGACCTGGACACCGAAGCCCGCCAGTCCCTGGTCGACCTGGCCATAGCCGCCACCCGCCGCACCGACTGACGTCCTCACCCCGCCTCCGTACGGCGAGGGCGGGGTGAGGGGTGGGGTGGGTCAGAAGCCGAGGGCCTGGGCGCGGCGTTTCACCTCGCGGGCCTGGTCGCCGGCGAGGGCGGTGGCGGGGGTTCCGCCCGGCAGGGTCGGGTCGGGCTCGTAGAGCCAGCGCAGCGCCGCCTCGTCGTCGTAGCCGGCGTCGGCCAGCAGGTTGAGCACGCCGGGCAGGTGCTTGAGCACGGTGTCGTTGGCCACCAGGTCGGTCGGGATCCGGCGGACACCGTCGCGGCGTACCGCGATCAGTTCCCGGTCCCTGATCTTCTGGTGCACCTTGCTGATCGGCAGATCGAGCCGCTCGGCGACGTCCGGCAGGGTCAGCCAGTCCATCGGCCCGGCGGGGGTGGCCCCCGGCGCGGCGTTGTCGGTGGGTACGGAGTCGGTCACCCGACCACCCTGCCACGTCCTCCCGGCACCGGGTCAACAGCCTCCCTGACCAGGATCGACCACCGTCCGTGACACCACGGCGGACCCGGGGAGGCTCGCTCGGCGGTAGCATCCTGTTCAACCTTCATCCCCCGACACATAGACTCGCTGCCGATGGACACACAGGTCGCCGACACGTTGCTGGGCTCGCTGATCGACGGGCGCTACCGCATCCGCGGTCGCGTGGCTCGTGGCGGCATGGCGACCGTGTACACCGCCACGGACGAACGACTCGAACGCATCGTGGCGGTCAAGATCATTCACTCGACATCGGGGCCGACGGACCGGGCCGGTCTGGCCAGCTTCGTCGACCGGTTCAGCGACGAGGCGAAGACCATCGCCCGGCTGACCCACCCCAACGTGGTCGCGGTCTACGACCAGGGCACCCACGCCGGGCGGCCGTACCTGGTCATGGAGTACGTCCGGGGGCGCACCCTGCGGGAGGTGCTGACCGAGCGGCGCCGACTCAACCCGGACGAGGCGCTGGCCATCACCGAGCAGATCCTGGCCGCCCTGGCCGCCGCGCACCGGGCCGGGCTGGTCCACCGCGACGTCAAGCCGGAGAACGTGCTCGTCGCCGAGGCACCCAGCGGCGGTCCGGCCAACCTGGTCGACAGCGTCGTGAAGGTCACCGACTTCGGGTTGGCGCAGGCCGTGGAGGCGAGCACCGACCACGACAGCGGCAACCAGCTGATGGCCACGGTCGCGTACGTCGCCCCGGAGCTGGTCACCACCGGCCGGGCCGACGCCCGTACGGACGTCTACTCCACCGGCATCGTGCTGTTCGAGATGCTGACCGGCCGGGTGCCGTACGACGGTGACCGGCCGATCGACATCGCCTGGCAGCATGTCGACCGGGACGTCCCCGCGCCCTCGACCCTGGTACCCGGCCTGCCCAGGGTGCTCGACGACCTGGTGGCCCGGGCCACCCGCCGTGACCCGGCTACCCGGCCGGTCGATGCCGGGGCGCTGCTGGCCGAGGTGCAGGTGGCCCGGGACGGAATCGGCAACGCCAACGCCCAGACCGCCATGCTGTCCGCAGTGGCCGACGACCCGGTGGTCGCCCAGCCCACCATGATGGTGGCGGCGGTCCGCCCCGCCGAGCGGCCCACCTGGGCCCGGCTGCCCGAGGGTGGGGCACCCGCCCGGGGACGTCGTCGGGCGGCCCCGGACGGCGACGGGAATCGGTGGGCCCAACTCGCCGAATGGCGTACCCGTCTCCTGGGCGAGTCGAACGGACGTCTCGCGGTCGCCGCCGTCGTGGTCGTCCTCGGCCTGGTGGCCGCCCTCGGCGGCTGGTGGTTCGGGGTGGGCCGCTACACCACCGCCCCGCAACTGGTCAGCATGACCAAGGCCCAGGCGGAGGCGCAGGCGGCGCAGGGCGGCTTCACCCTGAAGTACGCCGACCCGCGCCACGACGAGCAGATCCCGCGCGACGGGGTGGTGGCGCAGGAGCCCGCCTCGGCCGCCCGGATCCTCAAGGGCGGCACCATCACCCTGACCCTGTCGCTGGGGCCGGCCCGGTTCCCGATGCCCGACGTGGTGGGCAAGGAGTTCGACCTGGCCGAAACCGACCTGGTCAACGCCCAACTGAAGATCGTCAAGGGCAACGCCCGGTACGACGACAGCCTGCCCGAAGGCGTGGTGGTGGCCACCAAGCCGGAGGCCGGCAAGGAAGTCGAGCCGGGCGACGAGATCACCGTCATCCTGAGCAAGGGCCGCGCCCCGATCACGGTGCCGAACCTGGTCGGCAAGAGCCTCAACGAGGCCCGTACCCAGATCGCCCAGCTCGGCCTGGTCCTGGTGGAACCGACCTACAAGCAGTCCGACAAGCCCCGCGACGAGGTGCTCGGGCAGAGCCCGGCCGACGGCAGCGGGGTGGAGAAGGGTGCCCAGGTCCGGCTGGAGGTCAGCGAAGGTCCACCGCTGGTGGCCGTACCCCGGGTCATCGACCTGCCCTGTCAGCAGGCCAAGCAGGTGCTGGAGAGCCAGGGCTTCCCGGTGGCGGTGCAGTTCAACCCGGCGGCCGTGGCCCGGTTCCAGAACCCGCCCGAGAACACGCAGGTGGCCCCCGGCACCCAGATCACCATCGGGTGCTTCTGATGACCAGCCACCGGCCGATCGGCTCGCACACCCCCACCTCGGGTGGACTGGCGAAGGCGGCACTGCCGTACCTCGACGCCGCCGGGTCCGAGGTGGCCCAGGTGTACGTCGGCAACTCCCGGGGCTGGGCGATGCCGGCCGGTGACCCCGGGCAGGACGCCCTGTTCCGCGACGGCTGCGCCGAGCGGGGCACGGCCGTCTACATCCACGCTTCGCTGCTGGTCAACCTGGGTTCACCGACCCCGGCCACGGTCGAACGGTCCCAGCAGAGCCTGGCCCACGCCCTGCGCCGGGGCACCGCGATCGGTGCTCGCGCGGTGGTGTTCCACGCCGGCAGCGCGGTGGACGCCGGGCACGCCGAGGCGGCCATGCGGCAGGTACGCGAATCCCTGCTGCCGCTACTGGACTCGGCGGCCGACAGTGGCGGGCCGATGCTGCTGGTCGAGCCGAGCGCGGGCGGCGGCCGGTCGCTGGCCAGCCGGGTGGAGCACCTCGGCCCCTACCTCGACGCGGTGGACCGGCACCCATGGCTGGGAGTCTGCTTCGACACCTGCCACGCCTGGGCCGCCGGGCACGATCTGGCTGCCGAAGGCGGCATGACCGAGACCCTGGACACCCTGGTGGCGACCGTCGGCGCGGATCGGCTCCGGCTGGTGCACGCCAACGACTCGAAGGACCTGTGCGGCTCCACCCGGGACCGGCACGAGAACATCGGCAAGGGCAACATCGGCGAGCCCGCCTTCGCCGAACTGATGCGTCACCCCGCCACCGCCGGCGTCCCCATCCTCGTGGAAACCCCCACCACCCACCACGAAGGCCACGCCACCGACATAACCACCCTCCGCCGCCTCCTCCCCTAACACCCCCACCTCCCCCGGGTTTGCCCCGTTGATCATGAGGTTAGCGGCAGTGTTCGATCGGCGGGGTCAAGGGGTGAGTGCAATCGTTAGGTAGTGATGAGTTGGGCCAGGCGTTGGGCTGGGGTGTCCCAGCCCAACGTTTCGCGGGGTCGGG